>JBHHXT010000234.1:0-7768 GCA_046757165.1 bacterium | reverse complement strand
AGTTTACCCACTTATTCTTTATTATGAGTGCTTTACTTTATTACTGCTAACAAGACAAAATATGTCCGTTGGGTTCGTCAACCCGTTCGAGATAATTTCCAGCCGATTGAAGAACCCAACGGATGAGCCACGGATTATTATTGTCCTATTTTAGTCTCAATCGCGTGGCTGAATCAATTATTTCGTTGCGGTCGAAGGCCGCGCTGGGTATGCCTCTCGGATATGCACCTAAAACCCGGTTGTCCCGCAAAGACAGAATGTTGGATCAGGCTTTGAATTAACTGTCTCCCCAAAATGGGGGAAATTCAACTTCGCAATTAATCCGTTGAATTGTTCCTCGACACTCCCTATATTGGTTGAGCTGCAAGAGCCGAAAGACCTCGATCTCGGTAACGCCCCGGGAGAACGCAATCAATTCTAACCCTTCAGGAGACTGCAATGCACCGAATCCGAACATCCCTGTTCTTAGCCATTATTGCTGGACTCGTCGCATGCCGACCGCTGCCGGCACAACAGGAAAAACCGGCCCTGACCATCGAAGATATCTTCGCTTCGCGCAAGTTCTTCGGTCAGTTCTTTCAGCGCGGCCAGTGGGCGGAGCACGGGCCGGTGATCACGTTCACCAGAGCCGACACGGCGGGCGTGACTCATTTGATGAGCCTCGACCTGGAAAAAGACCAGGAGCAAACGATTCTCGATGGCAACAAACTGCACGCCGCTGACCTCGACCGGCTGATCGACATTGAAGGCTACGCGTACAACCACGACCGTTCGAAACTGCTCATCTATACCGAATCGGCGCGCGTTTGGCGGCGAAACACAAAAGGGTTCTACTATCTTTATGATTTTGAAAGTGAGTCTCTTACGCCCCTGAGCCCAAGAGAGAAGGGGTACCAGATGTTTGCCAAGTTCAGCCCCGACGGCAACTATGTCGCGTTCGTGCGCAACCGCAACCTCTACCTTGTGGAGGTGGCAACGATGCGAGAAACCGAGCTCACGACCAACGGCGCCGAGGGCAAGATCATCAACGGCACCTCCGACTGGGTATACGAGGAGGAGCTTGCCTTGCGTGACGGCTGGTCGTGGAGTCCCGACAGCCGGTACCTCGCCTTCTTTCAGTTCGATGAGACGGAGACGAGCGATTTCTTCATGGTCGATCTGCGCGGCAAGAAGCCGAAGGAAATCCGCTTTCGCTTCCCGCTCGCCGGAGAGCCCAACAGCGAGGTCCGCATCGGTGTGGTCGACATCCGGAAGAAAAGGACGAAATTTTTCGAAACGGGCACCTGGTATACAGACAGCGAGGAATTCGAATACATCCTGCGCATGGGGTGGACGCCCAAAATAGACGGCAAGCACGCAGTCTGGATGCTGCGCATGAATCGTGACCAAAACCTGGCCGAGCTGGTGTACGGGGACCCGAAAAACATGAAGGTCCGCACCATCCTGAAAGAGGAGGACGACGCCTGGGTGGAGGTCGTTGATTTCTTTGGCGGCGAGTATCTCACCTACCTGGAAGACGGCGAACATTTCATCTGGCTCAGTGAGCGGGATGGCTTCAAACATCTTTACCTTTATAAGAATACCGGCGAGCTGGTCCGGCAGCTCACCAAAGGGGAGTGGCGCGTCACGATCGTTCACGGCGTGGATGAGAAAGCCGGCAACGTTTATTTCACCGGTACCCGGGAGAGTCCGTTGGAACGCCACCTCCATGTGGTGCCTTTGAGGCCGACCAACGGCGCACAGCCCAGAAAACTGACCCGGGAACAGGGGACACACGTCATCAACCTGTCGAGCGATTACAGCTACTATATCGATACGTATTCAAACATCGATGCGCCGCCGGTCACGCGGCTCTACCGGTCCGAGGGTTCTGAGGTCAAGGTGCTGGAGGATAATGCCAGGCTAAGAGAGACACTGGCGGCCTACCAGTTGCCGCGGTTTGAGTTTGTGACCGTCAAAGCGGCAGACGGTGAAACCGATCTGCATGGCACCATGCTCAAACCTTCAGACTTCGATCCAAACAAGCAGTACGCCCTGCTCATTTTCACCTATGGCGGCCCGGGCGTCCAACAAGTCACGGACCGCTGGCCAGGGCGCTTCGGATTGTGGCACAAATACATGGTTGAAGAACACGACCTCATCGTCACCTGTGTTGACAACCGTGGCGCCACCGGCTATGGCAAAGCGTTCGCCAGCGCAACCTACAAGAAGCTGGGCACGCTCGAACCGCAAGACCAGATCGCAGCGGCAAAGCAGTGGGGTACGCTGCCGTATATCGACGAGAACCGCATCGGCATTTGGGGCTGGAGTTACGGCGGCTACAACACCTTGACCTCGATGATGAAGTACGACGGCCCGAACACCTTCAAAGCCGGGGTGGCCGTGGCACCGGGCATCGACCATGAGTTGTACGACACCATCTACACGGAACGGTACATGTCCACGCCACAGAAAAACGCCGAGAATTACGCCCAGGCCTCGGCAAAGAACTTTGCGGACCGCTTGCGAGCCGATCAAAAACTGCTCATCGTCCAGGGGGACCTGGATGACAATGTCCACTATCAGCAAACGGTGCAAATGGTCTCAGCGCTGCAAAGGGCAAACAAACAGTTTCAGTTGATGATTTACCCGGGGGGGAATCACAGCCTGTTTGGGACCGGCAACCGCTTCACGTATGTGCATCTTTTCACTATGATGACAAATTTCTTCATCCGCAATTTATGATTCAGGTAACAGACACCATCGCGATCGATGAGCAGGAGCTTCAATTCGAGTTCGTGCGCTCGTCAGGACCCGGGGGCCAAAATGTCAACAAAGTCGCCACAGCGGTGCAACTTCGTTTTGACCTTGCCAACACCCAGGTCCTCCCGCAGGAGATGCGCGCGCGGCTGTGCAAACTAGCCGGAAACCGGCTGACCAAGGATGACGTCCTGGTGATCACTGCCCGGCGATTCCGCACGCAGGAGCGCAACCGCCGGGATGCCGTCGAGCGTTTGACTGCCCTTCTCCGTCGGGCTGCAGAGAAACCAAAGGTTCGCCTTCCAACCCGCCCGAGCCAGGGAGCGAAAGAGGGACGGTTGACAGAAAAACGCAAGCAAAGTGAAAAAAAACAGAATCGACGAGCGGTTTCTGGTGCGGATGAATAAGACCGGTTTCACGCAGAGCACGGACTGACCCAGAGCGGCGAAGCCCCGCAAAAAACACGGGATTTCACAACCGCAAATCCCAAAAACCAAATGACCAAATTCCAAATAAGGCTCGAGCATCAAAGCTGAAAAACCAAACGCACAAATCTTGCTTCAAAGCCAAACACGTTACTTACCACATTGACTGTTTGGAATTTCCAAAACTTTGCCCATGAAACAGCGCAGAATGGCTCCCGTCTTCGACCTTCGGAACTTCCTGCTACGGGGTCTCCTGGCTATCCTCCTGTTCAGTCACTGCATCGCCACCAGCAAGGTCGACATCGTTACCGACCACAATGAACTCGAAGGATTCCGCAAAACTCACACGGTCGGCAATCTCGTGGTTGAACAAACCACGGCCACCGGTGGCTTTGTCTACGAGCTGTTCCTGAACGCCCTGCGATTGGACTGGCGTACCGGCGAGAGACTTTACTACCTGGTGGTGCGCTACAATGGCATAGAGGGGCTGTTGCTCAGAACAGACAAACCGCTGGTTTTGACCGTTGACGGGGCCCGCCTGTCCTTGCCAGGGGAGGGCGCCGGAGCTGAGGATCGTGCCATCTTCCAGGGCGGTGACGGACCCTACGTCACCGAGCAAGCCCGGTACCAGCTCACCGCGGCGCAGCTGACCCGGCTTGCCAGCGCCAGCGAGGCCAGTGTGAAGATTTCAGGGGAAAAAAGATCGCTTGAAATCCGGCTCTCGCCGCGAAATCTCCGGGCCTTCAAACAGTTTGTGGCTCAATATGTCAAAGCGAGAAAACCGTGACAGGGTTTGCTTTATCCGGCAGGATGTCTAAAATCTCGGAATAGCGAACATCTCGACCTTTCTGCCTGCGGCAAAGTCGTCCGTGGTTTTGATCTTCGCCAGCTCTTTGTCCTTCACAAATATTTCGCGGATGTTTGCTTTCGAGGGTTCAACATAGTTTGATTTATTCCTGGCATAAAAATCCTGTAGTTCCGCCTCAGAAACGCTGACCGTGTCCAGGTGATTATATTGTGTTATGCGACAATCGCCTCTGTCTCGTATTTCTCACCAGGACAGAAGATAAAATGGAAAGAATTGATTATTGTTGACTCCAGGAGAGTTGGATATTTGGGGTTGGTTCTTGGCTCGTGTCTGGTCGCTTTAAACATCCTGTTTCGTTAACCGATGATCATGATCGGTGTGCATCCGGCGCTGGTGCCTAGGTTGAAGCATCGTCTGAGCTAATCTTGCGAAGATTCAAGGCAAACAAATGATTCTCATTTTCTCATTTGAGCTCAAAAGCCAATTGCAACTTTCGTCAATTTTATTGGGAACGATTCTTGTCAATAAAGGGTGAAATGCAGCGTTTGTGATTCAATGGAAAACATCAATGCGGATAACATTTGCTGGAACCGGAGATGGCCGTGGCGTACCCGCAGTCGGCTGTCAATGTAAATTGTGCGAACGGGCGAGGGACGAAGGTGGCAAGAATTATCGCCGCAGAGTCTCTGTTATCATAAGGAATGGCACAGACACGATTCTGTTTGATACGCCGGCCTCTATCGGACAGATGTTGAATGAGAAACGAATATTTCATATCTCTGCCATTTTCCTTTCTCACAAACACTATGACCACATTGCCGGGATTACTGAATTTGAATATTGGCCGGAAAAAATCCCGGTGTATGGCAATATGTCTGTTCTCGGCAATTTTGAAATAACCGACCGTTTATACGAGCAATGCAAGTTTCATGTGCTGCACGACCGGGAATCGGTCAAAGTCGGTCAGATCAAAGTCACCCCGTTCGCAGTGTCGCATAAAATCCCTACCTTTGGGCTGATATTCAAACATAACGGCAAACGCATCGTGCATTTCAGCGACAGCGTCAATACGAAGTTGTCCGACTACCAGAGGTTGCAGGTGAAACAGGCCGAGCTCGTCATTTTCCATACGGTGTCCTGGGACGGCGGTACCGACCACATCGACATCATCACCGTCATCAAGATTGCCGAACGATATCCGAAAACCCGTTTTGTGATCACCCATATTGGACACCACGCCTTCCCTCATGAAGAACTGGTGGAGAAACTGTCCCCTTATGAAAACATAAGGGTGGCCTATGACGGGCTGGAAGTCAGAATATAGGATGAGTTTTGACGTCATCATTTGTCCCAATCCTTAGATATATCATAGAGGAAGTATCATGAAAACTGCAACACTTTTTGCCAGTTGGGAGCCCAGGGCTGATTTCAAACTCGGTTTGAAAGATGTCGAAGGGGAATTGACGTATTTAGGGAGTCGGGTCTGGAGGAATCCTCATATCGACCTGGTAGAGAAAGAGGTGCCCAAACCAGGCCCAACCGAAGTACTGCTTGAATTACAGGCCTGTGGCATCTGCGGCAGTGACGTCCACATGCGGCAAACCAACGAAGATGGCTATATTTTCTATCCGGGTCTAACTGCTTTCCCGGTGACTCTGGGTCATGAATTCTCTGGCAAGGTCGTCGAGGCCGGCAAAGATGCCATCAACAAACGCACCGGCAAGAGATATGAGATTGGAGAGGCCGTTTGCGCTGAAGAGATGTTCTGGTGTGCTCAGTGCAAGCCCTGTGCGGATGGCTACCCCAATCACTGCGAAAAACTCCAGGAAATCGGTTTCTCAGTCGATGGCGCTTTTGCGAAATATGTGGCCGTTGATGCTCGTTATCTCTGGAGCCTGGAGAGATTGCGTGATATTTATGGAGAAGAAAAGATGTGGCTTCTGGGCAGCACAGTCGAACCCACATCCGTGGCTTATAATGCGGTCATTGAACGCGGCGGCGGTATCCGGGCGGGTGAGAGTGTCGTCATCTTGGGCGGTGGACCGATTGGCGTTGCCGCCTGCTCGGTGCTGGCACAGGCAGGAGCGAGCAACGTTATCCTCTCGGAGCCTTCCGCGGCCCGCAGGGAGATGGCTTTGAACATGGGAGCGACGCATGCCATCGATCCGACGCGAGAAAATGCGGCCGAGGCGGTGTTAGAGATCACACACGGCATGGGTGCCAAAATCATTCTCGAGGCGACCGGTCTGCCAGGCGTTGTCTGGCCGGATGTGGAGCGAATCATCTGGGAAGGCCGGGCGATCAACACAACGGTTGTGGTGGTGGCGCGTGCCGATGACAAGATTCCGCTAACGGGTGAAGTTCTACAAGTTCGCCGGGCCAACGTCGTCGGCGCCCAGGGGCACTCGGGCCATGGCACCTTTCCCAACGTCATCAATTGCATGGCCGCGGGCATGGATATGACGAAGATGATCACCAAAAGAATCGGCTTGGATAAGGTCGAAGAAAATTGCGTGGCACTGCAAACAGACCGTGATGAGGTCAAGATCACAGTGACCGACTTTGACTGATAACGAAAGGATTGAAAACACAACAGGAGTTCAAGATGATGGAAGAATCCAAGTGGCTGGAGTCTGACCGTCCGGATATCCGCTTTGAGGATACCCCGGTGGGACGTTTGAAAAAGGAAATCTGGGAGGCGAGCGACGATCAGATCGACACCATCCTGAAAGAGTATGAAATCCCCTCGCCTTCCGAGCTTGGCAAGATTGGCACCTATATCCAGAACACGGTGCGCCAGCGGGTTATCGAGAACCGACGTGTCAACGATATCGTATTCGTTCCGCTGGGCACAACCGAGAACCACGGGCTCCACACCATGACTCATCTGGATAATTTTATGGCGTCGCAGATTCTGGAAGGGGTGCGCAGATACACGGCCAAACAGGGCCGCCCCGTCAACCTGGCCTACTCCCCGCTGAATTATGGCGCGCACCCCCACCACCACATCGGCATGCCGGGCACGGTTTCTTTGGATGAAGAGACCGTCCGCAAGACGCTCATCAGTGTGCTGCTCGGTCTGTGGAACGACGGCTTCCGCAAGATCATCATGGTCAACAACCATGGCCAGCAGTGGGTGCTGGAATCGGCGATACAGGAGTTTCAGAAGACCTACAATTTGCCCGGCATTTTCTGGACCATCGACTGGCACCGGGCCGTGCGCGAGTTCTTTCGCACCAAAGCCCGGGGCGGTTCGTTCGATACCGACTTCGTGCATGCCGATGAAGCTGAAACGGCGGTTATCCGTCTGCTGCTAGGCGAGGAGTCCTGCGAGATGGCGTTCGCAGAAGAAACCGACCCCAAAGGCTATTTGCCGGACGGCCACTTCGATAAAGCCGTCGATCCGTACCAGAGGCCGATGAGCTGGTCCGAAGGTCAGGGACATTTCCCCATCGAGCTGGCCAGTATTCCGGAAGGTGTCGTCGGGAAGCCACGACTGGGAGAGCCGCACAAGGCAAAGCGCTGCATCGCGGCCATTCTCAAGTACTTGACTTTGATCAACGACCAGATTCTGGCAGCATTCCCTGCCGGCAAAGTTCCGCCGGTCGAGGGCGTGACCTTGCGCACGGCGGAAGAGTTGGAGCCGTACCTGAAAGAGCCGCTCACGCCGGGCTGGAAAAGTGTCTATGCGCTGCCTAAATTGACGGGAGGCGCCTCCTACTGAGACTTATCGTGTCCCACATCTTTCGCTGGACACAGAGGGTTAATATTGCACTCCTACGGAGTGCTGCTGTAT
>JBHHXT010000233.1:0-7778 GCA_046757165.1 bacterium | reverse complement strand
CGAATAGAGACGAGCCATTATTAGGCTTCCTCATTTTCCCTGATCTGCTGCTCAATTTCTTCCCGATGTGAGTGAACATAGGCCCAGGCATGAACCAAATCCTCTGCTCTGAGTGTCGGATAACTCCGCAACAAATCTGCATCCTTTGCACCAAGCCTTCTGGCCTGTTCAAGAAGCCAAACAGGGATGCGGGTGCGGACTATTCTCGGCTCGCCACCACAAATGCCGGGAGTACTTTCAATGCCGGGAAAAGCACTACCCAGATCTTGCACCACCCACTGTAGTAATTCGGCCTTTTCTGCTCGATTAAGAGTCGCCAACATTTCTTTTAGTTCTTGTGCTCTTTTCATTTCTCCAAAACGTCTCAACTAGAAGTGATTCCAAATTCTTGCTGTTAACACTCAAAATATAATGAAAAGATTTCCGATAGACAAATATTTTTAGAGCGGAAGTAACAGCAGTCGGAATCTTTGCAGACATTATTCGGATCGGTAATTCTTGATGGGGGGGAACGGTCAACAACCTTGCGAAGGTTCGAAACCTTCGCAAGGTTGGCGGTCACTTCCGGGAAAGGCTCTGCTTCTGAGCTTATTTTTGCAAGACCATCTTTGTGGTAAACACGCGGCCGCCGAGATCCGCATGCAAGAGGTAAACGCCTGAGCTAACCGCGACATTCGAGCGATTGCGGCCGTTCCAGGTTACGGTCTTGAATCCGGCGGGCTGACTCCCATCGACCAGTCGATGAACCTCCCGCCCACGAATATCATAAACAGTGACGCGCACCCGCGCGGCGCGCGGCAGGGCATAGCGGATGACCGTATCGCCATTGAACGGGTTTGGATAGTTGGCAGAGAGACTGAATGCACCGGGAAGCGGCGTCCCCTCTGAAAAGGCACTTTGTCGTGCTGTTTCATCCCTTGCACGCAACGCTTCGGCGCTGACAGGTTGGTCAGAGAATGTCACGACCAGTTCCGGGGGCCGGCTGTCTTCCTTGGTAGTGTATTTTGCCCGATCCCTGGAATTGCTGGAAATCGCGAAGGTGTAGGTGCCGCCGCCGGCGATCGCCGATGATACATCCACTTCGATGTACCGGCCCGCCTGCACCGGCCCTATCGTGGCGACAGGGCTCCCTGGCAGAACCGGGGCATTGTCGGCGTTGAGCTTCTCTTCCAGCCAGGGCTCGGTGGTTCCTGCAAACGTATTGCTGGTTAGATAGACCGAGCCCCCGTCGACACTGGCGCTGGCCACATACAGCCTCAGAGTGGCGCTTTGAGCAGTCCCCGAACCCGTGACCTCGAATTTGAAATATGCCACGAACTTATTCTTTTCCACCTTAGCGGTCGCCTTGGCGCCATAGTTCTTGCCGGGTGCGGTAAGCTTCACCTGGTTGTCATCGGTGGGGGTGAACGTCAGCGTCGTTGTCCCGCCTGCTGCACCGACCGTAAAGCGCACCGTGGCAGGATTCGATCTGAGACCTTCGTCGTCTGCCATGTCGTACCGAAGCTGGTCCTGGCCTGAAAAGCCGGCGTCAGGCGTGTAGGTGATGAGACCGGAGAACGGATTGACATCTGCCGCGCCGTGCTCAGGCGGTGTCAGCACCGAGACCGAGGTCGCGTCCAACGAACCATCCGGGTCATTGTCGTTTTCCAGAACGTTGACGACCGCCGTCAGATTGGTGCCGAGATTCACCTCGTCGTCCCGGGCCAGGGGCGCCTGATTTCCTCCGCCGCTGTCTGCCAGCTCGAGCACCAATCGGGGGGGATGGCTGCCTTCCCGCGAGCTGTAAGCCGCCTTGCCCCCGGAAGACTTGTGCAGCGCCAGGCTTATGGTGCCGTTGCCGGCAACGGCCGGGGTTACATCCAATTCGACCAGATGGCCCACTGCCACCACGCCAAGTGTGCTCATGGGAGCCCCCGTCACATCCGGCGCATTTTGCCAGGTGATGCTGTCTTCCTGCCAGGGCGATCCGGAGTCTTTGTAATTGTTTGAAACAGAATACACGCCGCCACCGACGGAGCTCCGATCGACGACATAAAGCTCGAGTGTGGCCCTATTGACGGGGGCGGTCAGACCCGCGATGTCAAAGCGGAGAAAAGTCCGGTACTTCGTGGAGCTGTTCTTGACCGCGAGCTGAATCCGGTCCCCGTAATTGGTGGTTGGTCTGGATGAGCGGACGTATGCGTCGGCCACAGGTGTAAATGCCACGGTGCCTGCGCTCCCCTGCTCCTCGAACAAAGCCGTCACCTCCCTGTTTGCGGTCATGAGAATGGATGCAGGATTGGCTGCACCGCTCAGGTCCCCTGACCAGCCAGCGAAGCGCCAGTCGGTCGCCGGCACGGCCGACAGCTCTACCTCGGTCCCGGAAGCGTAACGTCCGCCAGCCGGATCCAAAGTCACCGTCCCCTGCCCCTGAGTTATGACCGTCAGATTGTATTCCTGCGGCCCACCGCCACCTGCCGTCACCACCATCAATTCAGGCGGAAATGAACCCTGCAAGGTTTCGTATTTCGCCTGGTCCGTTATGCTGTTCTTGATGGCAAAGCTGTAAACCCCGTCCCGGCGGATGGCCGTCGTCAGGTCAAACTCAACGACACTATTGGCCGCCACGGTACCAGCCGTGGCGAGGGGTTGACCCTGAATGTCCGGGGCGTTGTCGGCGGTCAAGCCGTCTTCGTCCCAGGGAAGGTTGGAGTTCTTGTAATCATTCGAAACGAGGTAGATCGAGCCGCCATCTTTACTCCCGTCGGTTGCCCCGGTCGTGACCTGTAGCCTGAGCCGTGCGCTGGCCACCTGACCGGAAAGGACCGGGACTTGAAATTTGAGGTAAAAGACGAACCTTCCTTTCGCCACCTTGGCTGTCGGTTTGGCGCCATAATTCTTGCCGCCGGCCGTGAGCTTCACCTGCCCATCGTCACTCGGGAGCAAACTGACCGTGTTGCCGCCTGAACTGACGACAAAATCGCTGGAACTCGAGCCCGTACCAGAAGCATTGCTAATTGAAATTCTTCCAGTAGCAGCGTCGTTCGGCACGGTAGCTGTGATTGCCTGGTCCGTTTCGATGGCAAAAGTTGCGCTGGCGCCATTGAATTGAACCTGGGTTGCATTCAAGAAATGCTCGCCGGAGATGGAAACGGTTGTCCCCGGCGGCCCGGCGGTTGGCGAGAAGGAATCGATTCGCGGTGCGGCTCCCCCCGCATCGACAATGGCAAACGCGCCATCGCTGACGTCTGCCGGGCTGCCATCGGCGGCGTCTGAGATGCGAACCAGACAGGTGTTGGAGAGATCGTCAGGAATGGTCCAATCGTAAGCACCGTCATTGTTCGTGCCCGATGTGATGAGCTGCCAGGCGCTTCCGCCATCGGTGGAGTACTCGAGCTTGGCCGCAGAAAAGCCAGCGTCTGAGTTCCAGGTAACCGCCTCGAGACCACCAACCTGCCAGCTCTCACCGCCGTTGGGACGAGTAACCTGAACAAACGGTTGCGCGCCGTCTGTCAGAATTTCGATGGCGTAGTTATCGGTGACGGTTTGTTCGTACCCGGACGGGCCGGTTTGGTACTGCTTTGGAAGCAGCTTGAACGAGACGCTTCCGGAAGCGTGGCCAGTCAGCGGTATCGTCTGCCCGTCCACCAGCACGCCGGTCGCGCCGGGATACCGCAGCGTGATGGTGGCTTCTTTGTCCGTACCCAGGTTTTTGCCCAATCGAATCTGCCCGAAGCGATCCTCGAAAGCAGCGACCAGGGGCTCACTCGAGGTAAACCCGTAACTCCCCATGTAAGACAATTCTTTGCACCCCGCAGCGAGGTACTCGAAAGCATTTGGGTCATCTTTGTGATAACTGAGTTTGGCGTCGGTGCTCATGCTCCGGTAGGTATAGAGAGAGGCCGCTTGATTATACAAATAGTACTCATCGTCATCGACGACAATGCCACTGCGGCCCCCGTCATAAATCTTGCGATAGTTTGGCGCGGGCGCATTTTCCTTCTGCGGGTAAAGCAGGGCAAAAAAGGTGGCATTTCGCGAGCGTGTGTCTGGCCAGACCTTGAGCAGGTCGACCATGACGTTGCCAATCGCGTACGGCCGGCTGGTGCTGATTTTGCTGTCGAGGTTCTGCGGCTCGACAAACACGATTGGCAGTTGGGCCGAACCTCGCGATGGCCTGACATAGAATGTGTCCTCGCCGGATTTCTCGATGAAATGACGTTTATCGGTCCCGAGCAGGAATTCATACTTGTGCTTCGCGTTGTCCTTAATCTCATCTACAATGATGAAGTACTTGTGCTTTTTGTAAATGAGATAGCGGTAGAATTGATCCAGGTTCTTGTATGCGTCTGTGGCATCTCCCAGAAGATACCCGACATGCTTGGCATCGAGAAAATCCATATTGGCATTGGTCGAGGGAATCCTCGTGCCCCGGTCCCCCTTCTGCCCGCGGCCATCGACCAGCAGGGTGTTGTGACCATAGGTAATTCTCAACCCTTTTTGCGGTCCGATGTTTGGTTTGGCGCCATCTTCGGCGGCGAGATAGTCATTGTTGTAGTAGAGCACGAAGCCGTTGGCATCGGGGTGGCTGTGGCCGTCTCTGGGCAAATCTTTGATCATGGCCGCATGTCCACCCTGGGAGCCACAACGCATGAAGAAGACCATGTCGTTCTTGTCCCAGCCGCTGCGGAACACGGCCCCTTCCATATTGGGCCAGTAGCCGCTCAGCGGCAGGTCGCGGTAGGATTGCGACGGCACCCCGCTCGGGTCATAAAAGATGAACGCGGCGGCATCTTCGTCCTCGAAACGGTAGCGCGATTCATTGACGATGGTTTTGAGAAAATCCAGGGCGTAGCCATCGTCATACTCTGAGGCCGATAAAGCCAGCATGCCCATGCAGCCAAAGGGGCCTTCCGCTTCGGTGCCGATCTGCTGGCTGTCGCCCCATGTGATGCAGCTCATGTCGGGATGCTGTACATCCGTATAGATGCGCGGAAAGGAGCTCTTTTGAAAAAAGTCGCTGCCGGGAAACTCTTTGCCCAGCCGAAACCAATCATTCTCGGGCTCGTTGTAGCGCAGAGCCGTGAAGAAGAGGGCGACATGGTTGTATTTGCGCCAGTACCCCAGCCCTTGCGGGCTGAAGCCGTCGGCACCGTGCGCCCAGAGAACGCTGCGCGGTGCCTCCTTGAAGTTGTTCTTCGCCCGCTCGAGCCGGCCGCTGTCAAAGTCAACCTCGCCTTTGAAAGCGAGCGCGAGCAGCCCCTCTGCTGCCGAAGGGGTCCAGTTGTGATTGGACAATTGGTTGACACTGACCAGGTTGCTTGCGCCTTTGATAGCCCCATCTCTGATTTTGTCCCTTTCGCTGGAGGAGAAATGGTCATGCATGACATCCCAGCAAAACGCGTAGCCGATGCTGATATGGGCAACGGCAAGATGCTGTTCCCAGTCCGATGTCCCCCAGTTTTTTGCATCAGCCAGGTCGAGCGCGATTCTTTTCGCTTTTTTCACATATCTGATGTCTCGCGTGATGATGTAAGCGATGGTCAGGTCGGCCATGGCATCGCCATAGTCGCGCCCATCCTCTTGATCGAATGGAATCACGACTTTCGTGTTCATCGCCACTTCGACGCGGTCTTGAAGGAACTTTTTCCACATCTTGTTGAGCACCGGATCGTGCAGGGCGCGGTCGCGCAGGGCATCCATGCCGGCCTTGCCAAAGAAAAGATGCGGGTGGGACGGTCGTTGTGCGTGCAGGCTTGCTGTGAAACTCAACAGGATACAAAGGCAGAGTGTGGCAGTGCGAGATGTCTTGTTCATTTTATGATCACCGTCTGTGCAGCAAAGTCGTCTGGAGCTGAGAGTGTTATCGTGTTCTACAGATGCCACGGGCACCCGAGTCGTCTGTGCAGCGGTGGAGACTTCGCTTGATTTTCAGATAGATGCGGAGGGCATCTAAACCGTTTCCTTCCGCTAACACAATTATTACACTCATTAGGAACGGGGCGCGGAATTCGGCTGTTCAACACCAGGGCGTCTCGCCGAGCATTTCTAAGTAGTGGTTGCTAGACGTATCGCTCACGAGAAACATGGTACGGCAGCCCCTGATAAACCCTTTCGAGTTTTCGAGCGATACACGCGACATGGACTTGAGTCCGTAAGAAGGCAGATCTCCGAGAAATTTACTTCGCGCGCTTTGGTCCGAGTTCCAATGAACGTGAGGCCAAAGCTCCGCCTTTTGCTCTGGCAACTGCATCTGCAAGAACACAAACGATCTCGTAAAGCATAGTGGCACCAACGAGGGCTGTATTCCCGGTGGGATCAAACGGTGGAGATACTTCAACCACGTCCCCACCGATCAAATTTAGACCTGCAAGTCCCCGGATTAGTGCCTGTGCCTGGATAGGAGTCAAGCCACCTATCTCCGGTGTTCCGGTGCCGGGGGCAAAAGCTGGATCAAGACTGTCGATATCGAAAGAGATATAAGTGGGTTCGTGGCCTACCACACGTCTGACTTCATCAAGAGTAGCCTTAATCCCTAAAGATGTAAATTCTTCCATATACATGACGCGTATCCCTGCATCCTCAGACGCCTGCCAGCTTTCTTCTGAGTTCTGTGCCCCCCGAATACCAATTTGAATCGTCCTTTTTGGGTCAAGGAAACCTCCTTCAATCGCTCGTCGGAATGGGGTGCCATGGGTGAACTTATGCCCAAATTCATGATCACTCGTATCGGTATGAGCATCTATGTGCACCATACCTACTGACCGTTCAGCCGCAACAGCGCGTAAAATCGGGAAACTGATAGAGTGATCGCCACCAACGCTCAAGGGCGCGGCACCAGCTTCACAAATCTTGCAGTAAAACTCTGTGATGTCGGCAAAGCATTGTTGTAGGTCAAAAGGATTTGAGAAATTCACGTCACCTAAATCTGCCACGCTGCAAAGTTCATAAGGATTCACCCGAGTCACATGATGAACCGAACGGGTCAAACTCGACATATTGCGAATTTCACGAGGACCATGTCGCGGCCCAGGTCGGTTTTCGGTTGCACCATCATAGGGCACACCAATCAGTGCGATATCTACACCGGATGAGTCGTTTACTAAAGGTCTTCTCAACAAAGTTGCAACGCCAGCATAGCGAAGCGCAGCCGCAAAGTCAGATTCTTCCTTCATTTACTTGAATTCCTGTTTCCTTAATATTGATGGCCTAACGATTTCTATATTACGACATGATTGCACCTAACGAAATAATTGCCAAAACTGGCCTTTCCACCTGTGCGCCTGCATGCACCTATTCCTTTCACCAGAAAGGAGTACGAAATGAAATTCAAAGCACTACAGATGAAAAGGCGTTTTATCACCGGTAAAACCGTCGTCGGCATCGACCCCGGCAAAGCAGCGACACCAGGCCGCCATCCTGGATGTGGTGAAATAGATGCCGTTGCCGTCAACGATTCTGTCTCGAGCCATTTGGAATCGAATCTGCTTTGGGTGCTGAGTTTAGCGCCTTTTTAGGGGATGCAATCCCGATTCAACTGTTCCGCAGGGGATTCCCTGGCGGGCCAAACAAGGGGGCTTAAATCCCCTGCGAGCGTGATCAGTTACAGGTTTGTGAGGTTGAAGGATTTGTTGTTTTGCGGCTTCTTTTTCATTCTCGTAGTTCATCAACCAATCCCCCTATTTATCAACTAATTCTGGAAAGACATATCGTCGAGCCTAACATAATAGTATTCGGCCAACCGGCCATAAAAAAGTTGATCCATACAGAAATAACTTTCTAACCTGGATAATTCATGA
>JBHHXT010000232.1:0-7796 GCA_046757165.1 bacterium | reverse complement strand
TCGTTACGTCCTCGTTGTTCTGGGGATGTCAGTGGCCCTCGTGTCGTGCTCATCAAGAGCCATGGTGCACCAGGGCGAGCTCTACATCGGGGGATCGAAAACCGACAGCGGAATGGCACTTTTGAAACTGGTACAGCCAACGGTAGAGGTGGTGGAGCACGCAACGCTCGACCATCGCAGCTACCACCCTTCGGCTGAGCAACATGTCTGGATAACGAACATCGATGGGCAGCCAGTATCCAAGTTTCTGGAAAAGGATCAGGATCCGAGAATGATTAAGAAATATCATCTGCTGCCAGGAAAACACGAGATTGCGGTGATGTTTGAAGGCAGCGGTACCAGCGTCAGGTTTATTCATATGTTCGAGGATTCCGTTAAGATGAATTTTGAATATCACTGCATCACCAAGGAGCCCGTGGTTTTTGAACTCGACATCCCGGCGGAGGCTCGCTTCACGGTAAGAGCGCATGCCGCGCAAAACAAGTGTGACTTCAGCGTCACACATAATGATAGGGTGGTCGCCGAGAATGCCGGCAGGCTCCGTTATACGTATTCAAATATTTGGGACCCCAAAAACTGGTATCTAAATCAAGAGAATCTGCATCAAGCGAGTCACTGAATTTTGTCGCTCACGTGGCTTCAGATTCTCTATCCTAGCCAGTTGAGATAGACGTCTGCCTGGAAAGTCGGTAGAGACCAGGACTATCGCCAACAGAATAATAGCTTGGCGCCGTGCTATCGACAATTTGTTGTCGATCGAGTTATTTGAGCTGTGCTCGTCATTTGTTGTCATTTGCCCGGCGGGGATCATTGAGCGAGCAAGGGTTAAATGACGCCCGCAGGGCAAATGACGGCGCGAAGCGCTGAATGACTTTTTTCGCAGCGAAGTCTGAGAAAAAATCAGATTCCTATCAGCACCGTGCACTGCAACAGGAAAGAAGTACGATGGCGACAATCAGGAACATCTGGGCCCAGTTTCGTCACACCGGGCAGCAAATTGTCAAAACCCTGAGAGCAAGATTTTCACGCAGAGAAGAAGGACCGAGTGAGGAGAAGCCGGGAACCGACCTGACCGCATATGAACGTTATCTTCAGGACCGCAGCGCTTACGACCGACCAAAGAAGCCTGAGAAGCGTTCAAGATATGTTTTGGTGGCGGCAGCACTCCCTCTGGTCATTCTCACAGTTGTCTTTCTTCGGGGGCGACCTGACTTCGACAAGGGTTTGGAAAATCCTCCGGGCATCATAGATTATCTCAATGACATGATGTCAGTCGATCCCATGATTGCCGATGAGAAGATAGCTCCCTTCTATCCTTCTCGAATGTCAACGGAGCCGGAAGATCTGTCTCAGAACATGTTCGAAGAGTCGGAGTTTTGCGAAACCTGCCACAGCGATATTTACGAGCAGTGGCAACAATCTGTCATGTCTTATTCCTGGGAAGACCCCATCTATCAGGCGATCTTGAAGCGGGCAAGCGTGGCGACTCAGGGCGCTGTAGACAATTTCTGCATCGGGTGTCATTCGCCTATTGGCTTGACCACGGGGATTGCGACGGCTGGCGGAGAGATGATTCCGGATGCGCAAAATGTCGATTGTGAAAGCTGTCACAATATTTCCGGTGCAACCGGGAGCGGCAACGGCGCCTTCATTCTCACACCACAGAAATTTGGCGAGCCGTTGAAATTCGGGCCACGGAAGGACTCTGTTTCACCGCACCATGACACGGCTTATTTGGAGTTGTATACAAAATCAGAGTATTGCGCCACCTGTCACAATGTGACGCATCCATTCAACAAAGTGGCGGTTGAACGGACCTATGAAGAGTGGCGTGACAGCCCCTATAATGGGATGGGGATCCAGTGTCAAGATTGCCACATGACGCCTGGCCCTGGTGTTACCGAGAATCCGGGTAAGGCGGCCCCGGATGGCAAAGAGCGCCAACAGATTTACTCTCATTTTTTTACCGGCGCAAATGTCACCTTGCATGAACATTTTGATGAATCGGAAATGGCCGAAAGGGCTCGCCAAATGTTGAAGTCCTCGGCGACCATCGAATTTGTCGACACACCTGCGACCATTCCGGCTGGTTGGCCCATCACTGTGGGAGTAAAGGTTACCAATGTGGGCGCCGGACACAAGCTTCCGACAGGCTTCCCGGAAGGCCGCGAGGTTTGGATTGATTTCCGGGTCAAAGACGCGCAAGGGAAGGAAATTTATCGTCTCGGCGCGATTCGAGATGGGCACACTGAAGAGGGAACGAAAAATTTCAAAGTCATCATCGCCGATTCAGACGGAAACGTGGTCGATATCAATGTCTGGGAAGCTGCAAGGATTCTCTGTGATACGCGCATCTTGCCGATGGGGTATGCGAAGGTGGACTACACATTTATGGTCCCTCCTGACGCCAAAACGCCTCTCACCATCACGGCCGACTTGAATTATTGGTCCTTTCCGCAGAAGATCGTTGACGAGATTCTCGGAGAAGGTGAGCTGGAAGTTGAAATTACTCGCATGACTGCCGTTGAGCAGGTGATAAAGGTTGAGCCCGTCATTCTGTCGGAAGCTTATCGATAGAAAGTCTTAATGGTTCTATCGTACCCAAAACACGGTTGCAAACCGTGTTGGATCAGACTTGAAGGAGATGAATGGTGAGTCTTGGTTACAGGCTAATCCTATTGCTCTTCCTGGTGGTCACCATGACCACTGCTGAAGCACAGAACAAGCTGGGAGGCCACTTTGGCGCCGTGATTCCGTTAGCTACTGTAACGGAGGATGAAACCACGACCCTGTCAGACAACTTTTCCATCGGTTTTCCTATGGGAATAACGGTCAAGAAAAGCGATAAAATCGCCTTTGACCTGGAAATCGTTCCCGTGATCGATGAGCATTTTGTCTCTTTGCTGATTCACCCCGGCTTGTTGGTCGGTCTTGGGAACTCATTTACATTTGGCACCAGAGCAGCCTTCGAAATAAATCAACGCTCTTTTGGGTTCACCCCGCTGCTGAACAAGAGTTTTCCGCTTGACAGCGATTACTCCGGTTTTGTCGAGGTTGTGTTCCCCATACGATTTGTGGAAGACGTGACCGGCGACAACACGACCGCCCTTACCGTGGGAGTACACTTTGGTATTGGCTTTTAATGGAGTATCGAGGTTAGGCCCTGACAAGTCGAGTTTTGTCATTTTTGGTAAGACTTTCTTGTGGTTCAGTTTTTTTTCGATTTTGGAGTTTAGGATTTCGAATTTCCGGCTTAGGTATGCCTTGTTTTTGTCTCTTTAAACGTTTTCAGCGCCGGCGGCTGGCGCGCAGAGCAGAAGAGTGGCTAAAATCGCCCGCACCGAGAATCAGGGTCAGGACGAAGAATGGCAATGGCTCTCAGACACAGGGTGCAGACCGAAGCAACGGCCGCATTCCCTATCGCACGAAACTAAAAATCTGCGGACAATGCGAGCAGGCAAAATACTTGTTGGGCAGATTGCGCTGTGGCGTTTGTGGCTGTTTCGTGGAAGTCAAAGCTGCTTTTCCTTCCCTGGATTGTCCGTTGGAGAAGTGGCAACAGGCGGTCGACAGCGAATAATGCACAGAAAAATGCCGCTCAAAATCACCTACTTGGTAATAGGACTCCTTTTTACGCTACAACAGAGTCCCGTGTTCTGGGCGAGTCTTCTGGCAACGGATTCGGGAGCCTGCTCGTCGTGTGTGGAAGGAAAAGCCTGCTGCTTCGAGCACCGCAGCAAGACGATGCAATGCAAGAACGCGGATAACAAGGGCTGTTTTTTCGCCTCCCGAGAGCAGCAGGAGCCGGCTCCCAGCCCTGTCGTCCATTTGCACAAACCTTTTCTCCCTGTCATCCTCGTCCAGGACAGAGCGCATCCTGAAAGGCCGCGGTCATTTCTCCATGTCCTGAAGTCCTACGCGGATGTCATCTTACCCTGCCAGGATAAACCTCCAAGAGTTCAGGTGTTCATCTAACTAACCTGGATTATTTACAAGAGATGCGCAAGTATTCATATAAGTATTTGCTTATGCGTATCTTGATTAACGGGCCAAGAGGAGTGCAACGCCTTAGCGTTGCACGAAATGCTAAAGCATTTCACTCCTTACGTGTTGGCCCTTGTTAGGCGTATCGAGGTTAACTCATTCTTTTTCTTGTTGAGTGCTTCCGAAGCGCGTCATGAGTGACCATTTGAACTGGAGGAACAACAATGAAGAAATTTGCGGTTTTTGTTGTTCTGCTCGGAAGTATTTTTCTGGGCAGAGACGAAAATAATCCATTCAATCTGGCTCCCAACTCGGTCCTGGCATGTGACTATTGTCTGTTGACGCAAGGGTTGTCACCGCTCGAAACCACACATGGCTTTGGTTTCCGGGTGGATGGCAGATATACCGTTCTGAACACCATGTTTTCGGGAACGGGTCAGGTTGAAAACCACGACAACGAAAAGGAAAGCCATTTTACAACACAACTGACCGGCTTCTACAATCTGTCTGAAAGGTTTACCCTAATCGGTGTGTTGCCTGTGTCCAGACGAAAGATCTCGTTGGATGTGGAGGAGGGCCACGGTCATGCAGACGGTGAAGAACCGCCGGGCCATGAAGAAGAGGAAGGGGGACACTCAGACGCTCTGGTTCACAGCCACAGCGCGCCCGGAGCCGTTTTTAGCGTCGGCGATTTGAACCTCCTCGGACGGTACACCTTTCTGCGCAAGCACAAGTTCCGGCAATCGACTCTGCTGGCATTGCAAGCCGGTGTCAAGATACCGACAGGCTCGACTCGTGAGCTGGACGATGCGGGAGAATTCCTGGATGCTCACATCCAACCCGGAACCGGGTCATGGAATTTCTTGCTTGGGTTGTCCTTTAACTTTGT
Source organism: bacterium (assembly GCA_046757165.1). GTDB lineage: Bacteria > Zhuqueibacterota > Zhuqueibacteria > Oceanimicrobiales > Oceanimicrobiaceae > JBHHXT01. The sequence goes on along the minus strand of JBHHXT010000232.1, from coordinate 2,923 downwards.
GAAGAATCGTTTTGGTCTCTCGAGCAATGTGCTCTATTCGCTCAATTCCACCGGCGAGGCCGGCGATGATGACTACCGGTTTGGCAATTCGCTCAACGCAGACATCACCGCCAAATATCCGATAATCTCCGGCAAAAGGAATCTATTTTTGGCGCTGGGGTTGAGTGGGGAGGTTCGTGGCAGAGAAGAAATCGACGGTCAAACCATCGCCAACACCGGTGGCGAGGTATTCTACCTGGCTCCGGGAGTGCAAATGATGCTTTCACGCCGTCTCATCGTGGAGGCGTCGTTTCTCTATCCCTTCTATCACAATTTGAACGGCGAGGAACAACTCGGGGAAGACTCGAGAACCTCATTTGGAGTCAACTACTTATTTTGATTCTGCTTGCAATAAAGAAAGGGGCTGTCCAAAAAGGTTCCTGGTGCCTGTCATTTCGAGCGAAGCGAGAAATCTGATAGCGCAAGGACTTCGCTGTAAGTAGTTGTTTTCGTGAGTCCTGCGATTGGTGTCTTGTCAGATTCCTCCCTTCGGTCGGAATGACATTTCTGGTCTTTTTGGACAGCCCCTTTCTTATTCTTCGTACGCCCGGCAGGATTCGAACCTGCGACCTACGGATTAGAAGTCCGTTGCTCTATCCAGCTGAGCTACGAGCGCATGTTGTTTTGGTTGACTTCTCTATCTACTCTCAGTAACCTTCCAAAATCACCAAAAGCCGATTCTTGCCGACTTTTGAGCCGCGAAAATATTATACAAAAATAAACTGAAAAGTTCAAGGTGAAAAGTATCAGTTTACTGGATGTCCCCCAAAAGGTCTTCTCGAGACGTGCGATAATTCAACAATGAAGAAATAGTGATCCTACGTGATCCTACACAGTTTGCAACTGTGTATAGCCTCGGATTTGTACCCAAAACATCTCGGCCTCACGTTATCCATCCCGCCAATAACGTCATTCGTCCCTTGCATTTGCGTCTTCCGTCGGATGAGACTACCCTTTCGCGCAGCGATTCCGTAGATTCCCCACGAAAGAACCGGCGTTCATCGCCCGGTTGAATACGGACCCAACGCGGGAGATATATCATGACCAGAAGTTCCATTCTGTTGCTGACGATTTGTTTGGCCGCAGCGCCCCTGTGGGGGCAGCAAGTGCTCTCTGAGCTGCAAAAGGCCGTTGAGGAGCGACCCGATGACGTTGCCACCCTTGTACAACTGGCGCGGGCGTACCACGAGCAGGGCACCACCGGCGACAAGCAGGCGGTGAAGCAGGCCGCTGAAACCGCGGAGCGGGCCTTACAGCTCGACCCCGGCAACGCCCTGGCCCTGGCGATTCGCGGCAGCGCCACCACCATGCGCGGCCGAGACACCTGGCTGCCGTGGAAGAAGCTCGACTACGTGGAGGAGGGCTGCGACGACCTGGACAAGGCTGTAGAAATGGCGCCCGACAATATCGACGTGCGGCTGTTTCGCGCCATCAACAGCCTCAGGCTGCCCGATTTCTTCCATCGCCTGCACTACGCGGTCAAAGACCTGAAGCACCTGCGCTCGTTGCCTCACTTCGGGCGCTTGCCGGCAAATCTGCGCGCCACCGTGTTCTACTACTCCGGCGTTGCCTACCAGAAAAGCGGGCTGGTGGAAAAGGGATTACCGATGTTGCAGCAGGCGGTCCAAGCCGCACCGGCGTCGGAGGAGGGCAAGCGGGCGGCTGCGGAGCTGGGCAAAATCGAGGACAAGCCATGATTCGGACTGAACAGCTGAGCAAGCGCTACCTTCTCGGTAACACCGAGGTGCCGGCGCTCGCCGGTATCGACCTGCACGTCGCAGCCGGCGAGTTTACGGCCGTATCCGGGCCGTCCGGCTCCGGCAAAACCACCCTGCTCAATCTCATCGGGTGCCTGGATGTACCGACCTCCGGCTCGCTGACCCTCGATGGCCAGCTCATTGGCTACAACGGGCTGGCGCGGCTGCACCGGCTCAGGCTGGAGAAGATCGGTTTCATCTTCCAGACCTTCAACCTGATCCCGGTGCTGACCGCCTACGAGAATGTGGAATATCCCCTGCTGCTGACCCGCCGCACCTCCGGTGAGATTCGCAAACTGGTGGAAGCGGCGCTGCAGGCCGTGGGGTTGTGGCAGGTGCACCGGCACCGCCCGGACGAGCTGTCCGGCGGGCAGCGGCAGCGCGTGGCCGTGGCGCGCGCCCTGGTCAATCGTCCACGCATCGTGCTGGCCGACGAGCCCACCGCCAATCTCGACTCGCAAACCGCTATCGAGGTGGTGGACATGATGCACGAGCTGAACCGCAAAGAGGCGGTGACGTTCCTGTTCTCCACCCACGATCCGTTCATCGTGCAACGTGCCGGCCGCGTGGTGAAGCTTCGCGACGGCCGGCTGGTGGATGGCAGCGCAGCGAGTGAGGAAACGTCGAATACTCACCGCCATCCAGTACAGCCGACATTTGAAAAAGGAGAACCGGGCTGATGATTATGAGAAGATTTCTGAACCTGGCGTTCAAAAACGTCCTGCGCAACCGCCGGCGAACCCTGATCACCTCCCTGGTGCTGGTTTTCGGCACGGTGTCGCTCATCCTGGCAGGGGGGTTCATGGAGTACTCGTTCGAGGGGCTGCGCGAGTCGACCATTCGCAGCCGGCTGGGGCACCTGCAGCTCTACCATGGCGAGTACTTCTCCAAAGAAGAAGACCAGCCGCTGCAGTACGGCCTGGCTGCGGTGGATTCCGTCAAACACCGGCTGCTGCCGCTGCGGCCGGTGCGCTTTGCCATGGCGCGGGTGGCGTTCACGGGTCTGATCTCCAACGGCGACAAGTCGGTGGCTTTTCTGGGACAGGGCGTGGAGCCTGAGAAGGAGGAGAAGCTGAGCGGGTTCTTCGTGCGCACGGGCCAGGGCCGGTTCCTGGGCCAGTCGGAGG
>JBHHXT010000231.1:0-7875 GCA_046757165.1 bacterium | reverse complement strand
TCAACCTGAGCATCACGGCAAAGATGTATCAGCATTTTGTCGAGCAATCTAAATTTGGTAAGGATTGGGGCAACCGCCAGGAGATCATCAAGTTTGTAGAAAAGTACCGCACCGCCTACTTAACCCGCGACATCGAAACCGTGGACTTGATTTTCGCCGAAGACGCGCTGATTCTGGTTGGCAGGAAGATCATGCGCAAGAAACTGCCAGAGAATGCGATTCAGTATCACAAGTTGGGCGGTCAACCCGATTACCAATATCTTGAGCTAAGCAAGCGAGATTACTTGAGACGTCAAAAGAGAATTTTTGACATTCAAAAAGATATCTTTCTGGATTTCGGTTCCTTAGATATCGTCAAAAAGAACAACGCTCAGAATGTTTACGGCGTTGAAATGCGTCAAAGTTATGCCTCAACCACCTATGCAGATGAGGGATATCTGTTTTTGTTGGTTGATTTCAATGAACGGGATCCGTTGATTTATGTCCGTGCCTGGCAGCCGAACGAGTGGGATGAAGAAGCGCTGGTGCGGACGGCTAATTTCAGAATCTACAAATAAAGGTAGCTTGAACACTAAAACTCTAGCAAACGAGGAAAACAGCAAATGGCAAGATTGAAAGGCAGAGTCGCAATCATTACTGGCGGGGCGCGCGGCATCGGCCGGGCCACCGCGGAGGTATTCACCCGGGAGGGGGCAGCGGTCATCATCTGGGATGTGAACGAAAACGGCGCGGACACGGCCAAAGCCCTGTGCGAACAAGGGTTTTCTGCCGAATTTCAAAGAATCGATATCTCTGATCCGGGCGCGGTGCAAAAGGCCGCGGCCAAGATCGTCGACAAGCACGGCAGAATCGACATTCTGATCAACAATGCCGGGGTCATCCGGGATTCGTCGTTTTTGAAGATGACGCCCGAACAGTGGCAAACCGTCCTGGATGTCAACCTGACCGGCATCTTCAACTGTGTCAAGGCAGTGGCGCCACACATGGTCGAGAAGAAATACGGCCGTATCGTCAACACCTCTTCGATCTCAGGGCTGCGCGGCAATTTTGGCCAGGCCAACTACGCCGCTACCAAGGCCGGCATCGTCGGCATGACCAAGACCCTGGCGCGGGAGTTCGGCAAACATGGCATCACCGTCAACTCTGTTGCCCCGGGGTTCATCCTCACTGAGATGACAGAAACGATCCCGGAAGAAAGGAGAAAAGCCTCCATCGAAGCGATTCCGGTCAAGCGTGCGGGCCAGCCCGAGGATATCGCTCACGCCTATCTCTTTCTGGCGTCAGACGAAGCTTCTTTTGTCAGTGGGCATTGTCTGAGCGTCAACGGCGGCGTGCTGTAGGCGGCGCTGAGAATGGACGTGGCTGCTGGTGGTGGGGTAGCGCAGTTTTTTTCGTTCGCGCGCTTGAGGTCGCTGCAGTGCAAGTGAGGCCCGTTTTCGCTTGCAATTTCGGCGTGGGAAAAACACGCTAAAGCGTGAACACCCCTAAACCCCGGCGATAAGAGGGAGCGGTGTTCAAGCTTCAGCTTGCCGGGAGGGTTGGGAAAAAACACTAAAGTATCAGCCACCCCGTCCCGGAGATGTCCAGGCTTTCGATAGCATGCATTTGGGGATGAGGGGAGAAAGCGTGAACACCGTACTTTGCAACCAAATGGATATTTCATGGGGTTAAAAAGTACAATAGTTGTACAAAATAATGGGTTGTTTTATACATGAAGAGGCATGCTACGGCAAAACTGAGAAGATGGCTGGAAAATCCATATCGCAAGCCATTGATTATTCGAGGAGCGCGACAGGTCGGGAAATCTACACTGGTGCGCAATTTTGCCAAAGACAATCACCTGAACTTGGTGGAAGTCAATCTCGAGAAACACCTGGAGTTGGATGACATCTTCAAGACCCTCGATGTTCAAAACATCATACGAGAAATCGAAGGACTGACCGGAACAAATGCACTCACCTCGAATTCGCTTCTTTTTCTGGACGAAATACAGGCTACGCCCCTGGCTTTACAAGCACTACGATATTTTTATGAAGAAACCCCTCAATTACCCGTTATCGCTGCAGGTTCGCTGAACAGTTTATCGGACAGCACCTGCTCTATCGAAACGATGGACAGGAAGCGCCGAAGCTGCATTTCTGGCTGCGTGAAAAAAAAACAAGCAACGCCGAAGTCGATTATGTCATATCGCGGGGAAATGTTATTTTACCCGTTGAAGTAAAAGCCGGCAAAAGCGGTTCCCTGAAATCAGTTCTGCAATTCGTCATTGATAAGAAGGCTGAACTGGCTATCCGTTTTGATTTGAATTTACCTTCAATTCAAAAGGTATGTCACAAGATTCAGCAAAACCAGCGCACCGAAAATGTGACGGTTACCTTGATTTCTCTTCCACTTTATCTGGTTGGCCAATTGAACAATGTCCAAAGTACAGAGAAAGATCCCCGATTTGTCAATCAGACGAAAAGGGGAATCCAGCAAGATCAACCAGTTCAGGTTCCACACACTCTGTGACTCAGCTCAGCCACTTTGCGGGCGAACAGATTTGTACCAGCACAACTCTAATCAAAAGAGGACAAGATGAGCAATTTTCAGGACAGAACCGTTTTCATCAGCGGGGCCAGCCGGGGCATCGGCAAGGCGATTGGCCTGCGGTTGGCACACGAGGGCGCCAACATCGTCATCGCGGCCAAAACTGCCGACCCGCACCCAACCCTGCCGGGCACTATTTACACGGCTGCCGAGGAGATGGAAAAAGCCGGGGGAAAAGCGCTGCCCGCGGTGGTTGACATCCGGTCGGACGAGCAAGTCAAACAGGCGGTCGAGAAGGCGGTGGCGACGTTCGGGGGCATCGACATTGTGGTCAACAACGCCAGCGCGATCTCCCTGACCGGCACCCTGCAGACCCCGATGAAGCGGTTTGACTTGATGCACCAGGTGAACACGCGGGGCACCTTTCTCGTTTCGAAAATGTGTCTTCCCCACCTGCTGAAGACCGGGAATCCCCATATTCTCAATCTCTCGCCGCCGCTCAACATGGCGGAACGGTGGTTCGCCCCCCATGTGGCGTACACCATGGCGAAGTACGGCATGAGCATGTGTGTCCTCGGCATGGCGGGGGAGTTTCGGGAACAGGGGGTGGCCGTCAACGCGCTCTGGCCGCGAACGGGAATTCAGACGGCAGCCATCAAGAATCTGCTCGGCGGGGAGAAAGCGATGAAGATATGCCGCAAGCCTGAAATCGTAGCCGACGCGGCACACGTCATCCTGAGCAAGAACAGCCGCGAGTGCACCGGCAACTTCTTCATCGATGAAGAGGTGCTGCGGGCCGAAGGGGTCACGAATTTCAGCCAATATGCAGAGGTGCCGGATTCCGAGCTGATGAGGGATTTCTTTGTTTAGCGGCCAGATTTTGAATCGGGTGCGGGACCGAGATCCGACGTGGTCTCTGCCCGTCTGTTTGATGCCCGGGGTGCAGGCCAGGACGGCGAAACACAGTCAGAGACTGTGTTGGATCCTGTGCGTGCAACACCACCTGGTGATGCAACGAGCGTACCACGATTAACATAGCTGACGGAAGGTCTCCATGGCTGAACAATTCTATAGTAAGCGCAATCTAAAGTTTTTGCTTTACGAAGTCCTTGATGTCGAGCGTTTGAGCACGTCGCCGTATTTCAGCGACCACAATCGCGAAGGGTACGACATGATCCTCGATGCGGCGGAGCAATTGGCCACGGAGCTGCTCTACCCCCATCTGACTGCGATGGACCGCGAACAGCCGCGGCTGGTAGAGGGCCAGATTCGGGTTCACCCGGTGGTCAAGAAAATCATGCAGGAGTTTGGGGACGGAGGCTGGATCACCGCTCCATTCCCTTATGAGGAGGGAGGCCAGCAGCTCCCTTCGGTGATTCACTATGCCACCGGTTTTGTTTTTGGCGCAGCGAACTACTCGGCGAGCGTCTATCCCGGCCTCACGACCGGCGCCGCCAATCTCATCCGGACATTTGGCACAGAAGAATTGAAGATGATGTTCATTTCGAAAATGGCCCGCGGAGCGTGGCAGGGCACCATGGCGCTCACAGAGCCGCAAGCCGGAAGCTCGTTGGCAGAGATCGAGTCGTCGGCTGAGCCAACCACCGATGGCATCTACAAGATCAAGGGCCAGAAGGTTTTCATTTCAGCCGGTGACCACGATGGGGTGGAAAATATCGTACACCTGACCCTTGCCCGAATCAAGGGCGCACCTGCGGGCACCAAGGGCATATCCTTATTTGCCGTTCCCAGGAAACGGCTGGACGGGAGCGGCGAGCTGGTTCCGAACGATGTGACCACAGCCTCCATTTATCACAAGATGGGGTACACAGGCGCGCCCATTGCTCACCTCCTGTTCGGGGAAGACGATGATTGCCACGGCTATCTCGTCGGTGAACCGCACAAAGGATTGAAGCACATGTTTCAGATGATGAATGAATCGCGCATCGCAGTGGGCATGAGCGCCACGTCCATCGCATCAGCCGCCTATTACGCTTCGCTGAAGTATGCGAAAGAGCGAACACAGGGCCGCCTCATCAGCGACAAAGATCTGAGCAAACCGCAAGTGGAGATCATCAAACACGCCGATGTCAAGCGCATGCTGCTCTTTCAAAAGGCGATCGTGGAGGGATGTCTTTCCCTGCTTCTGCAATGCAGCTTGTACGCCGACCTGGCGCGCGTTGCCAGAGAAGCAGGGAACCTCGAAGAAAGCGAACGGGCCGATTTGCTCCTGGAGCTTCTCACGCCGGTCGCGAAAACCTATCCTTCTGAGATGGGGTGCTCGAGCACGAGTGCCGCTTTGCAGTGCCTGGGTGGGTACGGCTATACCAAGGACTATGTGCTGGAACAGTTCTATCGCGAGGCCAGAATTCACCCCATCCATGAGGGCACCACCGGCATTCACGGCCTGGATCTCCTGGGCCGGAAAGTTCTGATGCAGGACGGCAAAGCTTTCAAACTCTTCTGGGCAGAAGTGAGCAAAACCATCAAAACCGCTCAAGCACTTCCCGCCCTGCGTGGCCACGCCGGCAAACTCGAGCGGGCACTGCAGAAACTACAGAAGACAACGTTGCATTTGGCGGCGATGGCGAAAAAGGGCGAGGTGACACCCTTTCTCGCCGACGCCACGCTGTATCTCGAATTCTTCGGCATCGTGGCCCTGGCCTGGCAGTGGGTGCTGCAAGGCATCCAGGCCGAGAAGGCCCTCAGCGTGAACGCGGCGGGCGAAACCCTGATTTTCTACCAAAGTAAGCTCCACACCCTGACCTATTTCTACGAATACGAATTGCCTAAGATCGAGGCATTGGCGACACGGTTGACGAGCCCGGCCCGCGTGACTCTGGAAATGTCAGATGAACATTTTGTTTAGCCTTCAGCGGCAAAGGGCAACCCGGCGGATGTTTTGTCGACGCGCGTACGGGCACCCCTTGTGGTGCTCTCAGGCGAGACGGTGGACAGGCCGGCAAAGGGCAGGCACAAGGCCTGCCCCTCGTATGTTAAAAGTGCAAAACGATTTGCATCGGATGTTAAAAGTACTATCTTCCTGCAACAGAGCATGACCGTCCCTTGGGTCATCGAACCCGTCCCGTAGTTTATGCTCTTGCCAGGAAAAGTCGTGGAATAACAAACGGCTCAAATCAGAAAAGCCTGATAACATATGGGATGCATGGGATTCAAAGTCCCGTTAAGGACGACATATATTCATAGCACGACGCCATCCCCACTAACCCAAGCCCCGTCAGGGGCGAAACAGGAAACAGAAGGAACGTATGGGATGAACGATATCTTTTGAAAGATGTCGGAGAATGAATATTTTGTCCCTAACGGGACACCATCTTCATTATCCAAGGGGTAAAAGCCAGGAATATTTCCGAACTCAGCGACAATATGGTTGCATAACTCAATTGCTTTCTTTACTTTAACCTGAATTGAGCGATTGGCTTTTGGTAATTAGCTCTTAGCTACCAAAATTCAATTAGTTAAGGTGGTTATTGCAAGATTCACCTGACGGGTGAAATGATAATCACGACGTAAATTTTGAAAAATCAATAGCCAAAGGCCAATAGCTAACGGCCAAAGGCGTATCATAGATTATGTCCTGAAGCGCTTGCGAACCCAACGACTCGTTCCCGCCGGGCGGACGCCGTTCTCCCACACCGGCAGATCGCCCAAGACTTCGACACCTCCCAGGACTATCTGAGGAATAGGATCAACAAAGGGATGGAGACCGGTAGTGAAAAAGCGAAGCTCTGAACCGTCAAGATTCGGGATATTCAAACGTCTTCTTGAAACCCTTTGATCTTGACCTGAAACAATGCTCGGAAAGCTCCCGACCGTTGTCAGGGTGGGTCGGCTTTAGAATAGTCGGCCCAGAATAGAAGGAACATATCATGACTGGCAAAACCATCTCCCACTACAAAATCCTCGAAAAGCTCGGCGAGGGCGGTATGGGCGTCGTCTACAGAGCGCAGGACACCAAGCTCGACCGCACGGTGGCGCTGAAATTCCTGCCGCCGCACCTGGGTCACGATGAGGAGGAAAAGCAGCGCTTCATCCACGAAGCCAAAGCCGCCTCGGCGCTCGAGCACAACAACATTTGCACCATCCACGAAATCGATGAGACCGAGGACGGCCAGCTCTTCATCGTCATGGGCCACTATGGCGGCGAGACGCTGAACAAGAAAATCGACCGGGGCCCGCTCAGCATCGAAGAGGCACTTGACATTGCGACGCAGGTCGCGGCTGGACTCGAGAAAGCGCACGAGAAGGGGATCGTGCACCGGGACATCAAGCCGGCCAACATCATGGTCACCGAAGACGGCGTGGCCAAGATCCTGGACTTCGGGCTGGCGAAATTGCACGGCCGTCCCAGGCTGACCAGAGCCGGCACCACCCTGGGCACGGCCGCGTACATGTCCCCGGAGCAGGCCAAAGGCAGCGAGGTCGATGCGAGAACCGATATCTTCTCCCTGGGGGCGGTGCTGTACGAAATGCTTACCGGAGAGATTCCCTTTCGAGGCGATTACGAGCAGGCGATCATCTACTCGGTTTTGAACGAAGCGCCGGCGCCGATTTCCGGGACGCGGCGGCAGGTGTCCCGGGAGGTGGAGGTTATCGTCGGCAAGTGTTTGCAGAAGGATCCGGCTGAGCGCTACCAGACCGTGGCGGAGCTGCGGGCCGGACTGAAACAAGAGTTCTCCGCCCCGCCTGTGCGTTCGCCCCGGGCGCTCCGGTGGCGGTTCGCCGGGCTCGCCGTCCTGAGCGTCGTGCTTGCGGTTGCTGCTTTCGGCTATTTCTCCGTTTTCAAACCCGCAGAGAGCAAAGAACGCGTGCCCATCGCAGTGGTGGATTTTGTCAACGAGACCAGTGAGCCGGAGCTGAATGGGCTTTCCGGCATGTTGATAACGGCGCTGGAGCAGTCGCGGCGACTGGACGTCTTTTCGCGAGCTCGAATGTACGATGAATTCAAACAAATGAACCGGCCGGACCTGCAATTTGTCGATGAAGCCACAGGCCGGGAAATTGCCAAACGAGTAAATTTGAGTGCGCTGGCCGTGGCGACGATTCGTAATTTCGACGATCTCTACACCATTGATTTCAAAGTCATCGATCCGCAAACGGGAGATCGGCTTTTCTCCACCAAAGTGGAAGGCGAGGGCAAGAAGAGCATTCCAGGCATGTTGGACCAGCTCGCGGGGAAAACCCGCATCGATCTGAAGGAGCAGGAGCACATTGTCCAGCTAACCCGCCGTGGCGTCGGGGAGGTGACCACCACCAATCTCGAAGCCTACCAACACTACTTCCAGGGTGAACAACTGATCAACCAATTGAACTTTCAGGAAGCGC
>JBHHXT010000230.1:0-7911 GCA_046757165.1 bacterium | reverse complement strand
ATGGTGTAGGCGAACAGGTCGACGCCGGCAAAGGTCTCGTCTGGTGTATAGGTCATGACGCCGGTGACACCGTTGATGGTGGCGGTGCCGTTGCCGGGTGGTGTGACCAGCTTCACAGAGGTGAGGTCGAGGGTTCCGTCGGGATCGCTATCGTTGGCGGCGACATCGATAGCGGCCGGCGCCCCCTGGCTGGTCGTCGCCTGGTCGTCAACCGCGACCGGAGGCTGATTGTCCTGACCTCCGGTTTCTGTAAAGATGACCAGTTCCGGCGGCGTTCCGCCCTCTTTGGTGTAGTATTTGACCTGGTCGGAAGTTGGATTGCTGAGCGCAAAGCTGTACACCCCCGGAGCGGAGATTGCCGCCAGGAGGTTGAATTCAACGACTTCGCCGGCGGAAACCGGACCCAGTGCGTTCAACGGTGAGCCACTGAGCTGTGGCGCATTCCCGGAGGTGAGAATCTCCTCTTGCCACGGGCTATTCGTGTTGTCGAAGTTATTTGACACCCGGTAGATCTCCCCGCCGTGCTCCCCCCCGTCTGTAGTGTTGGTTGAAACCCGCAGCCGCAGCCTGGCGGACACGATATTTCCGGTGAACCCGGAAACATCGAATTTCAAATAGGATCTGAACTTGCCCTTTTCGATCTTGGCGGAGGTTTTGACACCATAGTTTCTGCCAATATCGGTGAGCTTGACCTGGCCGTCATCCGTGGGTTGGAATGTGAACATGCCGGTTCCCGCATCTGTCACCGCGACGGTGACAGTGGCCTCGTTCGATGTGGCCCCCTCGTTGTCATCGATGGTGTAGGTAAAAGCATCCGATCCCGTGAATCCGGCGGCGGGTGTGTAGGTCACTGCGCCTGTCGTCCCATCCACGGTTGCAAGGCCGTTGGCCGGCGGGGTCACAATAGCCACCGTCGACAAGTCGAGAGTGCCGTCCGGGTCGCTATCGTTGGCAGTCACCTCGATCATCACAGTGTGCCCTTCGCTGGTGGTGGCGTTGTCTTCGGTGGCCACCGGAGCCTGGTTCACGTTGCCGCCGTCCGTAGTGATGAGCAACCGGGGTGGATGTGGCCCTTCCTTTGTGCAATACCTGACCCGGTTGCCGGAAAGTCCCTTGAGTGCAAAACTGTAAGTACTGTCACCGGCAATGGCAGCGGTGACATCAAATTCGACAAATTCAAGCGGCGCAACCGGGCCAAGGGTGCTCAGCGCTCCTGATTCGATCACAGGGGCGTTGCTGGAGGTCAACTCTGCTTCGGTCCAGGGTGTACCTGAACCAGAGAAATTGTTTGAAACCAGGTGGATGGCGCCTCCCTGATCCCCGCCGTCGGTGCTGCCGTCGCTGACGCGTAGACGTACGATGGCCCTGGTGACGGCGCCATTCAAGCCGGTGACCCGGAATTTCACATAAGAATTGAACACTCCTTTGCCGAGCTTCATCGTCGATTTCGATCCGTAATTGGAGCCGGGCTCTGTCAGCTTGACCTGGCCGTCATCTGTGGGGATGAAGGCCAGCTCGTCTCCGCCAGGCGAGGTGGTGATGGTGATCGTCTGATCGCGTTGCACGCCGGTCTGGGTCACCACGGTGCCGTCGAGAAAAATGACTTCGAGGTCAACCTCGGTTACGGCGCCCAGTCCAAAATGCAGAACCGGGTCGTTCTGGCCGAGATAGCCGTTGCTGGAACGCGCCTCACGGAAGCCAAGCAGTTCGCCGCCCACATCGCCGGCGCGGTAGATCTTGACTTTCGCCCCAAACGCGCCAATTTGTCCCAGGGGAGAGAACAAGATAACCTTCAGCCAGTGCCCGCCATCGAGATTGTTGCGAATCAAGAAGTTGCGGGAACGTTTGGCTGCGATGGCAAAGTCGAGATCGCCGTCGTCGTCAATGTCGGCAAATGCGACCGCGCGCGGGTCCTTGACGCCGTCGACAGGAATTGCAGGTCCTGCGGAGAAATGACCGGCGCCGTCATTGAGAAAACAAACGTCATCGCCGGCGAAGACGAGGTCGAGGTCGCCGTCGTTGTCGAGGTCACCAAATGCGCCCATGTAGCCTTCGCTCCTGGAGAAAGATTGCTGGAACGCAAATGTGCCGTCCCCGTCATTCAGATAAAGATGCTCGAGTTCATAGTTTTTTGTGTCGTTGAAGTCAGAGAGCAGCATATCCAGGTGGCCGTCGTTGTCGACGTCGCCCATGGTCACGCCCTCCCGGCCCTGATGGTGGATACCGATCGATGCCGGCGAAATCAGATCGAAGTTTCCCGCCCCATCATTGCGCAGGATGTTCACGTCTCCTGTTCGATTGCCCGCGATGATATCGATGTCACCGTCGTTGTCATAGTCGGTGTCCGTTGCTCCCTGTCCAGCCGGGGCCCGGTAAAGATCGCCTGAGGTAATTTTCAGGAAACTGAAATTTCCCTGGTTGCGATAGAGCTCGTTGCGCTCGCCAGCAGGGTCATCCGATCCCTGAAAGTTGGTGATGGTGAGCAGATCCAGGTCGCCGTCTTTGTCCATATCAAATGCGACGACCCCACGCGTTGGCCACTGACGATCTTCGATATCGGTTCCCGGGGTGACATCGGTGAAGAAACCGTTGCCATTGTTGCGGAAGATGTTGTTGTGCTCAGGGGCGGGATTGCTGCCGAGCAGCCCGGTGGTTCCGTTAAACAAGTCGAAGTCACCGTCGTTGTCCAGATCCGCGAACGTGGCGCCGTGGGATCCGCCGTCGAAATCATCGATGCCGCGCTCGTCGCCTTCATCCGAGAAGGTGTTGCCGCCCGTGTTCCGAAAAAACAGGTCGCTGCGTTTGCTGTTGAACAGCATGGTGATGTACAAATCCGGCCGGCCATCGTTGTCGACGTCAGACCAGATGACAGCATGACCCCCGGTTTTGCCCGTTCCTGTGGGACCGCCCGTGCCTGCCATGTCGGTGATATCTGTGAATGAAAGTGAGGCTGAAGAAGTCGTTTCTGTTGTAAAGGCAGCGTCACCCATACTGAAGGCCGAAGTGTCATCGGAAGCCGGAATCCGTTTGAATCTGTTCGGGGCCGCAATCGTAAGCGTGACCCACCCCGATTGACGGGCATTGTCCGCCTTCGACCTGCTGGTCTGCCAGCTTGCTCCGCCAGCTTCCACCATCTGGCGCTCATCCGTCTGGGGTGACTCGAGCCATTCCTGAATAGTAAGTTCCTGGTTCAGACTTAGCAGCTTAGTCCACGCTTGTTCCCCGGTCGGGTTTTCGGCGTGCCCGCTGCCTCGCTCCGAGGAAGGGGGAGTCTTGAAGTGGTCGTCATCATGGTTGAATTTCAGCGCGTGTCCACGGCTTTGGGCCATGACTGCGGTCGTCAGCGTCAGCGCAAGAGCGGTTAGATATGCAAAGTGTCTCAATTTCATTTCAGTGTCCGGTGCTGAGCCTCTCGTTCCCTGGCCTGTCTAGTAAGAATAGATTCAAAATCAACTCGATGCGGAAAGCTTAACAACTCTTAATATTCTTAATAATAAATATTTAGGTGTGCCCCCTGTCGTGATGTGATTCTGATGTTTATGATAACTCATTTGTGCATGCAAAAAGTCTGACCGGCATAGTTGCAACATCTCTGCCAATCGCAGAGCGTATTGTCACTTCTATTTTGTTTGCATTTATTTCAATTTTTCTTAGATTAATTGGATGAAAACAGACTCGTTTTTCTACCAATTCTTCTCGCAGTTTCCAGCCACCTTTTTTGCGATGGCCGGCGAAGATGCGAAAAAAGGGGTGGAATACACCTTTGAATCTCTGGAAGTCAAACAACAAGCATTTCGTTTCGATGGCATCTTTGTACCACGAACGAAACACGACGCCATTTATTTTGTCGAAGTGCAGTTCACAAAAGACAAGCATTTCTATTCCCGTTTTTTGGGTGAAATATTCTTGTATCTTCGACAGTACAAACCCGAAAACAACTGGCGCGCCGCGGTCATTTTCCCAGATGAAGTGATCGACCCGGGAACCCCAGCACACTATGAGGAGTTTTTTAGTTCAAAACGTCTGCAGAGAATCTACTTGCGTAAACTGCCGCAGGAAATTCTTGAAGGGTTTCCGCTCAATCTGCTGCAGATTATCATTGCTGCGGACGAAGAGGTCCCTGAGGTGGTCAGCAAGGTTGCCTCAAAGGTCTCCAAAGAGGTTCGCGACCCGGATCTAAGAGAGACGGCAGTTGAATTGGTTGTCAACCTACTTTTGACCAAGCTAGCCAATCTCACAAGAGAGGAGATAGAAAAAATGATCGAGCCAATGATGTCAAACATCAGGACAACACGTTTCTATCGGGAAGTCAAGCAAGAGGGAAGAGAAGAAGGAAAAAGAGAAGGAAAAAGAGAAGGGAAAAGAGAAGGGAAAAGAGAAGGGAAGAAAGAAGGGAAGAAAGAAGGGAAGAAAGAAGGCGTGAGGGCTGTCGCACAAAACATGCTCAAAAAAGGAGTGGAAGTTGCCTTCATCTGTGAGGTCACCGGGCTTTCTGAGCAAGAAGTGCTCGACCTGAAAACCTGAAAAGTGGAACAAAACCTCACGGCGATTAGTCTGTCGTGAGCCTTGCTGTGCTTCGCCCCCCACTTACTTCTGTAATGTGATTCGCCGTACGAATCTGTATCCCCCGGCAGCGAGCCTCACGAAATAAAGACCCGATGCGACTACTCTGCCGGAACCATCCCGGCCATCCCACAAGACCCTCTTCTCTCCTGACAGTTGGACTTCATCCACGAGCTTCCGCACGACCCGGCCACGTAAGTTATGGATTGTGAGCTTCACCTCGGTCGGTTCGGGCAGGGCATACGAAATGACGGTTTCCGCGTTGAACGGATTCGGGTAGTTGGCGTGGAGTTGAAACTGTGTTGGGTGAGAAAGACGGGGCTTAGCAGAGTCGTCCGGGTCGGCTGATGGAACCTGCGCTTCTTCGGAGCTCTCTTCGCTATGTGTGACGACGATCAGCTCCGGTCCAAACTCATGTTCCCGGGCGCCGAAGACCACTTTGTCCGGCGAGGTGTTTTTCAGAAGAAGACTGTAAATGCCGTCGCCCGGCATCACATCAGTCAGATCGAACTCAATCCATTCATTGGACGAAACAGGCCCTGAGACCGCCAGCGGCAAGCTGCGGGCGGCCGGCGCATTCTCCCAGGTCAGGCCGTGCTCCCGCCAGGGTTTTTCGCTGTGCAAATAGGTGTTCTCAGCCAGAGAGATAGCCCCGCCGTCATCACCACCGTCCAGTACATGCAAGCGCAGCCTGGCTTGCCGAATCTCCCCGGTCACGCCGTCAACCTCAAATTTGAGATAGGTGACCCTCTCGAGAGAGGAGTCACGGCTAACCTGCAATTCCGGAGCACGACCGTTGCCGCGGTTCGTCCCTGAAGAGCGCACGAACGTGTCCGCGATAGGGGCGAAGACAAACTGTGTGCCATGGAGTACAGTGAAGTCCACCTCGCTGGTGTCCGCTCCAACTTCGCCAGAAACAATGATCGGGCCGGTTGTGGCCCCGGCTCCAACCACGGCCGAAATGAGTGTGTCTGAGCGGATGGTGAAGCTGGCGGCCTCGCTGTCGTTGAAGACGACCCGGTTGACAGCGGTGAAGTGGGAACCCAGAATCGAGACCTCGGTGCCTGCCTGTCCGGCAATGGGGTGAAAGGCGAGGATGTGCGGCCGTTGTGTGGCGTCAACCTGCAACAATTGATTCGAGGAGATCTCCATGTAGACAAAGGTTTTGCCACTGAGAAACTGCACCTCGACATCGACTGTTGTATGCTCGCCAAGGCCAAAATGCAAGACCGGATCGTTCTGGCCGAGATAGCCGTTTGTGGCGCGTGCTTCTCGATAGCCAACAAGCGTTCCGTCCGCCGTCTCATCAGACCGGACTGCTGCTCTGTGGTACTCGCCCTTGCGGCCTGTTTTGCCGGAAATGGCCGTTGTGGGACGGGACGCCAGAGACAGCGTTCCGGAGGGGGTGACTTTCACCTTGGCGCCAAACGCGCCAGCCTGGCCGTGCGGCGAGATCAGGCTCACTTTCAGCCAGTTGCCGCCATCGAAATTGTTGCGCACAAGCCAGTTGCGCGAGCGCTTGGCGCCGATGGCGAAGTCGAGATCGCCGTCGTTGTCGATATCTGCAAAGGCGATGGCGCGCGGGTCGTTGATGCCGTCGGTGGGGACGTCAGGTCCGGGAGTGTAGTTGCCGTCACCGTCGTTCAAATAGCATTTGTCGTCGCCGGCAAACACGATATCGAGATCACCGTCGTTGTCCAGATCTCCGAACGCTCCCATAAAGCCGTGTGTGCGCTTGAACGTCTGCTGAAAAGTAAAGGTGCCATCGCCGTCGTTAATATACAGGTGCTCGATGGCAAAATCCTTCGTCTCGTCAAAGTCGGAGAGCAGCATGTCCAGATGACCGTCGTTGTTGATGTCACCCAGGGTTGCGCCCTCGCGTCCGCGGTGGGTGATGCCAATTGAGCCCGGCGAGATGCGCGTGAAATTTCCAGCACCATCGTTCTTCAGAATGTTGAGTGGCCCGGTGCGGTTTGCCGCGATGATATCGATATCGCCGTCGTTGTCAAAATCCGTATCGGTTGCTCCCTGTCCGGCCGGTGCGGTGTACAGATCGCCGGAGGTGATTTCTCTAAAATTGAAGTTGCCTCTGTTGCGGTAGAGCTCATTGCGCTCGCCACGCGGATCATCCGAACCCTGGAAGTTGGTGATAGCGAGCAGATCGAGGTTGCCGTCGCCATCCATATCAAATGCCACGACACCGCGCGTTGGCTCTTTTCGTTCCTCGATATCGGTTCCGTCCGTCATATCGGTGAAGAATCCATTGCCGTCGTTGCGATAGATATTGTTGTGCTCGGGGCGAGGTTTGTCCCCGAGCCGTCCCGTCGTTCCGTTGAAGAGATCGAAGTCGCCGTCGTTGTCCAGATCGGCGAAGACGGCGCCGTGCGAGCCGCCGTCAAAATCATCGATGCCACGTGCTTCGCCTTCCTCGGCAAAGACATTATTCCCGAGATTCAGGAAAAACAGATCGGGCATGGCGCGCTTGAACAACATGGTGTGGTACAGGTCCGGCAGGCCATCGCGGTTGATATCGGCGAAGATTGCGGCATGGCCACCGGTTGTGCCGCGCCCCTCAGGTCCGCCCGTTCCTGCCGATTCTGTAATGTCCGTAAACGAAAGCTCATTGTGCGGAGCTGAGGTAAGGTGGTCTTTAGCAGAAGAATCGGCGGCGCCGGCCGGTGGGCTTTGCTCAGAATTCCAGTTAGCAGGGAGGCCGGCCTCGGCACTTGTCGGCGCCTGGTTCATCGAATCCCGTCGCGGTGTGGTCGTTTTGGTGGAATCCCAAACCTTGGCCCGGGTTTCCACCCTGCCGTTTTTGCTTGCGCTGCAACTGAACTCAGGCGAGTCGGGAAGGCGCATACTGTCGTCCTGGCCGTGCAAAGGCAGGGCGAAACCGGTGTTCTGGGCCAGGGTTAGACCTGGCAAAAGGAACAAACTAAGCAGCACAATCAGAGACTGCTTTGTCATCTCTCGAATCCTGGTTCTGGTAACACCGAATAAGGTCCAACACAGTCTCTGACTGTGTTTAGATGGTCTGGTCGGCACTCAGGGCCTCAAATACACGGTCAGAGACCGTGTAGCGTGTAGGATCGGTGTTGCTCATAATACGCCACATAAAGTAAGCTGTTCGTGGACAGCATCCCCAATTGGGGTAACTCTATTAAAAGTAAAGTCAAAGATTGCTTATTGCGCAATCTCAGGCTGGCCAGACAGGGTGGTTCGGTCTGTAGCCATGCCCCCTTGCGGGGCATCTTTTGGATTTCTTCTCACGGGGAATTGTGTGACTTAGGTCTCCTCCAGGAGGGGAGCGGGCAAATCTCCTCCTGGGAGGAGACAGAAAACGAACTT
>JBHHXT010000229.1:0-7992 GCA_046757165.1 bacterium | reverse complement strand
GTTTCATCTTTTTTCAAGTTAAGTGCCCTGAATGGCAGCGCAGGTTATGCTGTCGATAGTATTGGGGCCTAGATTGGATCCACACGGATGAAAAAACCACACAGAATGAGTATCTGAATTTGATTTAATTAAGAAATCCGTGTGGGTTTTTGATCCGTGTGGACTTAGCGGTCATGAGAAAGCAATTCTCAAGAATCAGAAAAGGGCGCCACTTCTGAATTTCTCCGCCAAAGCCGCTACCACCTAACCCAATAAAAAACAACCAACATATGCTCTTGCTCTCGCCAGCACGAAAGCCATGCCTTTTGGCACAGATTTTGTGAGAGCATAAGCACACCATGTTTCGACCAACCTCATCGCATGCAGCGAACCCGACGGAGACATGCACCATGAGATACTGGCGCAAACCTCTCGATGCCGAGGAGATCACCGTCCCCAGGGGCATGATTCACATCCTGGCAGACCAATGCAAAGGATGCGCTTTCTGTGTGGAGTATTGCCCCAAGCATGTGCTGCGGTTGTCGGATGGCTTCAACATCAAAGGTTATCATCCCCCGATCGTCGTGGATGGAAATGAGTGTCTCCATTGCCAGCTTTGTGAGATTATTTGCCCGGAATTCGCGATTTTTGTCACCCGGAAGAACGAGCAAAAAGTTTCCCGCGTTGCGCCAGATCTCAACGAGGAGAGAGTAGAACGTGCCGGCTGATCCCAAAGGCGTCCTGACGGGTGCGCATTATCTGGACGGCGATCAGGCCTGCGCCGAAGGCGCCCTGGCCGCCGGATGCCGTTTCTTCGCCGGATACCCGATCACCCCGTCGACAGAAGTCGCGGAGCGGATAGCAAGCCGTTTTCCCGGGGTGGGCGGCATCTTCATCCAGATGGAGGACGAGCTGGCCTCCATGGCTGCGATCCTCGGGGCTGCCTGGGGCGGCAAAAAATCGATGACTGTCACCTCCGGGCCAGGCTTTTCCCTGATGATGGAAAACATTGGGCTGGGCGTCATGACGGAGACCCCGTGTGTCGTCGTGAATGTGCAGAGAGGTGGGCCCTCAACAGGTTTGCCCACCCTGCCGGGTCAGCAAGACATGATGCAGGCGCGCTGGGGCTCACACGGCGATTATGAGCTCATCGCCATCGTGCCGAACTCGCCGCAAGAGTGCTTCGACCTGACCATCCAGGCCTTCAATTTGTCGGAAAAATACCGTGTCCCGGTTCTGCTGATGATGGACGAATGTGTGGGCCACATGACCGAAAAAGTCATCATCCCGCCGGCCGAAAAAATCGAGCTTGTCGAGCGCAAACGCTACACTGGTCCCGCGGATAAATATCTTCCTTTTGAAGTTGGCAATCACGACGGTCTGGTGCCGATGATGGCCAACGCCGGCGATGGGTACCGCTTTCACATCACGGGACTCACGCACGATGAAAGAGGTTACCCGGCCATGAACGCCGAGGTGCAGCAGCAGTGCGTGACGCGTCTGGTGGAAAAAATCAACAAGAATGCGGAGACCATCATCCACTACCAAGAGGAGAATACCGGCGATGCGGAGGTGGTGGTGGTCTCTTACGGCATCAGCTCCCGGGTAGCGATGCGAGCGATCAAGTTGGCGCGCAAAACCGGACTGCGGGTCGGTCTGTTCCGTCTGCTCACGGCCTGGCCCTTTCCGGAGAGGCGCGTCAAAGAACTGGCCAGACAGGCGAAATCCCTGGTGATGGTTGAGCTCAACCTGGGCCAAATGTTCTACGAGCTCCAGAGGTGTGTGGCCGGTCAGGCTGAAGTTTATCTGGCGCCGCACGCTGGCGGCTGGGTCCATGACCCGGCTAAGGTTCTCAAACTCATTCAGGAGGCGGCAAAATGAAAGAACCGGCTCATCCCATGGATAGTCTCTTGCGCATGGACCGGATGCCCCATATCTGGTGCCCTGGCTGCGGCATTGGCACGGCCGTGACCGCCTTTGCCATGGCCCTGGAAAAAGCGGAAATCCCGCTGGACAAAATCGCGGTCGTATCCGGAATCGGGTGTTCGGGCCGGATTGCGGGCTACATCAAACTGGATTCTTTCCACACGACTCACGGCCGGGCCATTCCGTTTGCCACCGGCCTGAAGCTGGCGAATCCGGCGCTCAAAGTCGTGGTCTTCAGCGGCGACGGCGATTTGATCGCTATCGGCGGCAACCATTTCATTCATGCGGCACGCAGAAATGTCGACCTCACGGTGCTCTGCATCAACAACTTCAACTATGCCATGACGGGCGGGCAACTGGCACCGACCACGCCGCAGCCGGCGACCACCACCACCTCGCCCTACGGCGCCTTTGAGCATCCTTTCAACTTGCCGTTCCTGGCTGAAGGGAGCGGCGCCGTTTACGTCGCGCGCTGGAC
The DNA here is from genome assembly GCA_046757165.1 of bacterium. GTDB lineage: Bacteria > Zhuqueibacterota > Zhuqueibacteria > Oceanimicrobiales > Oceanimicrobiaceae > JBHHXT01. The sequence goes on along the minus strand of JBHHXT010000229.1, from coordinate 5,609 downwards.
GGCCCTGCACATTCGCAGACTGGCGCACTCCATGACCGAGGCTTTGCAAAAAAGAGGGTTCTCGTTTGTCGAAATCATCGCGCCTTGCCCCACGCTCTATTCGCGCCGAAACCGGCTGGGCGACGGTCTCGACGAGCTTAAATACTATCACGACAACAGTGTCATCGAGCACGGGGCCAATACTCATGACCTGGATTTGAAATTCCGCGACAAGTTGGTGGTGGGCAAATTTGTCGACTATGAACGGCCGACTTTCATCGATGCGTTGAACACGCGGTTTGCCGAGGTTTTCGGCACAAAATATCACCCCTACGGAAGCGAAGTCCATGCGAACGGAGATTAGATTTTCAGGATTAGGCGGTCAGGGGATTATCCTCTCCGGCCTGCTGACCGGAAAGGCGGCGTCCCTGTACGATAACAAAAACGCGACCATGACCCAGAGTTTCGGACCGGAAGCGCGAGGCAGCGCGTGTAGTGCACAGCTGGTCGTTTCCGATGAACGTGTGCTCTACCCGTACATTGGCAGGCCAGACATTCTGGTCGCCATGTCACAAGACGCGTGTGACAGATTTCTGCCGGATCTCATTGACGACGGCACCCTCCTGGTTGATGAGGACCTCGTGTCTGTCAACTCCATGCGGCCCGAATTCAAGCGGTATGCCATTCCGGCGACGCGCTTCGGCGAACAGCTCGGAAACCGCATGGTGGCAAATCTGGTGATGTTGGGATTCTTCACGGCTGTCACAGAATTGCTCTCGCGAGAGGCCTTCCTGAAAGCCATTCCCGGATCGGTGCCGGAAAGATATCTCGACCTCAATTTGAAGGCCTTTGACCGGGGCTACACGTTTGGGCTCGAGCGGCGCGAGAAAGAAAAAACAACGGCACACCGCAGCGTTCCGGACACAGGAGAACCTACCGTGGCAAGTTAGATCCGCACCCTGCGAGACCACGACTTCGTCGATCGACCCGCTGTCGAGGGGGCCAATTTGACCTGAGGAAGAGCGAATGCAAGCAGCGAAACGAAACCACCTCTTTGCTGACCTCCTGACACAGCCAAATCTGACCTTCACCTTCGAGAATCAGGACGGGCAAGCCTTTCCGATCGGCGTTATCGAGCCTTCCCCCTGCACGGCGGCCTGTCCGGCAGGCGTGAACGTCAAAGCCTATGTCTCGCTCATTGCCGCCGGCCGCTTTCGTGAGGCGCTCAGTGTGGTTCGGCAAAGAAATCCGTTCCCGGGAATTTGTGGCCGTGTTTGCACCCATCCCTGCGAAGCTTCCTGTCAGCGCGGGCAATTAGATGTTCCCGTGGCCATTCGTGCCCTGAAGCGCTTTGTTGCGGACTACGAGCTCAAACACCTGACAGAGGACCTCGAGCCGCCTGCTCGTCGACTGCCCCATAAAATAGCGATCATCGGTTCCGGTCCCGCAGGACTGACAGCTGCCAACGACCTGCAGCGCGCAGGATATGGCGTGACAATATTTGAGGCCCTGCCTGAACCCGGAGGGATGTTTGTGGCGGGCATTCCCGCCTTTCGCCTGCCACGCACCATCATCCGCCATGAAATCGATATCATCAAAAGGCTGGGGGTGGAGATCAAAACCGGGACGAGAATCTCAGGTGCGCGCGCAATCGACTCCCTGTTTCGGTCCGGGTACAAGGCGGTCTTCATCGCTGTTGGTGCACACAAAGGCAAAAAACTACAGATTCCCGGTGAGACCAGCTATGCAGGGGTGATCGATGCGATCTCGTTCTTGCAGGCTGTGAATTTTGGGCCTCCGCCTGAGCTGGGCCCCAATGTCGTGGCCATCGGTGGTGGTAACTCAGCCATCGATGCCGCGCGTGCAGCCGTTCGTCTGGGCACGGAACGCGTAACGATCATCTATCGTCGCTCCAGAAATGAGATGCCGGCGACCGCCGAAGAAATCCGGGAGGCAAAGGATGAAGGCGTGCAGATACACTTTCTGGCAGCGCCGCGCCAGATCACGGGCGAGCAAGGGCACGTCACCGGCATGGTATGTCAGAAGATGAAACTGGGCGCACCCGACGCCAGCGGCCGCCGCCGACCCGTTCCTGTCGACGGCAAGGAATTCTTCGTGGCCGCGGACACGATTATCGCCGCCGTCAGCCAGGAACCGGATTTATCTTTTCTTCCTAAGAACCAGAGAGTGGAGGTGTCGAACCGACGGAGGTGCGTCGTCGACAAGACGACCCTCGCGACCTCTCGTTCAGGCGTTTTTGCCGGCGGAGACGCCGTCACCGGTCCCAACACCATCATCGATGCCATTGCGGCCGGGCACCTGGCCGCGCAGTCTATCCAACGCTATCTCCAGGGCGAGCCTCTGGCCCAGGAAAGCTCTCCCGCTGCACGAGAGCTTGAATTCAGGCGTGATTTGAGCCGGCTCGAGAAAACCAGGCGCCATGAGCCGTCCAAATTGGCGCCCGGCGCAAGAGTGGACGGCTTCAATGAAATTGAGCTCGCTTTCGACGAGGCGCAGGCGATCGCCGAGGCAAGCCGATGTCTGCGCTGCGGTCCCTGTCACGAGTGCACCATCTGTGTCGCTGAATGTGGAAAAAAAGTCACGATATTGTCCTGCCCGCCAGAACCGCCTGAATTTCTGCTGCGGCTGCCCGAGGCGTTTGGGGCCGGGCCGGGTGCTCGAAGCGCGGCGGAGGGGAGAATTGACACCGCCGACAACCGCTCTCTTCCCGTCCGCGTGACGCCGCTAACCTGTCAGGTCGAAGAGGAAACTTGTCGGGGCTGCGGTGACTGCGTCGCGGTTTGCGAGTATTCTGCCCCAGCCCTCGTTGCGCGCGCAAATGGTTTGTATGTTTCCCGTATTGATGAATCGGTTTGCAAGGGATGCGGAACCTGTGTCGCGATCTGTCCCTCCAGCGCCATCGTACAGCACCACTTTACACCGGAATGGTTCTCCGACAAACTGAAAACAATGGATTCAGAAGCTGCAAATCTTGTCATCTTCACCTGTTCGTGGAAAAACACGACCTTGAACCAGGACTCGCGCAATCAGGTGGCCGGGCTGGACGGGAACGTGCTGCTGATGCAAACGGCCTGTACCGGTCGCATCGATGATTCACTCATCCTGCAAGCGTTTGAACATGGCGCCGAGGGGGTTCTGGTCTACGGATGTGCGCCGGACCACTGCCACTATGGGTTTGGCAGTCGCCATGCGGGCGAACATTTTGAAAGAGTCAGGATGATGCTCGACATGCTCGGGTTTTCATCCCAAAAATTCCACTGGGTGACCTCTGAGCGTCACGGGGATGCAGATTTGTTGGATGCCATTCGTATCTTCGTCAGCCGCCTTCGACACGACGTGGCTCCAGAACAACAAGTCTAATCTCAAACCGGAGGGAACGACATGCCCACCTACGAATATAAATGTTTCACATGCGGCCATAAGTTCGAAAAAGTCATGAGCATCGAAGCGCATGACAAACATCAACCCGAGTGTCCAAAATGCAAGAGCCGAGAGGTTGAGCACGCTTTCAGCCCCTTTTATGCCAAAACAACGAGCAAGACATAAGATTGCAGGTCTGTTCTTGTCTCTATGCCTGGTCGTCTCAGCGGCAGCTCAGGATGCCCACGAAGAGATCCGGCGCATGGAACGCGATCGCCATCAGATGCGGGAGGCGGTCCGGTGGCTCGAGCCGCTGGATCCGCGTCCGCAGTTTGATGTGACTTATTATGAAATCGATCTCACCATCGATCCCGAGAACCGGGAAATCGCAGGGTCTGTTCAGGTGCGGGCACGTGCGACTGTTGCCGGACTCGAGCAGATCACGCTTGACCTGCTGGACAACTTGCACGTCACGTCTGTGCTCTCCGGAAGTTCTGCACTCGATTTTACACACACGGGAGACGAATTGACCGTCACCTTGACGCATGCTTACCAGGCCGGCGAACTGTTCGAGCTGACCATCCGGTATGATGGCACGCCTGCGACCTTAACCGGAGGATTCTCAGCCTTTGACTTCGGCAGCCACAGGGGGGTTCCGATCATTTCAACCCTGAGCGAACCGTTTGGCGCACGCGCGTGGTGGCCCTGCAAAGACCATCCAGCGGACAAGGCGGATTCCGTCGACATCATCATTACTGTGCCGTTCCCCCTGACCGTTGCTTCGAACGGCACCCTGGTCGAGGTGACCCACAACGCGAACGGCAGCACCACGTTTCATTGGAGCGAGCGTTATCCGATTTCGACCTATCTCGTCTCCCTGGCGATCACAAACTACGAGATCTTTTCCGATACCTACCGCGTCTCCGAAAACGACTCCATGGAAGTGCAATATTACGTTTATCCGGAACATCTGGATGCTGCTCGCGAGGACTTCAGGGTGACCGTCCCCATGATCGAGTCCTACTCGTCAACCTTTGGGCAATATCCCTTTCTGGCGGAAAAGTATGCCATGGCGGAGTTTCCGTGGCACGGCGCCATGGAGCACCAGACCTGCACCAGTTATGGCGCCGCGCTCATTCGCGGCGACCATACCTACGACTGGGTCATTGCACACGAGCTGGCCCACCAGTGGTTTGGCGACCTGATAACCATGCAGAGCTGGGCACACATCTGGCTCAATGAAGGGTTTGCGACCTATGCCGAAGCGCTCTGGGCCGAGCACACCGGCGGCCGTGGCAGCTACCACGCGTATATGGCCCGATTGGACCCGGGATTCTTTCCGACCTCGGTGTTCGTATACGACTCGACCAGCATCGCGAAACTGTTCAGCACCACGGTTTACGACAAAGGCGCCTGGGTGCTGCATATGCTGCGCCACGTTATCGGCACCGACCTGTTCCTGCACGCGCTGCGCGAGTATGGCGCCAGGTTCTCCTTTGGCAATGCCACGACCGAGGACTTCCGGTCTGTGTGCGAATCCGTTGCCGGCCAGGATCTCGAGTGGTTCTTCGAACAATGGGTGTATGGGGTATACCGGCCAACTTACGAATATGGCTGGTCTGATTCCACCTCGGGCAGCCACCATATCGTCACGCTCGATCTGAACCAGGCCCAGACAAATGCCGGCCTGTTCAAGATGCCGTTGGACGTCCTTTTGACCTCAGCTTCCCGGGACACAACCTGTGTGATCTGGGACAGTCTGAAATCGCAGAGATTTCAATTTGTGCTGAACGAGCCCGTGACCGAGCTGGCGCTCGACCCGGAGGACTGGGTGTTGAAAAAACTGCGCCGGATGCCGAGCTCGGTTGTGGGGAGTGCAAAACCCGCCAGCTTCACCTTGTTCCCGAACTATCCCAATCCCTTCAACGGGGAAACAGAGATTCACTATGAGCACGAGCGCAAGGGCCATGTCGTTCTGGACATCTACAATATCCTGGGTCAGAGGGTTCGCAGACTCACAGACCGCGTTCAAAATAGTGGCCAGCACACGGCGACATGGGATGGCCGGGACCGCGAAGGCAAACGACTGCCAACCGGCGTCTACGTCTATCAATTAACCTTCGACGGCAAGACAGCGCCGGTGCGCAAGCTGGTGCTGCTCAGATAGGGACAAGAACTCTTGCGAAGGTTGGCAACCTTCGCAAGAGTTGGGAAGGCGGGATTGATGATGAAGGTTGGTGAACCAACTT
>JBHHXT010000228.1:0-7998 GCA_046757165.1 bacterium | reverse complement strand
AGCAGTCTGCACATTCTCGGTTTTTCATCTGTGTTGGTTTGCAGAACGAAGCTATATTATAATGAAACGAATTCTCTTTCTCAAGTACAATTTTTGCGGATATGGTATCCCTCAGTTACGGGGGAAGTAACGCAGGCATCCTGCCTGCAGTCTGGAAGACTGCGCTACGTCCCCACCCATAATTGAGGGGTTAGGCCCATATTCATGCCGACAACATAAAAAACCGCTGAAAGGAATTTTCCCAAAAGGCCTTCCTGACAGCGGTTTCACTACGTATGGAGAGGTCAAACTTATTGGCTGAGATAAACCAGTTTAAATCCCAAAAGCTTCACGCTTTCCGGCCCGTCAATTTCACCATTGATGAATTGCGGGTATTGGTCGGCTATTTTTGCGTAGTGATAGACATTGATGAAGTGCTTTCCTGTATCCAGCTGATAGATGCCGCTTTCGCGTGTCGAGGTGTGCGGATCACCCGGTTCATCCGGCACGACCTTGTAGTCGCCTGCGTTTGGGTCGTGCGGCAAAAAGATGTCGTCGGCTCCGTTTGTGATGTCGAGGTAATAGCTTTCATTCAATTGCGAGTCACCGCTGTTGTACCACACCTCGGCCAGCACGAGGTAGGTGCCTGCAGTTTCAACTTCGAAAGTGCCAGCCTTCAAATCCTCCATGCCCGATTCGCCTTTGTCCGCGCGTACGCTGCTGTTGGCTGCGACCAGAATATCATCCACGGTGTTGACTTCGGGTTCGACGACTTCGATGGTGTCGGCCGCTGAAACATAGCCGGCCGGGTTGAAGGCTGTTGCAGTCACGATCCGAATTCCTGGCGTCGAAAAGGTGACTTCGACGCTGCCAGAGAGCTCGGCATGGTCGACGTAATCCACGACCAAGAAATCGGCATTTTGTGACTGCCAACTGATGGTCGCCGGCGTGTTGACGGTCACCCTGTGTGTGGTCGAGATCATGACGATCGGATGTGGCGGCATCGGGGCGTCTTTGACATATAGTGAATCCTGCTTGATGGTTAGCAAATTCTCGTCGCCATAGGCGGTGGCCGTGATGACTTTCATGCCCGGATTCCCAAAGTTGACCTCTTCAGAGCCAACGGGCCCGCGGGTCCCCACGCCGTGGTCGATGACGACTTGCCAGCCGTCCGATTGCCATTCGAGGTCGGCGGGCATGCCGAATTCAACCGTATCTTGCTGAATCGAAAAGGTCAGAGCCGGCGGCGTGGCCGTTTCTGGCGCGATGTAGACCGAATCTTTCTTTTCAGTGGTCAGAGCATCCACACTGTAGGCCGTTGCGGTGAATACCTTCAGACCGGGCGCTTCACAGATCACCCTATCTGAGCCATTTGGGCCGCGAACCCCGATGCCCTGATCGATGATCACCTGAACGCCGTCTGACTGCCAATGAAGATTGACGGCCTCGCCAAGCTTCACACTGTCTTCCGTAATCCAGAACGTGAGCGCCGGCGGCACGCCCGGGCCCTTTTGCAAATCCAGATGGACCACGCTGGTTTCCCCGACCCTGATCTCAACTTGCTCTTCCACCTTGCTGCCACCAGATTTCTCACCCGTCACCAAATAGGTGCCGGGGTCGAGGTTGTGCACCGAGGTGCGTTCGAACGTTTCGACGATGACGCGATTGTTTGTGTCTTTGACCCGGACAACGACCGAATCCTGATTGACGGACACGATCAATTGCCCCTCCCCTGGTGGCAGCGGCTGCAGAACCGCTTCGATGACGTAAACCCGGCCCTGGTCGACGACGAATTGCTCCGTATGGGCCTGGTATCCTGCGCGTGAAACCCGCAGGGCGTGCAACCCGGGTCGAATATCTTCCGCACGAAACGGCGTTTTCCCTGCCTGAGCGCCGTCAATAAAAACATCGGCGGAGTCGATACGGCCACCATTGGGATCGATTGCGGTCACAGTCAGGAGGGTAGGCGTTTCGGGGGTAAGAGGGAGGTCCGCTTTGCTACAGCCTGCGACGATGATGATTATGAACCAGAATCTCTTCATTGTTTCCAACCCGAGTGCTGGTCTACCTTGGATGCCCATCATGGTTGGGTGTGGCAACCCTCAGAATGCTTCGTTAAAGTTGATGGCGACTCCCAGCGTCGTCCCGATCTTCCATTTTGGCTCTTGAAAGATCGAATTTGAATTGGAGTAGCTCACCATCGGGCTAAATTCAAAGATCCCCTTCTTGAAGACGATGCCACTCGACAAACCCGTCGTCTTAAAAGACCAGTCATCAGTATCGGTGAAGAACTCCCACCCGCGAAAGACGCCAACGGTGAGACCAAGATTCCTGCTCTTCATGTGTTTGATGCCAACAAAAACGAAGGACTCAGACTGGTTGCCTTGGGACGTTGAGATGTGCCAGGGCGTCACACCTCCTTGCAAGATAAAAGAGGTGTTGTTGATGATGATGCCCAGAGCGATCGAGGGAGAGATCAGACTGCCACCAGAGCCGGACTGCCAGGTCCAAAATCCACCCTGCAAGAACCAGTCGAAGTAGCTGTGGCTGTCTATGGCCACATGACCATTCGATCCGTTGTCGCCTTTGGCCTCGAGCAGCGGATGCAGTTTCTGGAATTGGTCCTCCAGTTGGGCTAGTTTCTGGTCGAGATTCTCGTTTCTATCTTTGATTTCAGTGAACTCTTTCTTATACTGCTCACGGGATACTTTCCTGGACCAAATGACTTTGACCCCCGCGATGTTTTCATGGGTGATGCCAACATGGCCGCGCTCGTATCGCGCCCGCAGAGCGCGCGCACGACCGAGACGTTTGGCATCGTTCCACGCCTCAGAAATGTGTGTATGAACGCTTCTGCCATTCATAACCCAGCCAACACTATCGGCAGCGCCCAGGAAAGTCACTTCAATATTGGATCGTTTCATAAGCTGATCCAGCGCAGCCAGAGCATCATGGTCAATCCCGGGATCGTTCAAGGAGGTGCTCCCTGGCTCGAAGGTTTTGATCCAGAGCACACCAGATGTTTGTGCTGACGCTGCGCTAAAGAGTGCGAACGTTAGGAGAAATGTTGCAGTGCGTATGAGCCGTTTCATAATATCACCTACCTTCATTTTATCGAAGCTGTCATCCCTGACCAAGCAGCCGTGATGGCGCTCGCTGTTCACTTTTGGAACATGCAACTATGGTGCCACTCCGGCAGAATATCTCCTAAGTTCTTATACTACAAATAGATACCGCACATTGTGTTTCGACAGTCTAGTTCTGAAAGCTGTTCTCTTTTGAGACAGAAAGGACATTATCTGCATGTTTATTTGAGGTTTATGCTAACATCCAAGATCGTTAAAATTGCGCAAGTTTTGTACAGTTTTGGCCATATTTAGCGAATATTCTCGCTCTTTTAGTGAAACATGGCATGCTTTCCGCAATTATGAACGAAATTTAATGATTTCTCCTGTCTGCGGAGGCTAGCATGACGCGACCCTGGCAAAGGGGCCGGGAAGCGGTGTGAAATTGTGATACAGCGTGCATCATCCTGGCAACCGGTCATTAAGATTCTTTAACAAATTTGCCATTGGGAAGAAAATTTGTTATATTCCCCGCCGGGGAAATACTCGACTCTATGAGATACTAATCAGGAAACTCACAATTTGGGAATGGCACCATGAGTACGCTCCTGATCGCCGACGATGAAAATACGTTCTTGGATTTCATGGTTCGTCTCCTTCAGAAGGACCACAACCTGTTGATTGCCCGTAACTGGAATGAGGTGCTGGAAAAATATGAGTCCAATCTCTGGCGGCTGAACGCGACTATCCTGGACGTCAACATGCCGGGGCTCAGCGGCGATCCTTTCACGATGATCGACAAGCTTTTGAAATCAAACTGCACGGTGCCCATGATCATTATTTCTGGCCAGGATATCGTACTAAGACACGAATTTCTGAGAATGGGCGTCTTCCAGTATCATGGCAAACCCATCGATATGATGGATTTGAAATTGACCATCAAGGGCGCCCTGGATTACAATTGCGCCTTGCGAAAGCTTGAAAGCTACGAAAAACATAGTCGGGATGAGATAAAATACTATCAAAAGCTGTTGAAAATGGAGCGTTTCGATCTGGAAGACCGGATCAAAAGCCAGGACACGAAAACGAGAAAAAGTCCGGTTCTGATTCGCTGCGAGCCTGGCTCCAGACCCGACAGACTGGCGAGAATTATCAGTGAGGAGATTGACGGCCGGCTTTATTACCGCAAAGTCTGCAACCTGTCTTTGAAAAACATCACCCCGTACAATCTGCAAGATGGCGACACCTTGTTTCTCGAGGGCATTGAGCGCCTCGGCCGCGAAGAGCATGCCTTTCTACTCAAGATGTTTGAGGACGGGGGCAGCGATCAAGACACACCTGGTGGGCAATTGTCGAATTTTCGCCTGATCGCTTCTGTCTCGAGCAGTGTGGAGAGCCAGCTGGATGGCGCGATCGAGCTGGCTGCCCTGCTCGAGCATCTCGCCCGGGTCGAGCTCCGTATCGAGCCGCTCCGCCTCAGAAAGCACGAGCTGCGAGAGATCATCACGCTGGTCTTCGAAAGAAAGAAACGGGAGCGCCTTTCACAAGCACGCATGCTGTCAGAAGAACTATATGAGCTTTTCATCGAACATAATTGGCCGTTGAATTTCGATGAGCTGGAAGTCATTCTCGAATCCTTGCTCCTGACCTGCCAGGACGCGATCATTTTGCAAAAACACCTACATCAACTCGATTTTTCCGACCTCGCCAATTCCAGGTATCCCACGCTCGATGATATGGTCGACCAGCACATCAAGAAGGCGCTCAGGTTGACCATGGGCAACAAGTCCAGAGCTGCCAAAATGCTTGGGATCACACCCAAAACGCTCTACGCAAGAATTCGCAATTAAGCGATTGTGCAAGAATAACTCGATATCTCTTCAAGACCTTGTCCAGTCTAAACGTCCCGCCCGTGCGACGCCCGTGCTGGATAATACCGCAAACTGCAAAAAAAGTGCAGAAATGATCCAACACGGTCTGTGACCGTGTTTTGACTAAGCCGATTATCCTTTGATTAACCTGGACTTAAGAAGATACCGTTAAAACGGTGTCGGATCATCACCCATGCTCATTAAACAATTTCGACCAGAACAGGCTTGATTGTTTTTGCTTTATCCTCTACCTTGACTGCATGACACTTCCCGAAGCCGTTGAAAAAACCATCCGCCTGGACAAGTGGCTCAAGCTGAGCCGTATCTGCAAGACCCGCACGCTCGCCACACGGGCCTGTGAAGAAGGAAAAGTGAAAGTGAACGGGGTCAAAGCGAAGCCTGCGAGATTGATAAAGGTAGGCGATACCATTTCCATAAGAGCCAGAAGTAAGTACCGGACGCTCGATGTTCTCGACATCGTCCACAAGAACATCTCCAACAAAGATGCCAGGAATCTTTATCACGAGCATACGCCAATCATGTCCGAGAAGTCAAAAGAGCTGGCTGAGCTGCTGCAGGAGTGGGACAAGCAAGGCCGCAGAAAATACAAAGGCAGACCCACGAAGAAAGAGCGGCGGGAAATTGACAAATTGAAAGGGCTTTGAGCGAACACCGATCCTACACGGTCTCTATCCGTGTATTTGAGGCTCAAGATGCCGGTAAGGACGCCAAAACACAGTCAGAGACTGTGTTAGCCTGCATTATTCATGAATTGTTTGTTCGTAGTGCCGCCGTCAGGCGGCCAAAGGCTTTAAAAACAGCACGCTGACGCGTGCACTACAAACTTTGAGAGGCAGCTTTATTCAAAACTTCTATTCAGGTATTTGAGCATGATTTGTATGTTTATGAATGCGCCTATCAATCGATCTGACGGCAAACAAACTCTCCGACTTCCCTCGTCCCCAGCGTGCCTCCTAAGTCTTTGGTCGTGTTTTGGGTCTTGATAGCGGTTGCTACCGCCTTTTCTACGGCGGCACCCGCTGCTGCAAAACCCAGATAGTCCAGCATCAGGCCGAGTGTCAAGATGGCGGCAAACGGGTTGGCAACATTCTGGCCAGCATACTTGGGCGCGGACCCGTGCACCGGCTCGAACATCGAGGTACCCTCCGGGTTGATATTGCCGGAAGCGGCGAGTCCCATGCCCCCTTGCAGTTGTGCGCCCAGGTCGGTGATGATATCGCCGAACATGTTGCAGGTCACAATGACCTCGAATTGTTCAGGCCGTTTCACAATTTGCATCGTCAGGGCATCGACGTAGAGGTGCTCTTTCGTGATTGCAGGATACGCCTCCCCGACTTCCTCGAACGTTCTGAGCCACAGGTCATGGCCAAAGCGCAGGGCGTTGCTCTTGTCCGACATGGTGACTTTGGTGCGGCCCTGCTGCTGCGCGAAATCGAAGGCGTAGCGGATGATGCGCTCAACCCCCTTGCGGGTGTTGATATCCTCCTGCGTGGCGATTTCGTCCGGCGTGCCCTTCTTGAAAATGCCGCCCATGCCAACATACAACCCCTCTGTGTTCTCACGAAAGACCACGAAATCGATATCCGCCTCTGTTTTGTCTTTCAGGGGACAGAGTTTGGCGTCGGCGAGCTTGACCGGGCGGTAGTTGACAAACAGGTCCAACTTGAACCTCAAACCGAGCAGAATGTCCCTGGCATGGGTCATGTCTGGCACCCTCGGGTCGCCGAGCGCGCCGATATAAATGGCGTCGTAGTTTCTTCTGAAACCTTCCACCTGTTCATCCGGCATGGTTGTGCCGTCGCGCAGATAGCGCTCCGCGCCATAATCGAAATGGTCGAGCACAAGAGGTAAGGTGTATTTTTCCTGAACTGCTTGCAGGACGTTCATGGCTTCTTCGGTTACATCGATTCCGATGCCATCTCCTGGTATGACTGCGATTTTTTTCGAGTGTGCCACTTCGGTGCTCCCAAAAAATAGTTGAATTCGTCAAATGGTGACTGGTGCTGGCCAATTTAACAAATGGCAAGATGATTTGCAAGGGGCAGCTTGCAAATCTTGCACACCTCGTGCAGGAATTCAGAACATCCCTGTTTTTGAAAGACCTCCTGGCCTCGTTGCTTTTCAACTTGTATCTTTGCTGCGGAATGAGTACCTTAGACACCGCACTGGGGAGAATTGACACACCGCCCACAACAATAAAGCAATAAAACACCGCCATGCTTTCTGATCAGATCAAAACCATCTTCTTCGACCTGGACAACACCCTGTTCGACCACACCCGTGCCGAACAAACCGCTCTGCGACTTTTGATGCAATCATTGCCGGATGTGTTTCTTGGTGTTGAAGAAAGTGAGCTCCTGAACGTCTATCATGCGGTCAATACGTTTCTCTGGCAGCAAATGGCGCAGGGACAAATAACCGCCGACGAGCTCAAGCTCGAGCGGTTCAAACTTGTGTTTGACGAGCTCAACCTGCGAGAGCTTCACCTGGCCAACGCCTCAGAGCGGTATCTTCAGTTCTATTTGAAGCAACCGTTTTATCTGCCCGGCAGTGAAGAGATTTTGAAATATTTGAAACCTGAGTACGATCTGGGCATTTTGTCGAATGGATTTGCCGAAATACAACATGTCAAGCTGAATCATGGCGGCCTGGAGGCATTTTTCAAATACCGGGTGTACTCAGAAAATGTCGGCGCCCTGAAGCCTTCGCCCTTGATCTTTGCTGCCGCGAAGGAATTGACCGGGCGTTCACAGCATGAAATCGTCTATGTTGGAGATGTCTACGAAAGCGACGTCCTCGGGGCAAGAGCCGCCGGCTGGCACGCCATCTGGTTTAACCCGGACCGGCAAGTGGTCGCTGGGAGCAAAGCCGATGCGGAAATCGCAACTCTCCTCGAGCTAAGAGAACTCTTTTAGACTCGAAGCCGCAAGATTAACCCAAAGGGGGAAAAGAAAAATGATCAAGATCTTCCCGTGGTTGCTGCCATTGTTGCTGACGACTCTGGCTTTTGCTCAAGACAGTCTGAACACAACTCTCATTGGTAATTTGAATTCCGGGCGTTA
>JBHHXT010000227.1:0-8030 GCA_046757165.1 bacterium | reverse complement strand
GTCAATTCCTTTGAGTTTCAACCTTGCGGTCGTACTCCCCAGGCGGGGTACTTAATGCGTTAGCTTCGGCACTGACGGGGTCGAATCCGCCAACACCTAGTACCCATCGTTTACGGCGTGGACTACCAGGGTATCTAATCCTGTTTGCTCCCCACGCTTTCGCGCCTCAGCGTCAGTTGCGAGCCAGAAAGCCGCCTTCGCTACCGGTGTTCTTCCCGATATCTACGCATTTCACCGCTACACCGGGAATTCCGCTTTCCTCTCTCGCACTCGAGGACGGCAGTATTAAAGGCAGGTTCCAGGTTGAGCCTGAAATTTTCACCTCTAACTTACCATCCCGCCTACGCGCCCTTTACGCCCAATGATTCCGGACAACGCTAGCCCCCCCCGTATTACCGCGGCTGCTGGCACGGAGTTAGCCGGGGCTTCTTTAGGAGGTACCGTCAATCTCCAAAATTGTTCACTTTGGAGAAATTCTTCCCTCCCGAAAGAGGTTTACGCTCCTTAGAGCTTCATCCCTCACGCGGCGTTGCTGGGTCAGCCTTTCGGCCATTGCCCAATATTCCTCACTGCTGCCTCCCGTAGGAGTCTGGGCCGTATCTCAGTCCCAGTGTGGCCGGTCACCCTCTCAGGCCGGCTACCCATCGCTGTCTTGGTAGGCCATTACCCCACCAACTAACTAATGGGACGCAGGCCCATCTCCAGGTGCGAGCCGAAGCCCGCTTTAACAACATATCCATGCGGATCCGCTGCGTTATTCGGTATTAGCCCCGCGTTAGCGAGGTTATCCCCATCCAAGAGGTAGGTTGCCTACGTGTTACTCACCCGTTCGCCGGTTTACTTTCTCGAGCAAGCTCGAGATTTCTCCCTGACTTGCATGTGTTAAGCACGCCGCCAGCGTTCGTCCTGAGCCAGGATCAAACTCTTCGTTGTTGTTTTTTGTTTCACATTGTTGAAACTGCTCAACGGGACGTCAGAGCCATGCACACTCTTAATTTCCAAAGAACCCAAAAAAAAGAAGCCCAAAACTGCTGAGCCTTACTAAGTTAAACAAAAAAACTTAAATGTCAAGATGTTTCTCACGATTCTTTTTCATTCAACTTCTGTGAGTACCCTTGGGAAAAGCCAGTTTGTCTCACCAATCGTGTCCCTTTAGGAAACATGACGCTCTATTTTGAGCAAACCAAATATAAACTTTTCGGACTAAATGTCAAGTCCTTTCTCGAGAAATTTTTCTAAGATTCATGCGTGGGTGCAACAAGGATATCCAGGCTCATGAAAATGTTGTTGCATATTTTTGCGCATTTCTTTATATTGATTGTTATCACTCCGAACGGTAGGCCAGGGCAAATCGCCCAGTTACAATCTCTTTTTGTAATGTCTGACAAAATCGCACAATCTGAGGAGGAAGAGATGCTTGATTGGCTCCCGCCAAACATCTCCACTTTTGGTGGAGATATCGACAAATTTTTTTATGTTATATATTATATCACGACGACAGTGTTCTTTCTTGTCACTGGAACGTTGATCTATTTTCTTATAAAATATCGCTCCAAGGAAGGAAGACCAGCCAAGTACTCTCACGGGAACACCACATTGGAAGTCGTTTGGACCACCGTGACATTCCTTGCCATGCTGATTCTGGCTTTCGCGAGCAAACCTGTGTGGAGCACAATAAAGCAGACCCTTCCCCCTGCCGATGTTGTCGTGCAAGTTACTGGAAAGCAATTCAACTGGGAAATTCTCTACCCGGGGCCTGACACTATTTTCGGCACCGAGGACGACTACCAGATTGACAACAATCTCCATGTCCCTGTAAACAAAGTGGTCCGAATCATTCTAAAATCGCACGATGTCATTCATAGCTTCTTTGTCCCTGCCCTTAGACTCAAACAGGATGCCGTTCCTGGCCGCGAAATTCTCGCCTGGTTTGAAGCCACCCAAACAGGCAAGTATGAAATCCCGTGCGCGGAACTGTGCGGCTTCGGCCATTCAGGAATGCTCGGGTACTTGTTTGTCCATTCGCCAGAAGAACACGAGCAGTGGGTCCATGAGACGTGGCCTGACGCTCACACCGATTAGCTTTGTGACCTGCAAGATCATCATACTCAACAAACTGAAGGATGGATTATGAGCGACGCTACGAACATAGGCGCAGTACACCCGACGCACGAGCACCAGGGGCTTGTCCGGACACACATCTTCTCTCTAGATCACAAAATGATTGCTAGACAATTTCTGATATTGGGATTACTTATGCTGTGGATTGGCGGAGGGTTGGCCATGCTTATCCGCTGGCAACTGGCCTATCCGGAAAAACCGCTGCCAATTATCGGAGCCTCAGAACAGTATCTTGAAACAGGGGAAGTACAAACATACATGGATGGGTTGTGGGACCGTTGGCTGTCCCAAAGCGATGACAAACAAAACTGGCTAACCAAGCGGATGCCGGTTGGCATCATTACTCCTGCTTTCTACAACGCGCTGTTCACGATGCATGCCACGATCATGATATTTTTTGTGGTCATGCCGATACTCGTGGGTTGCTTCGGCAACTTTCTTATTCCCTTGATGATTGGAACGCGAGACATGGCGTTCCCGACCCTGAACATGCTTTCGTTTTGGGTTGCCGTTGTTGCCGGCATTATCATGATTGCAGGCTTTTTCGTTCCTGGCGGCCATGCGGCGACCGGCTGGACGGGGTATCCTCCGCTTTCAGCAGACCCGACCTGGACTGGCGTTGATTGGGGCCAAGACCTTTGGTGTATCAGCCTCATCGTTCTGGGCATTTCATCCTTGATGGGGTCCATAAACTATATTACGACGATTATCAACATGCGGGCGCCTGGGATGACTTTGATGCGCATGCCGCTGGTGATTTGGTCTCTGTTTATTGTTGCCATTCTCCTGTTGCTTGCTCTTCCTGTGTTGACCTCGGCGCTGGCAATGTTGCTCTTTGACCGTTTGGCTGGCACAACCTTCTTCAATTCATCTGGTGGCGGCGATCCTCTGCTCTGGCAGCATCTCTTCTGGTTCTTTGGCCACCCCGAGGTTTACGTTCTAATTCTACCAGCCATGGGGATTGCTTCCGAAATTCTGCCGGTTTTTTCACGCAAGCCGATCTTTGGATACACAGCGATGGTCTCGGCTATGGTGGTCCTGGCATTCCTCAGTTGGATAGTCTGGGGACACCACATGTTTCAGAGCGGCATGAACCCCGCCTTAGGTACGACGTTCATGGTCTCGACTATGGTGATTGCCGTGCCTTCAGCGATCAAGACATTTAATTGGTTAGGGACGTTGTGGGGTGGCAAAATCACCTTTCAGGTCCCAATGCTGAACGCTCTCGCCTTCGTTTCTATGTTTGTCATTGGCGGACTTTCAGGTATCTATATGGCGTCGACACCTGTGGACATCTTCATTCATGACACCTATTACATCGTCGCTCATATTCACTATGTTGTATTTGGTGGCAGCATTTTCGCCCTTTTCGCGGCAATACAATATTGGTTTCCGAAAATGTTTGGCCGAATGATGAACGAAACACTCGGCAAAATCCATTTCTGGATTACCTTCATTGCCTTCAACTGTACGTTTTTCCCGATGCATATCCTTGGTGTTGGCGGGCACATGCGGAGAATTTACAATCCCATGCAGTACGAGTTTTTGCAACAGTTTGGTGATATGAATATTTTCATTTCCGTGAGCGCATTTGCCCTTGGCCTTGCTCAACTTCTCTTCTTGTTCAATTTTATTTACAGCTTGTTCAAAGGCAAGAAGGCAGTGGACAATCCCTGGAGGGCAAACACTTTAGAGTGGACGGCGGCAACGCCCCCGCCCCACGGTAACTTCTCGAAGCAACCGACCGTGTACCGTGGGCCATACGAATACAGTGTCCCCGGTGCGGACAAGACCTGGCTACCACAAACACTAAACCTAGAAAAGGTCTCTTCAAATGGAGGAGAATAACCCTGCAAGCACAGACAAAAGGTCAAGAAACAGGCGGGTGTTATACATTCTGCTTGGCATCATGGCGCTTTTGTGTTTGCTATCAGTGCTCATCATAAATCTGAAAAATTGACTTGTCTTTAGATAAAGCAGCAGCAATCGAGATTCGACCTAAGAACGGAGCCCATGACGTGGAGAAAGGTCATGGGCAAGGACCGCCGCCGATTCGAAATAACACGGATTTTGACCCGGGCGGCAACGGCTCTAACGGGGGTGCGGGCAGTCCGCTAAAGAATGCTTTTATCGCGATGTTGTTGTTCCTGGGTGCGGATCTCATGTTCTTTGCAGGGTTGCTCGGGGCTTTCCTGGTCTTTCGATTTGGCGCAGAGAATTGGCCACCGCCGGACCAGCCAAGGTTACCCCTGGGGGTCACCACGCTCAACACGCTGGTTCTTCTTGCCAGCGGAGGTCTCATGATTCATACATTGCGTACGCTGTCATCGATGAATCATCAAGCCATCAAGAAGGGGCTCTTCATAACAGCGCTTCTTGGTTCGGTCTTTCTGTTGGTTCAAGGGTATGAGTGGGTGCGCATATTAGGGTTTGGGTTGACGTTGACTCAGGGGGTATTCGGCGCCACGTTTTATACGCTTATCGGCTGCCACGCATTGCATGTCATTGGCGCGGTGGTGTGGCTAATTGTCGTCCTGTTCAGGATGACTGTTCATCCAGATGAATATGAGGCCAGGCGTTTTATCGCGATCAAGCTGGCAGGAATGTACTGGTTCCTGGTCGTTGCACTGTGGCCCTTCATCTACGGTCTGGTCTACTTGAGTTGAGACATTGATAGAACTTTTTTGAAGTCGGAGGATACAGTGCGCAAAGCAACATTCTTCTTGCTTATCGGCCTCTTGGTCGTTATATTGGTACCGCAAGTTTCGGTAGCCTGCCCCGGCTGCAACGCCATTGAAAATGGCTCCGTGGGACGCGGTTTCAATCTGAGTGTTTTGTTCATGATGGCGATGCCGTTTTTTGTCGCCAGCTCTATTGTCGTTGGATTGATTTTGATCGGCAGAAGCAAAGAGAATCAGAATCTGGGCCCTTCGGATAAGGAGCACACCCCAAACCATCTTAAAGAGGAGACAGAACATTGAGCCAAGTGACGACAGCAATTGAACCTGCCGAATCTCCCCTCACTCCGGAAAGCTGGGGCAAACTAGGCATGTGGACTTTTCTCGCCGGCGACGCGATGTCGTTTGGCGCTCTACTTGCCGGCTATGGTGCCATCCGTGCTGGTAGTCTGGATTGGCCAAATCCACAAGAGATCTTAGGCATTAAGCTCACGGCGGTGATGACGTTCTTGCTGATTTGCAGCAGCCTGACCATGGTCAAAGGTCTGTCTGCCATCAGGAATGGGAACCGGAACCAGATGGTGCAGTACTTGCTTCTGACGGTTCTGGGTGGCGTATTCTTCCTCGGGTTACAAGCCTACGAATGGACCCATCTCATCCACGACGGCTTGACATTTAGCAGCAATCCTTTCGGCAACTATCTGTTTGGCACAACCTTTTTTGCCATAACGGGCTTTCATGGGGCGCACGTTACTGGCGGAGTCATCTATCTCTTCATCATTGCCGTGCGCGGACTCAAAGGCAAGTACTCGGCGCAAAATGCGAACGGAGTCGAAATTGCGGGCCTATACTGGCACTTTGTCGATCTGGTCTGGATTCTGGTGTTTACATTTGTCTATCTGATTTAGCGACGAGGAGGAACTCATATGTCTGAAACTCACAAAGAACCGAACTATAGGATAGTCTTTATTGCGCTTGCCCTGCTGACGGCTCTGGAGGTAGGCATCGTCTTTGTTCCCATCGCCAAGCTGGTGGTGGGTATCGCGTTGATCGTGCTGGCATTCGCCAAGGCGTCTTTGGTGGCTTTGTATTTCATGCACTTGAGATATGAAAAGTTCGCCCTCGGTATCATTGCCCTGACTCCGCTCATCATCTGTACTTTATTGATCATCGGGCTGTTGCCGGATCTGGCCGGAACAAGTCATCAGGCGCGGAATCAACAGACCGTCCAGGTTGAGGCCACCAAGCAATTGGTCGACACCTCCAAATAGAGCAAACCACGTGTCAAATGGAAAATACGGAAACGGCGTTTGAGCCCTGGCTACATCGTTTTGCCAAACTTGTAGCTACCTCGACATTTCTTTTGATATTCATTGGGGGGCTGGTGACAAGCACCGGGTCCGGTCTTGCCGTTCCCGACTGGCCAACCACCTATGGTCATTTTATGTTCTCTTTTCCACTCTCCCAAATGGTGGGAGGGATTCTCTACGAACACGGCCACCGCATGGTGGCCTCTGTGGTAGGCCTGTTGACTGTGGTTCTGGTTGTCTGGCTCTGGCTGAAGGAACGGCGGCGCTGGGTGAAATGGTTGGGCACGGGCGCGCTGCTCGCAGTCATCGCTCAAGGCGTGTTGGGCGGGATCACCGTCCTGTTGCGCCTGCCGACATCCATCTCAGTCTTCCACGGATGTCTTGCGCAAGCCTTTTTCGTGATGACCATTGCATTGGCGATGCTCACTTCAAAAGAATGGCTCAACCAGTCCGAAAGAGCTGTCCCGGACCTCAGCAAGCCTGGCATTGTGAATTTGGCAATCTTAACCACCTGCGTCGTTTATCTGCAATTGATTCTGGGAGCAATCATGCGCCATTCGGGCGCCGGGCTGGCAATACCCGATTTCCCGTTGGCGTTTGGCAAACTCATTCCTCCGATTCACTCCCGGGCTGTGGCCATTCATTTTCTACACCGCGTTGGCGCAGTCCTGGTAACAGCAAGCGTTATTGGGACGGTGGCGCAAATCTACCGGCACCACCGCACGCAGCCCAGATTGCTCAAACCAGCGCATGTGCTTCTGGCAGCCCTGGTGTGCCAGATTGTGTTGGCAGCCCTCACAATCTGGAGCCGGAAGGCGGTACTGCCGACCACAGCACATGTTGCCACAGGCGCGTTTATCCTGGCAACCAGTCTTTTCCTGACTTTGCGCGCCCATCGGCTGCTCGCTGGCAAGGAACGAGAAGTTGAACAACCCTACTTAGTTGGACAAACTACGCCATCATGAGAAATTTGAAGATATTTCAGATGAAGTTGGGACACCAGATCTTAAGCGATTACTGGGAGCTGACCAAGCCTGGTGTTACCTTCATGGTCATCATCAGCACGTGTGGTGGGTTCTATCTAGGTGCTGAGAACGCCCTGGACTATGTGCTTTTGTTCCATGCGTTATTCGGCAGCTGGCTCGTGGCCGCCGGCACCAACGCCCTCAACCAACTGATCGAACGTGACATTGATGCAACGATGAAAAGAACTCGCAAGCGCCCTCTCCCTGCCGGCAGACGGTCTGTTCGAGAAGTAAGAGTTTTCGCGATTTCGATTTCTGTGAGCGGTATTGTGTATCTTTCGATTGCGACCAATCTTTTGACGGGCGTCCTGGCCGCGCTGACGCTTGCCAGCTATGTCTTCATCTACACTCCCTTGAAACGGAAAACGCCACTTTCCACGGTTATCGGTGCAATTCCGGGTGCTTTACCAGCCATGGGAGGCTGGACGGCAGTCCAGGGTGAGATCACGGTTGGAGCGTGGGTCTTGTTCGCCATTCTCTTCTTCTGGCAACTGCCGCATTTCCTTGCGATAGCCTGGATTTACCGCGAAGACTACGTTCGAGGGGGATTTCCAGTCCTACCGGTCCTTGACAAGAATAGTTCAACCACCGGAATTCACATCATCGTCAATTGCCTGGCACTGCTATCGGTCAGTTTGCTGCCGACGTTGCTCGGAATGACGGGGGCCATTTATTTTGTCGGCGCCTTCATCCTGGGCCTGCTCTTCCTGATCTCGGGTATTCGTGTTGCTGTGCTAAGGACCAACCTTAATGCGAAACAGCTTTTGCATGCCTCGATCATCTATCTGCCCATCCTCATTGCTTTGATGTTTATTGACAAAACGGCGGGATAGCTAGCCTAGTGTTAGCAGTAATAAAGTAAAGCACTCATAATAAAGAATAAGTGGGTAAACTGA
>JBHHXT010000226.1:0-8054 GCA_046757165.1 bacterium | reverse complement strand
GCAGCCATTCAACAATTGTGTGTGTGGTGAAATAGATGCCGTTGTCGTCAACGATTCTGTCTCGAGCCATCTGGAATCAAATCTGCTTTGGGTGCTAAGTATGGCGTCCTTTAATCCCTGGCCGCTGTGCCGCTAGTTGATCTTCAGTTGGTGCTCCACCCCCGGCTCGATGATCACTTCACCCAGATCGGTTCGGCGTGACGATAACAGTCGTACTCTGTAGGTACCGGAGATCAGCTGCACCGGGTCGCCGTTCACCACCCCGGTTGCCACGACCTCATCCCCTTGCAGCACCTCGAACGGTACTCGTAATGAAGTGCTCATGGCTTTCTGTAACTGCTCCCCGTCGTTGGCCTCCACATAGCGGCCGTTGCCCGCTCGAGCCCACGCTTCGAATCGTTCCTTGAGCTGGAGTTCATCGATGGCAAAACCGACGATATTCACTCGAACATCGAAGCCTGCGGACTTCAGTTCTTCAATCGCAGCCTTGGGGTCGCCGTCACAGGTCTCCTCGCCGTCGGTTACAAGCACGACAGTCGCAGGTCCCTCATGGCCCGCGAGATCATCCCTTACCTTCAACAGTGAGGCTGCAATCGGGGTCTTGGCAAGATTTTTTGCCTCTATTCCCCGGATCTGGGTGGCTGCGGCAGTTGCATCCATGGGCGACAAACCGATCTCGAGATCGGTACGACACGTGTTTGCCTGGCGATGTCCGAACACCCGCAGCACAAATGAAGTACCGGCAGGGAGGACGTTTCGCACGAGGTTGTCCAGAGCTGCCTTCGCGATGTCGATCCGGCGTTTCCCGTCGAGACGCTGCAGCATACTTCCCGACGCATCGAGAATCACTTCCACCGCGCTACTGCCTTTCGCGAGTGGCTCCGGAGCACCGTCGGCGATGACCCGTAAGGTCCCCGCTACCGCACCCGGAGTGACTTCAATCGCTGCAGACGCAAGGATCTGACGTGTTTGCCCGGTCAGGTAGCGAAGCTCATACTTGCCGACCTCGAGGGGCGCTTTCAAACGCAGCGGACTTCCACGTCGCGCGTATTGATAGCTGAGGTAAGCCCGATGACCGGCTCCCGCGGCTACGATCGTCACATAATCTCCGGCATTATCCGGTCCGCTCCACTTCACCTCGAACTCCGAACCTCCCGGCACTCGGGGTGGACCGCTGACCGTAGCCGTGTTTGCCAAGACCACGAGAGCAGTCGTTGCGAGCACCTTCCATGACTGACCCGCGTGATAACGGATCTCGTAGCGTCCGGGTTTTTCTGGCACCCGGATTACGGCGGGGTTACCGTTTGCGGTATAGCGGTAGTTTCCGTACTCGCGTTCGCCGGCCCCTTCGGGGTCGATACTGATGTAATCGCCCTGACCATCAGGCCCATCCCAATTCACAGCGATCTCACCGCCAGCCGGCGTTTGTGACGGAGCCTCCACGGTTGCAGTGACGCCTCTCACTGTCAAAGCCACTTCCCCAATGACGCGGTAGGTGCTTCCGAGGTGATATCGAACAACGTATTTGCCAGTCTCGTCCGAAGCGCGTAGGGTCACAGGGCTCGATTTGGCGTATGCCCAGGGTCCATAACTCCGATCGCCGGCTCCCGGTTCATCGATACTGATGAAATCCCGCGCATTTCCCGGCCCGGTCCAGGCGATGCTCACTTGAGCTCCGGCGTCTACGGCCGGAAGGCGCTTGAAGCTCGCTTGTGCGTCCAACACTTCCAGGCGCGATTTTCCTAATACTTTGTAGCCTGACGCACCGTCGTGATAGCGGATTTCATATCGGCCGGGCATCTCCGGAGCCCGGATCTCAGCGGGCTGTCCTTTTCTTGTATAGATGTAAGTCCCGTAGGAGCGGTCGGGGGCTCCTGCTTCATCAATGCTGATGAAATCATACGGTCCTTTGGGACCGGTCCAGCCTATTTTGATCTGCGCTCCGACCACGACCTGTCCCGGAGCTGTCACGGTTGCGCTCTGAGGAAACGCGCCTGGGGTGGCAGAAATCAGGGCAAACAGTATGGCCAGGCGATTCACCCTGAAACACCTCGATCTTGTACTCGGCATAAGCATCTCCTATTTGGAATAAGACACGAGCGCATTTGAAAATCGAACATATCCGTCTGTTCACGATCCCGTCGCTTTCTCGCTTCCTGAAAGCCAGAGGTCGTCGCCGCAGGTGGATTCATTCGCGATTGGAGAATCGTAGCTGGAATTAGGGACGAGTGAAAGATAGCCAGGCGTGACGAAAATGTCAATGAAAAGTTCAGGCCCCTTGTGGAGCTCTCAATCGCGTTCTTGATTCCGCGATCCACCAGTATTTTTCTTGATTCTTGTATATATGATTCTTATTGGTTGAATATCGAAGAAAGACATTAGTGGCAAGCCTCTTCGAATCAACCACAATTTTTGAATTGTAGCACGGCGGTTTTGTCTGCTGCATTTTTTTTGCAGCTTTTAATTTTTAGTTACTTGTTTTATTGTTCTAAAAATCAGCTAATTTCTTCGGGAACAAGGCTTCTAATTACTTTTTTCCGATTGCAAATATTCATTTTTTGTAATCGCATAAATCCCATGTACATAATTCCATCTTACGATATCCTTTTCCCATTTCATTCCATTTCGGTTAGCAACTCTAATTGATGGAACGTTTTCTGGTCTAATTAGTGAAATCAGCTTTTCTAATTTCAATTCACCAAATCCATATTTTTTGCATCCAATTGCTGCTTCTGTTGCATATCCATGATGCCAATACTTTCTTATTAATCCATAACCTATTTCAACTTCATCTTTGCCATCTACATCTTCTTGCAACAATAAACCACAATACCCTACCACATCTAATGTTTTCTTATTTACACATATATAAAAACTGAAACCATCTTTTTCATAACGATGTAAAGTATCTCTTATCCAATCTCTTGTTTCAACTTCATCTTTTATTCCTGGAAAAAACTGCATTGCGGTTGGATCTGAAAATAACTTCATCAATTCAGAAATATCGTCTTCAACAACTTCACGCAAAAATAACCTATCAGTTTGGAGAATGATTTTTTGTTTCATTTTTCTCTACTGCCAACACTCCGCTTCACGCGCGGCGGGATTTCAACGCACGGAACATTCTGCAAAGAAAAACTCTGAAAATGCACAAAACCAACACAGATCGCTGTTGCCCGCCGTCGCTGTGAAAGCGGGCCGTTATACTGTGTGTTGTGCTCAGTTGCCGTTGGGCTTCACCGAGTGTTTCATGAAAGTATAATACAATATTTTTCATTCACATCACACTTCAAAATTCTCCCATTCAACTTTGACTCGCACCATGAGCTTTTGGAACCGCTCCTCGCCGCGGATGTTTTCGAGAAAAGGGTCGCGCTCTGCAAGCAGCGGATAGTTTATAAATCCACTATTAACCGCATGCTCCAGCCAAATCAGAGCCTCATCCTTTTCATCAAGTAAGGAAAATATGCCGGCCAGGTGATGGCCGAATGTGGGGTCCCGTTGGCATGTCTCTTGGAAATCCGGCGTCATTTCCTGACATGTTTTTTCCTTGGCTTTTTTTTCATTGACCCGCAAGCAAAAAATTGCCCCTATAGTCAAAAACCTAACTGCATACCACCCCGCCCAGGGGCGATATCGGGAAACGGGATAAGTCCGATGCTCGAGATACAGGCGCATTTGAAAGACGAAACGAAACTCTCCGTCTGTTCACGATCCCTTCGCTTTCTCCCTTCCTGAAAACCAGAGGTCGCAGCAGCAGGTGGATTCAATCGAGATTGAAAAATCGTAGTTGGAGTTAGACAGGGATTAATAAAAGATAGAAAAAGGTGACAAAAATGTCAAGAAAAAGTCAACAATAGAACAATAAAACAATAAGAATTACCCCCCACACCCTCCCCCTCCCGGCGTCTCCAGAACCAACCGGTCGCCGGGATAAACCCGGCAGCCGTCGACGGATTTCAGCTTGCTGGTTTTGCCCGAGGCCCGGACGATTTGCTGTGAGCCGGGTTGGCCGGGTTGGCCGCCGGCGAGGCCGGCCGGGCCGTGGTTGCGATGCTGGCTCACAAAAGAAAGCGTCATTTCGCGCAGGAAGGTTAGCTCGCGAATCACGCCATCGCCACCGCGAAAGCGGCCGGCGCCGCCGGAGCCTTTGCGGATGGCAAAGCGCTCGAGCCGCACCGGGTAGCGGTGCTCGAGAATCTCCGGGTCGGTGATGCGCGTGTTGGTCATGTGAGTGTGGACAGCGCTGGCGCCGTCAAAACCCGGGCCGGCGCCACAGCCGCCACAAACGGTTTCGTAGTAGCCAAACGCGTCGGTGCCAAACAAGGTGTTGTTCATCGTGCCCTGGCTGGCCGCCGCGAGCCCGAGCGCTTGCAGGAACAAGTTGACCAACCGTTGGCTGGTTTCCACGTTGCCGCCAACCACCGCCGGGGCCCGGTCCGGGTCCTCCGGGAACTCGGGGTTCAGGATGCCCTTCGGAATGGTCACGCTCACCGGCTGCATCAGGCCTTCGTTGAGCGGCAGCGGCTGGTCGATCAACAGCCGCATGATGTAGATGACCACGCTGCGGACAATGGCCGGGGTGGCGTTGAGATTGCCCGGATGAACCGCGGCCGTACCGCCGAAGTCGATGGCCGCCGTGTCTCCGGAAATCTCGATTTGAACGTTGAGCGGGCTGCCGTCGTCCAGCGCGTCTTCGGCCTGGTAGCTTCCGTCCGGCAGCGCCTGCAAGGCGGCGCGGATTTGCCGTTCTGCCAGCCTTTTGAGATCGCTCATGGCGTGCGCGACCGTGTCATGGCCATGGGTGTCGGCTAGTCTCTGCAGCGCCAGGGCGCCGCGGGTGTTGGCGGCCACCGCTGCCCGCAGGTCGGCGAGATTGTCTGACAGGGCGCGCGTCGGGTCGGGGCCAGCGGTCAGGAGATTGCGCATGCGCTGCCAGTCCGGCTTGTCGGCTTTGATGAGATGAAACGGCCTGATGACCACGCCTTCCTCAGACAGCCGGGTCGCAAACGGCGGCATCGAGCCCGGGCGCGTGCCGCCGATTTCCGCATGGTGGGCGCGATTGGCCACGTAGCCCAACAATTTGTTTTTTGCCGAAACCACCGGCATGACCAGCGTGATGTCTGGCAGATGAGAGCCGCCGTAGGCCGGGTGGTTGGTGACCACCACATCCCCGGGCGCTATTTCAAGCTCTGCCAGCAAGCTGCGCACACACAACCCGAGCGCACCGAGATGGACCGGCATGTGCGGCGCGTTCACCACCAGCTCACCCGCCGCGTCCAGAATCGCGCAGGAGAAATCGAGCCGTTCTTTGACATTCGTCGAGATGGCCGTGCGGCGCAGCATTTCCCCCATTTCTTCGGCGATGGCACGGAAGCGGTTGGTGAACAGCTCGAGCTGAACGACCTCGATCTTGGGCTTTCCGAACTTCATTTGTCTTTCCTCCTGGCTCGTGGTGTTCCGGTTTGCTTGATCACGATGGCCCCGGCTGCGTCGAGGCAGGCGTGCCAGTTTTGCTCCACAACCGTGGTGCTGTGCGTCTCAAAAACCAGCACCGGGCCGGTGAAGCGGGCGCCGGGACGCAGACCACCCCGCTCAAAGCACGGAACGCGTTGCCAGGCGCCGGCAAAATAAGCCGATCTCTTCCCGGCGGGTTTTGCGACAAAGGAAGTCGTGACGCTGCGCTGCACGCCAGATTCAGCAACCACAGCGGAGCACACCACGCGCAGCGATTCACATTCGATCTCGCGTCCTTCCGGCAGATGGCCAAACATCTCCCGGTACTTTTGCTGGAAAAGGGGCGCCAGAGACGCCGTTTCGTTGTATTCGATCTCCAGCACAGCGTCCTGGGCTGCAAAGCGCAGGTTGACAATACGGCGGCGAACCACAATCGTCTCTCCCGCCACGCCCTCTCTCGCCACTGCTGCCCGCGCCCGGCTCGAAAGCTCCCGAATCTTCTCTGGCAGGCAAGCTTCAACTGCGGGCAGGGGTTGCAGCACTTGCTTTTCGGCGAATCGCTCGAGCACGGCGTGTCCGAGACCCTGCGCGCTCAAGAGTGAAGCATTCTTCGGAATGATGATGGTCCCGATGCCGAGGCGCCCGGCGATGGCGCACGCGTGTTGCCCTCCGGCGCCGCCAAACGCCACCAGGGCATAATCGCGTGGGTCGACCCCTTTGCGCACAGAGACCCGGCGAATGGCGTTGGCCATGCGCTCGTTGGCGATATCCAGGAAGCCTTGCAGCAGCCCGGCCTCGTCTGGCCGGTCGCCGGTCGCTTGTGTGATGGTTTGCATCAGGGTGTCGAGTTTCTCCCGTGCTTTTGCCGGCGAAATGGGGATTTCAAAGCGGTCCGGGTCGAGACGGCCGAGCAGGAGATTGACATCGGTGAGCGCGAGAGGACCGCCGGCGCCATAGCAAGCCGGACCGGGCCGGGCCCCGGCGCTTTCCGGACCGACGCGCAGCCGGAAGCCATCGAACCCGCAGATGGAGCCGCCGCCCGCCGCGACTGTCTCGATGGCCAGCGCCGGAGCGACCAGATGCACCTCGCCGATACGTTGCTCGAAGACATACTCATAGTCGCCATCGAAGCGGGCGACGTCGGTGCTGGTGCCGCCCATGTCGAGCGCGATGACCTTGTCACAGCCGGAACGTTTGCCGGCCAGGGCTGCACCCACCACGCCGCCGGCCGGGCCGCTGAAGAGGCTGTCTTTGGCCCGAAACGATTCCACCGGCATCAGTCCGCCGGCGCTGGTCATGACGTGCAGATGGCCGGAGGTGATCGGGGTTTGCACCCGGCGCAAATAGTCGTGCAGAACCGGCGCCAGGTAGGCATCGACCACGGCGGTTTCAGCACGGGGGACAAACTTGATCAACGGCGCCAGCTCAGACGAGGCCGAAACGTGCGCAAACCCTTTGTCCTGGAGATACGCCTCGAGCTGCTGCTCATGCTCAGGGTTCAGGTAGCTGTGCATGAGCGCGACCGCCGCTATCTGAATTCCCTGGTCTCGCAAAGCCTGGACTGTTTTGTCGAGCGCGGACGGGTCGAGCGGCTGCAAGACGGCGCCCTCCGCGGACAAGCGTTCATCGACTTCCACCACCCGCTCGTACAGCGGCTCCGGTTTGACGATTTGCAGCGCAAAGATGTCCGGACGCTGCTGGTTGCCGATGAGCAGCAGGTCGCCAAAACCGCGCGTGATAAAAAGGACCACGCGTGCGCCCTTGCGCTCCAACAGAGCGTTGGTGCCGCGGGTGGTGGCGAGCCGCATCTGAATCTCAGGCAGCCTTTCGCCGGGCAGGGTGCCCGTCACCATGCGCGTGGCCAGGATGGGTGCTTCCTCGGGCGTACAGACTTCGAACGGCGCGCCTGCCGGGACGGCAGTCGTGAGCTCCGTGTTCAGCTCGATGATTTGCTCATCTGCCGCGTAGCCTGTCACACCCACGTTGTCTTGCCCGCTCTGCAGCAAGCGAAAGCGAAACCCCTGAATGAAATCATCCGGCACCCGCCACTTCACGGCGATGCGCAGCCGTACGGGGTCGATCCGGGCGACCACGCTTCCGCGCAGGGCGCTGCTGCTCAGGACCTTCACCTGTCGTAACTCGCCGTCTGGCGAGCATGCCAGGCAGTCGGTAAACGTGCCTCCGGTATCGACATGAATTTGCCAGGGGGTGCTCTGCATGCGTAACATGAGTCCGCTTGTGATTGTCTCTCGAGGGCAGAAAATCAGCCCACAACAAGATGCCAAAAGAAATGCGGGCCGGGAATAAGTCAGTCCGGATAAAAATAGTGGGATTGGGGACAAAATGCAAGCCCGGAGGGTTCGAGCCTGAACTTTCTATGTTGTCATTCCGAGCTCGAGTTCCCGCTCAGCAATGGTCCAAGGTTCAGACTCGTTCAGAGTCTGAACCAGGGGTGGGTCAACATCGCCCGCCGCTTTAGCCCGGTCAGGATTTCAAAGCAAGATTCCCATCAACCTCTCGACTATCTCTGAGTCGAAATCTGAAGAAAACGCGCAAAACCAGCTCCAGTCATACCCACCTCTGAAAATGAACAAGTT
>JBHHXT010000225.1:0-8156 GCA_046757165.1 bacterium | reverse complement strand
TCGTCTTTGTAGCCACACCCTATGCCGGGGTGTGGATTTCGGAAGACTACGGCTTCTCATGGCATCAAAGCGCCCGGCCGCAACCGGACGTCGGTGCAGCCGAGGTCACGGGGGCGCTGCCGGTTGCGAACATCAATGACGTCGCGGTGTCTCCCAGGAACCGGGATCTGGCATTTGCAGCGGCGGACCGGGAAGGGCGAGAACCATCGCTCGCCGGCATTTACCGCACGACCGACAGAGGCCGCACGTGGAAGCGGGTGCATACATTCCGCTGCGGCGGGGACGTAAAAAGCGTGTCGCAGATCGTGTTTGCACCGGATGATCCGCAGCGTGTTTATGCGGCGGGCGGCTGCGGCGTCGCCATCAGCAGCGACGCTGGCGCACACTGGACCGAGGTTCACCCGCCAGGTACTGTGGCTGTTAGAAACAGAAGAGATGTCTGGCACCTGGCAGTCAGCGGGCGACTGAGCCGCAGGGACGAGGACCGGATTATCGTGGCTGCTGGACCGAACAGCATTTGGCTGTCGCGCGAAGATGGCAAGGCCGGGTCCTGGGTTCTCGATCCCGGGGCAACCCCGGCTGTTCTGCCACGCTGGTTTGGCAGCAAGACCGGACGCGACCCGGCCTTTCTTTCCGCTCAACTCCTGGCGCTGGAGCCAGGCAACCCTGAGCATGTCTACCTGGTGCACAATACCCATTCCAACGGTCCGAGCTATTACCATGGTTCCGACCCGACGAAGAGCAAGTACTTCGGGCCGGAGGGGGTAATCAGCGACATTCCCGTGGTTTACGATACAGACCAGGACAACACCTTCGACGCGGGTGAAATGGTCATCGACCGGGGCAATCCGAATCCGAGCGCTGGTGTTGCGCTCGCCGACGAGGCCCGAATCAAGTTTGTCGACCGCAACTCAAATGGCATGCTCAACAACGGCGAGCAGGTCGTTTTTGACACGGATAACGATAACGTCTATGACCAGGGAGAGCCGCTCCTTGCTCGCAACGGCGCAGCTCCAGGCAATCTCAGAGTCAATGATGCGCTGGCTGACGATGCCAGAATAAAGTATGTCCGGGTCACCTATCTTGGCAGGGAGAGCGTCTACGGCCCGCGGCACGCCAACATTGGCAGTATCTGGCTTGGTGATCTCAGCAAATTGTCCGCCAGGGCTCCCGGCGGCAGGGGCGAGTGGAAGCAATTGCCCGGTCCACCGATTTACACAGGATCCGGTTCGAGTGGTGCCGCAGCAGTCTACACCCACGCCATGCGCAAGGGCTTTCTGGTCTTCATGTCGGACGGGGCTTCCATCCAGGTCTCCGTTGGCCGGCCCGGCGCACAGGGCTGGCAGGGATGGTATCGTTTGGCAGGGCTAAGCGGCTCGGAAGCTCATCGCCACAACCGCGGGCAGACGCGGTTCGTGCATCCCGACCCGCATGCTATCGCCATCTCGCCCGATTTCAAGCTGAGTCTGAAACGCAGCACCGAGCCCAGTCCCTATGATTTGAATGCCGAGCTGGACAAATGTGGCGGCGGCCGGTTGTGGACTTCCAACGACGGCGGCGTGTATATGAACGACGATTGCGCTGAGCTGGACCCGGAGACCGTCACGCGGCGATGGCAGCCGGCCGAGACCGGTCTCAACACCCTGTGGACCCTCAATGTCGTCGGCTCGACGAAACTTGACTTCAAGCGCGCGCTCTACACCGGCACGACCCACGACGACGACTTCTACTCCATGGACGATGGCCAGACGTGGAAATCGCCCATCTGGGCCTGTGGCGATTGCGACATGTGGTACGGCAACATCTATGATATGAATCGTATCTTGCGCATCAGTCCCAGAAACCGCGGCAGCAAGGGCGATTTCGACTTGTTCGTGGAAACGGGCAACAAGGCTCCGGACGCCGGCAAGACACCCGAGTCGATCCCCTATCTGAATGGCATGCGTCAGTTTTCCATCAGCGGCAACATGATCCAGGGCACGCGGCCGGTGGTGCAGAGTTATCCCAACGACACTCCGCCGGCGAAAGGGGATTATGTCGCCATCTGGCAGCAGAACTCAACCACGCGCGTCCTGATGCGCGCCCACGACAGCATAGACAAGAGCGCCACCAACAGCGGCTTCACCCAGGTGGGACCTGCATTGCCAAATACAGCCAGGGTTGTGCAGGTTGCCGGGGGCCACGCGCGCCCGGTCTACTACCTCGGCGATGGCACAAACATCTGGCGTGGGGAGACCGACAACCGGGGCATTGTCCCGCGCTGGGACCGGATTGTCCCAAGCGGGGACGGAACGGCTGCGGTTGCCCGGCGCTTCTTTGTCAATCCCTGGAACCCGGATCTCCTCTACTTGATCGACGACAACGAGGTGCGGGTCTCCACCACCCGCGGCCGCACCTGGAATCCGGAACGTGGTCTGACCCGGGCCATCAGCGCCAACGACACCTGGCAGGTCACCAATTGCGGCAACCACCACTGTTTGCTCAACGACATGGCGTTCGACCCGACAAACCGGAATCGCCGCTTCGCCGCGGGATTGGCAGGCGTCTTCTTCACCGCTGACGGCAGCAACTGGTTTCGCCTGCTCGATACTCGCGCCGTGCCCAGTCGGCCGTTGAGCCTCTGGTTCGACCCGATTTCGAACCAGGAAGATGCCACGCTTTTCGTGGCCTGCATCGGTCGCGGCATTTTGCGGCTGCACCCGATTCCCAATCAAGCGCCGCGGCTCACCATGACCATCGCCGGTGGCGGTCTGGAACTGGCACAACCCGATTGGCGTCGGCTCGGCAGTGCCTGGCTGGAGCGGACCAAAAAGCACAGCGGTGACAGCAGCACCGGCCTCGGCGCTGACAATGCCACCTTCGGCACCATGCATCAGGCCATCTCGGTACCGTGCGACGCCGAAAGCGCAACACTCAGCTTCTGGTGGTCCATGACCACCGCAGAAGGACGGGAGGGCGGCGACCTTCTGCGCGCGTATGTTGAAACGGAACACGGCACTGTCAGCTTATTCGAGGCCACCAGCACCTCCGCGCCCCGCGACGTCTGGACCCGCTCCGAGGTCGAGCTGCGCGAGCTGGGCTGCGGCGAGATGGTGGTGCATTTCGAGGCGACATTGAACGAAGATGCGCCGACTATGTTTTATGTCGATGATGTGGAGCTGTCAGTGTCAGGCGCCGGACGGAAGGGTGGGGAGAGGATCTCCATCAAGGAATGAGCTGGTATATCATTTCGAAGTTAGCCGATAAGGGTTTTTCACCGATTTTGAATATTCATACAGGCCGTTTTTGCAGGTAGGCTGCCGCCAAGAGCACTGGGATTGGTGAAGGAATGGGCTGGCCAACATCAAGATGAGCTCAAGGCTCTCTGGCAAAAAGTGGAGGCAATGGAACCACTAAGTAGAATTGCGCCGCTGGATTAGTTCTGCCACTTTTTGGCAAGACTTTTGTGTGACACACTTTCTGAGTTTAGGATTTCGAATTTCCGGCCTGTCCGGTTTAGGATTCAGTGAGACAAGGAGCCTGAGTACGGACAGTTTTGGAATTGAGAAATGCATACAAGCAAATTTCAAGATCCAATTTTCAATACTACAGACGGAGCCACGTTTTGGTGATTGCCCAGTGGAGTTTGAAATTTGTCTGGGAGTTGTTTTTTTGTGACTTGCTATTTCCTTTTCCGGACAGGATCGCGAGCGCCATCTTCTTGCGGCCTCGTGCGCGAAAAGGCGTAATTCCCACAAAATCGAGGAGGAGAATTCCGATGCGTCCACCAACCTTTTTCCGGGTGCCGCTGATTGTGCTGGCGGCAGGCGCAGTCTGGCTTTCAGGCTTTGTGCCATCATCGAGTCATGCACAAGAGCGCGAGCAGACGCAGGAGCAATTACTTGCCAGAGTCGAACAGCTCATGCAAAATGCACGCGCCGAAAACGTACCGCTGCTTTCTCCGGGCAATTTTGCCCGCGCCAGCGCGCTGTATGAGCAGGCACTTCGGAGTGTTGAACAGGGCGCGGACCGCGAAAGACGCCGTAGCTATCTCGAGCAGGCCCTGGAGCATCTGGAGATGGCGGCAGAATCGGCGACCCGTGCCCGAAGTTACCTCGAGCCTCTCCTGGTCACCCGAAATGAGACCCTTGAGCTGGTGCTGGGATTGACCGGGCCGGAGCGCGAGCGGCCTGACTACTTCACCGGCAAGCTCCTGACAGACGCGGATTTTGGGAATGAGCAATCGTACCATCTGCCGCGCGCGGAAGAACAATTCGGGCAAGCCGTGGCTTTGCTGGAGGAAGGCAACCTGGAGGGCGCCCGCGAGGTTGCGGCGCAGGCGGGAAGGGCTTACCGCAGCTCTGCCATCGCGGCGCTCGAGACTGGCCTGCTGGCCCCGATCAAGGTGAGACTCGAGGACGCCCGCGCAACGACGCCTGACGAATCATTCCGCATGGCCAGCGCAGCTTTGGAGGAGACGGCGAGCCTTGTCGCCAGTCAGCGGCGGACGGATTTTTGGGTGGCGGAGCTTTCCGGCCAGGTTCGCTTTCGCGTGCAGGAAGCGTTGCGCATGGCTGGCCTCGAGCCGGTCCTCCCCGGGCGGCCTGGCGAGACTTCCGGCGGCCAGGAGGGCCCGGAGCCTTCTGGAAAATTCGTCTCCGAAGTCGATGACACCATCCGGCCAAGGGGGGCGACCGTGGCGGGCGAACCCGGGGAGCCAGCGCGGACCATCGTCGTCATGGTGCATCCGGATGGCGCACGCGAGGAATTTGTCGAAAACGAAGTGATTCTCAAGCCGGGCAGCGACGACGAGCTGCGAGAGTTTCTGGCCAAATACCGTGGCCGGGTGGTCAATGACGGCACCGTGCCGCCACCGCCGCCGACTGAATACGACCGGCTCAACTTGCCATTCCAGCCCAGCGGCTACTACGTGATTCAAGTGGATTTGGAAACCGTGGATCTGCGGGACTTTGTTGCCACGATGGAACGGTTGGACTTCCAGGGCAGGTACACCTTCTCATCACAGTCAGCCATGCGGCTCATCGCTCTGGTGGCGCAGGAGAAGCTGGCCGGAAGGACCATCCAGAACAACCAGGTCGTTTTTGCCAACACCAAGGACTGCGTCATCCACCGGAGCAAGGAATACGCCACCACCAGTCCGGTGCCAGACAAGACCGTGATCAACGACGGCTACTTCAACGCCTTTGATTTCGACTGGCTGTCTGATGCACAGCTCCAGGTCACCCGCGCCTGGCAATATGTCGACCTGCTGGGGAAATCGAATGCGACGGTTTCGCTGGCGGTCGTGGACCGCGGATTCAAGCTCAACAAGGATTTCAGGGGCTATCCCAAGATGTGGGGCTACGACTTTGTCGACGGCGATTACCATGAGAAAGTCCAGTCCAACGAAGATAAGTACCACGGCACGCGCGCGTTTAGCACGGCCGGAGCGCTTATCGATAACAAATTTGGCGCCGCAGGCACGGGCGGTCAGGTGGTGGTGCCGCTGTTTTTCCGGACGCAGCTCTCGTCGCACACCGCCAACGCCATCTACAACGCCGCGGTGAACTGGGGCGCGGATGTGATCACCATCAGCCAGGGACATTACGGTAACTTTCTCGACATTACGAAAGATGCGCTCAACCAGGCCAACAAGAAAAAAGTCGTGGTTCTGGCGTCAGCCGGCAACGATGAAAAGGATTTGGGCAAGGCAGACCACTATCCTTCCGATGGTCCGTGGGTCATCGGCGTCGGCGCCATGGATTATTCAACCAAGCTCGCCATCCGCAAGACGACCCATGGCTGGGGCTCCAACTACGGCTCGGGCGTCGACATCTGGGCGCCGGGCGAAGATATCGACACCACACCAACGCCACTCACCGGTAAGAACATTTCCAGTTTCAATGGCACCAGCGCCGCCACCCCCTATGTGGCCGGCATCGTCTGCCTGATGAAGGCCATCGACCCCGCCCTCGACCATGACAAAGTGGTGAAAATCTTGCACAGCACGGCCAACAAAAGCACGGACTCGCGGGTCAGCCCGGGCTACGTGAACGCGTTCGAGGCGGTGAAACAGGCCGGCGTTTCTGGCAGCGCAGCGTGGCAAGACGATAGTTACGAGCCCAACGATTCTTTTTACAGTGCGCAGCTCATCACTGCGGGTAAAGACTACACCGCCACCATTTCGCCGTGGGACGTGGACTATTTCAAATTCCGGCTCGAGGATTTCAGAAACTTCAAAGTGACGCTGACCTACTACGAAACCGAGATCGGCGACGATGTTGAAATGAAGCTTTATGACATCTCGCAGATGCCGTTGAAGCTGACCCAGACCTCGAAGACGACCCTGGGACGCGTTTCACGCGAAAGCTCGGTCCAGGGCAAACTGATGGCAGAGGGATATGTTCGGATTTCCGGTGCCCCGGCCAACGCCATCAACTGCTACACGTTGCGCCTGTCGCCGGGAAAGATTCTCGCTATCAAACCGGACAAGTATGACGATGGCATTTATCCAAACGGCAAATCAGGCGAGCCCAGGAACGATAAGTTTGCCGACCGCGCGGTGATTCCGTCCATCGTGAAGCCCGGTGGCGGCCTGTTCAAAGCCCCGGATATCGACAAGCTGAACTTCGACCTCACCGGCGACCAGGACTTCTTCGAGGTGGTCCTGGCTTCGGCCACAGACCCGAAGACCGGCCACAAGGAGTGTCTGACAGCGGGTCAAAAGCCCTACGGCGAGGCCGGGTTTTTCCAGGGGGCGTTGCAGATCGATGTCAGTTCGGAGAAACCGGGGGTTGCCTGGCCGTTTGATATCAAGGCGTACGACTCTGGCGGCAAAGAATTTACCGGCTACCAATCCAAATCATCATACAATCTCACCATCAATTGTCCGCACGACACGTTCAAGGATGGTCACATCTTTTTCTCGGTCAAAGCAAAAAATGGCCGGCGCAATTTCTACAGCGTGACCCTGCGCTATGAGCGCTGGAACCAGCTTCTGGACATCCCACTCTGGACCTATACGCTGCCCTATCCGCCGGTGCTGCGCATTCCAACGCCGCCCTTTATCGATCTGATCTCACGCCGGATGTATCCAACCGATCCGGAGGTGCTCGAGCGCGGGTTCGACAATCCTGACTTTGGCCCCTTGCCGGCCGAATACGCCATCCTGCCATGGCAGGAAGCCCTGGACCTGGACTTGACCCTGACGACCGAGGCCGGCCATTACCTCGAGATGCGACTGCTCGATGCCGACCGGCAGGAGCTCGCCGCCACGGCCACCGGCGGTGAGCAATCGCAACGGCCGGACAGCGAGTTGGACACCACCGGACGCCTGCACCTTCCCAACCTCGCGCCCGGAATCTATGTGCTCGCCATCGGTCCCGGCGACTTCAACACGGCCTATTCGGTGAGCTTCGGCGCGAAACCACTCATCGCAGACGACTTCGAGCATGGCGTCAGCGACAGATGGGAGCTGGAGCCCGGCTGGAGCGTGCACCGGGAGGAGGACGGCACCACCTGTCTGCGCGGCGAGGGACACCGCTGGGCGCGATTGCAGGCCGGGGAAGCGTGGAGCAACTATGCCGTGCGGTTGCGTCTCAAGCTGCGGCAAGGCGGGATTCATCTCAACACCTTGATGAGCGACGCCGGCAGATACTTCGTCGGCTTGCGTGAGGACGGCCTCTACCTGAGCAAGGAAGCCCCGTGGGAAAACTTCACCACCCTGGCAGAAAGCGATGCGCGTATCGAGCCGGGTGTCTGGCACGAGGTCGAGCTCACCGCAAGCGCAGGACGTCTGGGCGTCTATCTGGACGGCGCAAAGGTGATGGACTATCTCGATGACGCGCCGCTGACTCATGGCAGTATTGCGTTCGAGACGCTCGAACAGTCAGAGGCTTTTGTGGATGATGTGGAGCTTGTGACCGGGATAGAGAGAGAAAGAATGACGATCAAGGAGTGAGTGTGTCGGCCGGCACAGGCCGGGCGACTGGTCGTCCCGGTTGGGTTTGAGTTTTTGCTTGCGTTTCAACCTGGTAATTCTTAATTTTTTTTGAACTTCCACGCTAACCAATATTCTAAACAGACATGGAAAAAGTCAAGCTGTTTTTCCAGGTTCAGGGTTCTAGTATCAAAATATTAGGCGAGTCGAATTAAATAAAACAAATGCCTCAACTTAC
>JBHHXT010000224.1:0-8157 GCA_046757165.1 bacterium | reverse complement strand
AAACGTGAGACGTCGGATGTTACTTTGTTTTCTCGATCAGCCTGGATATTAGCGCAAAGAGATGATTCATCCTTTCACCTAGTTGAGGAACCCTTTCACCAGGGCAGAAATTGAGTCGAAGAGCTATCTCGAGCTGTGTGTCGATTTCGGCCAAAGACGATCGCGCAATCCCATAAAACCTTTTCCGTTCATTCGCAGAGGCCCGGGCCGAGCCTTCTGCATCAAACGTGTCGTCACATTTCACATCTCACGTCTCACGTCTCACATCTCCCGTCTCCCGTCGATCAACCAGACTATACATCGTCGGAATGATGATCAGCGTCAAAATGGTCGAGCTGAGCAGGCCGATAATGACGGTCACCGCCATGGGCGTGCGGATTTCGGCGCCGTCGCCGAATCCCAATGCCATGGGCAGCAGGCCCAGGACCGTGGTCGCGGTGGTCATCATGATCGGCCGCAACCGCACTTTGCCCGCCTGCAGGATGGCTTCCATTCTCGCCATTCCACGCTCACGCAGTTTGTTGATGTAATCCACCAGCACGATGGCATTGTTGACCACGATGCCGGCCAACATGATCATGCCGAGGAAGACGACGATGCTGACGGGGATGCTGAAGGCGAACAGCCAGAGAATAACGCCGATCAACGCCAGCGGAATGGTCAGGATGATGACAAGCGGGTGAATCATCGATTCAAACTGCGAGGCCATGACAATGTAGACAAGAAAGATTGCCAGCGCCAGCGCCATCTTCAGACTATTGAGCGAGGTCTCCATCTCCTTGTTCTGACCCGCGAGCGTAAAGGTGAACGCCTCCGGCAAATTCATCGCCTGCAGCTCACCAAAGATATCCTCGCTGGCGGCGCTCAGGCTGCGGCCGCTCAGGTTCGCCGTCACCACCGCTGTGCGCTGCTGGTCGACGCGCCGGATTTCGGACGGCCCTTCGACCACTTTGATGTCCGCCACCGCCTCCAGCGGAACGGGTCTCTCGGCCCCCGGATTCACCACCAGTCGCCGCAGGTCATCGATGCTTTCTCGGTCGTGTTCGCGCAGTCGCACGCGAATATCGATCTTGCGGTCCAGCTCTTTGAACTCTGTGGCCACATCCCCGCGCACTTTGTTGCGGATGATGGAAGCGACCTCCAGGATGTTGAGCCCATATTTTGCCAGCATGGGCCGGTTATAAACGATCTGCACCTCCGGATTGCCGCGCTGAAGATTGGACTTGACATCGATGACGCCCGGGATTTTGGCCATGCGCTCTTCCAATTCTCGGGCGAACCGCTGTAGCTTGACAAGATTGTAGCCCTGGATTTCAACCTCGACCGGTGTCTTGAAACTGAACAACACGGGCCGTGAAATCTTCCATCTCATGCCCGAGTAATGCTGTATTTCGTCGCGAATGGCGGCGATTACTCTTTCCTCTTCCGCAATGACGCTGCTGGCGCGTTGCAGGGTGACCGTCAACCTGGAGATGTGCTCGCCCTCTTCGCTGCTGCTATTTGCCGTCTTATCCGTGCCGGAAACCGAGGCGACTTTGTTCACTCCGGGTTGCCGCCGGATAAAATCTTGAATCTCGACCAGGCGGGCATCTGTCTGCTCCACTGGCGTGCCCACCGGCAGGGTGACTTCGAGGTTGAATTCCCCCTGGTGCACTTCCGGGATGAGCTCGCTGCCCAGCCGCGGCGCGATGACAAAGAGGCAAAAGCAAAATACTACCGTCACGGTGCCCAGAACCAAACCCCGGTTGTCCAAAGCCTGCTGCAAGAGCCGGGGGTAGACGGCTTCCAGTTTGCCGTAAGCCCAATTGAAGCTGCCGAGCGCCACCTTGCACGGCACGCTGAAGACGGATCTGGCCAGAAGAACCACGCCTTTGAAAACCACCCCCAGGCTGGTCATCAGGAAATGGAGCGTGCGAAATACCATTTCCACAAGAAAATGCGCCCAGAACTTGAACAAAAAGAACAGGGCGAAGAGCGGGGAGAAAAGCACTCTCGCGACTCGCCCGCCAAAACTGGCATGACGCACACGCTCTTTGAACTCGTGCATGTCTTGTTTCAGGTTCCGCACGGATTGGGAAACCAGGAAGTTGGGCCATATTTGTTTGATGTAGCCGAGCCTGAGAAACGCCTCCCGCCCGGCGAAGTCCACCAACCAGTCGCTCAATCTGAATTTCATCACACCCACCAGCCGTATCAGGCCCGCGATCGGGACCGCGACTAAAACCACCAAAATGACCGCCTGCTTGATCAGCCCGATCAGCAGAGCCAGAATAAGCTGCCCGAGCTTCAATCCCATCAGCCCAAGGGTTTTTAGAAGAATTGAGAGCCAGGCGGTGAGCCTGGCAAACAGGGTGTCGGGATTGCCGGCAGAGAAGAGTGCATCAAGCTCCTCGTCGGTAGAGAAGCGAAAAATATTGTTGCTGAACAGTTGGTCTGTTTGAATGCCCTGCACAAATTGTGAGCTCTGGCGTGACGAAAGCATCGGAATCAGAAACAGCGCCACGGCTAATGAGGCGCAGAGCGAGAACACCACGGTCAGGGCCATGTTGCCAAAAATTTGTCCGGCGACGCCTTCGACAAACACGATCGGGAAGAACACCGCCACGGTGGTGAGCGTCGAGGCGAATACGGCGCCGCCGACTTCGCCGACGCCGCGAATGGTGGCTTGAATCAGGTCGTCGCCTTCGTCACGGCAGCGCGCGATACTTTCCAGCACAACGATGGAGTTGTCCACCAGCATGCCGATACCGAGCGCCAATCCGCCGAGCGACATAATGTTCAGCGAGACGCCAAAGATTTTCATGGGCGCGAAGGTGGCGACGATCGAGATAGGGATAGAGATGCCGACGATCATGGTCGCGGTCAGATTGCGCAAGAAAATAAAGAGCACGATGACCGCCAGGATGCCACCGATGACGGCCGTGTTCTTCACCTCGTTGACGGAATTCTCAATGAACACCGACTGGTCCGAGAGCAGCTCGATGTTGACGCCCTGCGGCAGGTTGTAGGTAATGAAATTGGTCATCTGCTTGGCGATCATGGCCTCGCGGTTAATACGCTGCCCCGCACTGTCGTGCCCGCTGCCGTTGCCCTTCTTTTCGCCTTTTTTCTTCTTCTTGTCTTTGCCGTTGGTTGCCTCACGTTTCCTGGCTCTCTCCTCCCGGGTGTCTTTTTTGGTCTTTTTCTTCTTGACAAACTCTTGCTGCTTTTCGGAGCCAAAAACTTTGTCTTTCACCCGCCTGGCCACTTCGACAATGTTGGCGTCTGCTTCCTTGAAGATTTCGAGTTCAACGCTTTCGACGTTGTTGATACGAGTGATGATCTCGCGGTCTTTGTACGCCCGGGTCACGGTGGCCACATCGCGCACTTTGACTTCCTTGCCGTTCCAGGAACCGATGACGACCTCGCCGACCTCGTCAACCGACTTGAACTCATTCATCGTGCGCACCAGGTACTCGGTCTGGCCCTCCTTCAAATTGCCACCCGCCAGATTGACGTTCTCCTGTGCCAACCGGTTTCTCACCTGCTGAATGTCGATGCCGATGAGCGTCAACTGTTGCTCGTTCAAGTCGACACGAATCTCTTCTTCCAGGCCCCCTTTGATCTTGACCGCAGCCACGCCCTCCACTGTCTCGAGCGCACGCTTGATTTCCTCGTCCGCCAGGTAGCGCAGATAGGTGAGCGAGGCTTCGCCAAATAATCCGAAGCGCATCACAGGATCCAGCGAGGGATCGAAGCGGAGAATGAGGGGACGTTTCGCCTCCTCGGGGAGAAAAACCTGGTCGAGCTTCTCGCGCACGTCGGCCGTGGCGAGGTTCATATCCGTGTCCCAGGTAAACTCGAGCTTGACATCGGACTGGCCCGCTTTCGAAATTGAGCTAAGGCTGACGAGGTTGTTCACGATGCCCAGCGCCTGCTCGACCGGCCGCGAGATGGTCGTTTCGATTTCCTCCGGCGCCGTGCCGGCATATTCGGTGCGAACCGTCAGGGAGGGATAAGAAATGTCCGGCATGAGATTGACCGGAAGCTGTTGGTACGAAATCCATCCGAACACACACACGCCAATGACGACCATCAAAATCGCCACGGGCCGGGTGGCCGTAAATCTGAAGAATTGGCTGCTCTGGGTTTTCTTTGTTTCAGGCATGGTCTAAACTTCGCGTTTCACGAATTCATTGTCAAGCATGTGTTGGCTGCCTGGTCAACGTCGCCCCATTTTGGGGGGACTGTTGATTCAAGCCTGATGCCACACGGTTTGCCACCGTGTTTCAGGTGTAAATTCGAGAAATATACACAGTTGCAAACTGTGTAGGATCACTATTCCTCCATTCTTGAATCATGACAAGAGGAAACAAGACGATAGAGATTCCGACACACGTCTTGCACCTATTGTCCCGCTTTCGTCTGCAGTAGATTGGCGCGCTCGGCGACGATGTTGACTCGTGTGCTGTCCTTCAGGCCGGCCTGGCCAACGACGATGACATTTTCCCCAACCTCAATGGCCGATCGAACCTCGATCTTTTCGTAGTCCTGGAAACCGGCATCCAGCGCGATCTTGCAGGCGATGCTGTCGCGGACCACGAACACGAACATATTCTCGTTTTCATACAGAATCGCGGTCTTGGGAATCAGCACGGTGTTCGTGTGTGTTTCGGTGATGATGTGCACATTGACGAACATGCCGGGCCGCAGTTGCTTGTGCTCGTTGCGAATCCCCACGGTGACCTTGAAGGTACCGCTCTGCGGGTCCACCACCGGGCTGACGCGTTTGATCCAGCCTTCAAACTGCTCATCGCCCAGATGCTGAGAAGTGATGAAGGCCTTTTGCCCTTTCTCGATCCTGCCGACCTCCTTTTCTGGCACGTGCACGACAACAATCATTTCTTCGTTGTTGATGACCGTGAACAGTTTGTCGCTCGGTTGAATTCGGTCACCGGGCCGCCGTAACCGTTCCCCGATCACGCCGGAAATTGGCGAGGTGATGTTGGTGTGGTCCAGGTTCAACTTGGCCTTTTGCCACGCAATTCTCTTGGCATCCAGGGCGAACCGGGCCATCTCGAACTGCTCCTTACTCAGCAGTTGTTTGTTGAACATGGCCTGTTTGCGGCCGTAAAGATTTTCCTCCTGCTCAAAATCGACTCTTGCACGCGCCTCTTCAAGCGCCAGCTCGTCCGGTTCCAATTGCATCAGCAGTTGCCCCTTTTTCACATAATCCCCCTCTTCGACCAGGATCTTCTCGACTAAACCCTGAACCCGGGAGTAGACATCGGTCATCTTTTCGGTTTCGAGGTTGGAGCTGAGCAAAAGGTAAGCGGAAATATCGCCGGCAATCGTCGTGGTCGTTTCGACCGGGATTCTTTCTTCTTTTTCCTCAGAGCCTTCGTCGTCCTGCTTGTTGTCCTTTTTCTTTATTTCGTCTTTGCTGGAGCTGTTGTTCGTCCCGTTTTCGCTGCGCGCATCGCCGCCGGCGCAACTGCTCATGACAGCCGCAATGACGGCAATGAGAAAGGCATGAATCAGCTTTCTAATCATGGTCATCTCCTGAGACACGGTTTTGTTTGAAGTCGTTTGAAGTACAAAATTCGGGAATAGCCACACTAAAAGGCACATTACGATTCCGCCCGTGATATGTTGCACGGTTACACAGATATTGGACAAAATTCAGACATAAATGTTCAATTTTGCAGCAAGAAAAAATGCAGGGCAGGAAGTTTTTTCTTGGCAAAGTTACTTGTCCGTATTATATTGGGCTTGTGATGAGAGCTGAACAATCCACTGTTGACGTGATTCATGATACTCGAAGCGCGCAGGCTTTGGCCCACCCGCTCCGATGAGTTGGTTGGGAAAAAGCACCCTGATTTCTTTATCGCTTGTGCTGGCCGTTCAGCTCACTCCTGAACCTGCTGTTGGCTTTTTGCGTGCGTCAGAAAGAGGCCTCTCCCACGATGATGAGCTTCCCGCAATCAAGGCTTTGAAAATGGATGGTGAGCTGAGTGGAGAAGTTCGGATAGATGGTCTGCTCAGCGAGCGAGCGTGGCAGCGGGCAGAAATCGCCACCGGCCTTCGTCAGCGTGAGCCACATGAAGGAGAGCCGGCGACTGAGAGAACCGAAATTCGCGTCATGTTTGATACCCGAATGCTCTACATCGGTGTGCGCGCTTTTGATGGTGATTCCCAGAGCCTGATCGCCCGTCTGCTGCAGCGCGATAGACTCATGCAAGCAGACTTTGATGGCACGC
Organism: bacterium; assembly: GCA_046757165.1. Taxonomy (GTDB): domain Bacteria; phylum Zhuqueibacterota; class Zhuqueibacteria; order Oceanimicrobiales; family Oceanimicrobiaceae; genus JBHHXT01. Next base: position 1,918 of record JBHHXT010000224.1, on the reverse strand, counting down.
CCGTTTTCGCAGGCGACGATGGCGTGGCGATCTTGCTCGACCCCTTTCATGATCACCGCAATGCCGTTGTCTTCGCGACCAACCCCAACGGCGCCGAGTTCGATGCCCTGGTCGCCGAGGAGGGCAGTGTGTTCAATGCTGATTGGCGCGGTGTCTGGCAGGTGGCTGCGCAACAAACCCCCGACGGATGGTCTGCCGAGTTTGCCATTCCATTTCGCACGCTGCGCTATCCCTCGGATTCAGAGGAACCCTGGGGATTCAATGTCTTTCGTATTATCCGCCGCAAGAATGAAGAAGTGCTGTGGAGTGCCTGGTCGCGAGACAACGAAGGGTTCGCGCGCGTGAGCCGGGCGGGACACCTTTATGGCATGGTGGATTTGCCCCGCCAGAGTTTCAATTTGGAGCTCAAACCGTTCGCACTTAGCGGCATGACCCGATCGCTTGAAGAAGACGAGCTGGATACCAGTAGCAAGCTCGATGCCGGCTTTGACGCCAAGTGGGAGCTGCGTCCGGGTTTGTTGCTGGATCTAACCTTCAACACAGACTTCGCACAAGTCGAGGTGGATGATGAGCAAGTCAATCTAAGTCGCTTTGATCTTTTTTTCCCGGAGAAGCGCGACTTTTTCCTGGAGAATGCGGGGATTTATGAATTCGGCACACGCGGTGTGTTCGAGCCGCCGCCGTTTCTGCTTTTCTTCTCTCGTAGAATCGGGATTCACGAAGATGGAGAGGTGCCGGTGATTGGCGGGGCCAGACTGTCCGGTCGAATTGGCAAGCAAACGATAGGGCTACTGAATATGGTGGTGGATCGCGCATTTGATGCCTCCCGAACCAACTTTGCGGTTGTGCGCGCCAAGCGGGATATCGGCAACGCAAACTACATCGGCGCCATTCTGACCGACCGCCGAACGGCCGACAGCTCGAACACTGCTGCGGGTCTCGATTTCTCGTTTTGGCCAACAGCGGCGCTCAACATTCAAGGGTTTGTTGCCGGCACAGTCACGACGGGTGAGGGGGGCGATGATGCTGCCTATCGAGTCGCCGCGGATTTTGGCAGCAGCCATTTCGGGGCGAACGCCCAGCACATCGCCATTGGCCCGCAAGCCACGGCTGAAATGGGGTTTATTACGCGCGCGGACATCCGGCGCACGAATGCGCTTGTTCGGGTCACGTCCCGTCCACACCGGCTTGGCCTGCGCGCGGTCAATTTTTTCTGGTCCGGCACCCATATCACCAATTTCGATCTCGAGCTCAGGGACTGGAGCTCAGGAGTGGCGGTCAATCCAGAGTGGAATTCGGGAGACAGTTTCGTTCTGTTTTATTTCAACAGTTTCACCCGCCTGGATGAAGAGTTTGAAATCCACGATGACATCATCGTTCCCATGCAGGACTACCATGACTGGCAGCTTGGGCTGTTCCTGAACTCGAGCCGGAATCGTGCTATCCGGTTGACCTCCCAGAATCTTTACCAGCGTTTCTTCGCTGGAACCCTCGTCAGTCTGAGCGCCACGCTCGACCTGGCTTTGGGTTCGAATGTTTCTTTTGCGTTGAGCTACACGCACAACGATGTGGACCTGCCAAATGGCTCTTTCGATGCCGACCTTGCTTCAGTGCGATTTGCCTATGCCTTCTCAACCCGTCTGTTTGCCAATGCCCTGCTGCAGTATAACAAAGCGGACAACACCCTGTCCGCAAATGTGCGCCTGAATTTTATTCACCGGCCCGGAAGTGATTTGTTCGTCGTTTATGACGAGCAGCACGGCTCCGACCATTCGATCTGGGATCTCGACAATCGCGGAGTGGCCGTCAAGCTCACCTATCTCGAGCGGTTTTGAGACGTAACGATTCAGGCCGATAGGCTGGAGACTTAAAGGAGGTGACCAGTTGTGTTCATTCGTGCCAATTCGTGGCTAACAGT
>JBHHXT010000223.1:0-8167 GCA_046757165.1 bacterium | reverse complement strand
TCCTGACCGGGCGGGGACGGTGTACAAGCTTCAGCTTGCGGGGCGGAGGGGAAGACACGCTAAAGCGTGAACACCTCTGCGCGCTCTGCGGACTCGGCGTGAGGCCGTCAGGACTAAGCTCCAGCCAGGAGATAGATCCCGCCGCTCAAAACTGCGGCTATCGGCAAAGTCAGAACCCAGGACAGAAAGACACTGGTCAGCACGCCACGGTTAGCCTGCCTGGTGATCAAACCAATGCCGGAAAGCGCGCCCACCGACACATGGGTGGTCGAAACCGGAACGCCCAGGCGGCTGGCGAAGATGACGAGGAATCCTGTGACCAGATTCGCTGTAAAGCCCTGGCCATGATTCATGGCAGTGATTCGCTTGCTCATCGTGTGCGCGACTTTGCGCGCATTGAGCAGCCCGCCAATCGCCATGGCGAGCCCGACCACGGAAAACCCCCACTTCAAGCTGAGTGCATTCACAACGAGCAGTAATGCCGCGATCTTCGGTGTATCGTTCAGACCCCGCGCAAAGCTCACCAGGCCTGCGCTCAAGAAGTGGGCTTTGTCCAGGAGCACACTCAAAGGAATGCCAAAAAACGTGCTGGCGCCCTGCCCGGACAGGTTCCCGCCAGGCCTGCGGCTTTCCTGCCTGGCGTCGCGGGTTCTAAGCACCGAGGTCGGGTAAGCGGGAAGCGGCTTGGGCTCAGGACTCGGCGCCTGATTGACATACAGGAAGGATTCTTCATCTAGTCCCAGCTTTCTTCGCCCGTATCGGAAAATGAGATAGCTGGTGCCGCTCAACGTCATCGCCAACAACGGACTGAGGATGAGCGGCAAAACGAACTTATTCTGCAGGACGCTAACCTGCAACTCCGGCCCGACTGAGACAAAACCAGCGCCGACAAGCGCGCCGGTCAGACTGTGGGTGGTCGAGATCGGGAAACCGGTCACCGTGGCCAGAATAACCGTCAGGGCGGCGCCAAACCCGACCGCCAGGAGAAACTCGGGGTTGGCGGTCAACGCATCGGGGACCATCCCTTTGCCTGAAAAGGTTTTGACAAGGGTGTGCGCGAAAAGAACCGAGCTGACCGAGCCGGCAAACGTGGTGATCGTCGCCCATCTGATCGCCGTTTTGTAATTCGTTGTGTCACTCCCGAAAAGAGTTGCCACGCCTTTGAAATTATCGTTGGCACCATTGGAATAAGCGAGAAAGAGACCTGCAAAGAAGAGAAGGAATAAGATTGTCATCATGACTCCAGGTTGGCCCCAAAGCTCAGGCGCGTAACGCTAAACGTCTTCAGTCTTATCAATATTGATATTTGGTCCACACGGAAAATCTCTTTGATTGAGCAATCCGTGTGGTTTTTTTATCCGTGTGAAATACCAGGTAATAAACAAGGCGGCTCTCAAAAATATTCCAGATGTCCATTTTCTTATTGAGGATCACCTTTCTCTGTTTTATATTGGTACTTTGAGATCCGACCTGAGGCTCAGTTTATTTGTGAATCTTAATTCTATATGACACCTCAAGTCAAAACTCCTTTTATTCGTGTCAATTCGTGTAAATCCGTGGCTAAATCAATTATGAAGCTATGAAAAAAACTCATCTAAGAACGTGGTTCTTGACCATTCTTACCATGTTACTGCTGGCGGCGGCGTGTGGCAAGAACGGCTCTGGCTCGAATGCAGCGAAAAACGGCATGGATAAACGAAAGGCAGGACAAGCCCTGCCAACCCTGACCATCGATGGCACGGCATTGCAAGTGGAGATCGTCCAGGAGGTCGAGGAGAGGCAGCTCGGACTGATGCACCGCGAGCAACTGCCAGAAAACCAGGGCATGCTGTTCGTCTTTGAGACGACACACATTCTTTCGTTTTGGATGCGAAACACTTTCATTCCTCTCGACATCGCCTTTATCACTGAATCGGGCCAAATTGTCGATATCCAACGCATGGCCCCGCTGGACGAATCGAAGAGCTATATTTCATCTGCACCGGCGCTTTATGCTCTGGAAGTCAATGCCGGCTGGTTCGAAAGGAATGGCATCAAGGTTGGCAGTCACGTCTCGTTCTAATAGGCGCACCCCGACGTCTTGAGTGGACTCTTGAAACCAGGAAGAAAATGATGCGAACGACCCGCTCTATTATTGTCCTTTTGACCGCTTGGACCCTGCTGTCCGGTCCGGCAATCGCACAAGATACCCACCCCTTCTCCGTGCATGACATGCTGGCCATGGAGCGTATCAGCGATCCCCAGGTATCGCCCGACGGCAAATCCATCGCGTTCGTGGTTCGCAAAACCGACCTGGAGGCCAACAGGGGCCGAACCGACCTGTGGTTGATTGGCACTGAGGGCTCAGGTCTGAAACAGCTCACCAGCCACGCGGCAAGTGATTGGAGCCCAAGGTGGGCGCGCGACGGCAAGAGCGTTCTGTTCCTGTCCACGCGTTCTGGCGCCTCGCAGGTTTGGCAGATTGCGGTGGCTGGCGGTGAAGCCCGGCAAGTGACCGAGCAGCCGCTGGACGTGGGCAATCTCATCCTGTCGCCACGGGGAGACCATCTGGCGTTCACCATGGAAGTCTTCCTGGACTGTGCGGATGTGGCATGCACCAGCCAACGTCTTGCAAGGCAAAAAACCAGAAAGAGTAGCGGCATCCTTTTTGACAAGCTCTTCATCCGGCACTGGGATACCTGGAAAGACGGGCGGCGCTCCCATATTTTCGTCATGCCCGCGCAGGGAGGCCGAGCCGTCGATGTGATGCAGGGAATGGCGGCAGACAGTCCCTCAAAACCCTTTGGGGGTCCCGAGGAAATCACCTTCACACCGGATGGCCGTGGAATTGTCTTTTCGGCGCGCAATGTGGGCCGTTCAGAAGCGTGGTCGACAGACTTCGATCTCTACCTGGCTCCCATCGACGGGTCGACCGCGCCGGAGTGCTTGACGGAGGGAAATGAAGCCTGGGACACCCAGCCCGTCTTTTCGCCTGACGGCAAAACCCTGGCCTACTTTGCCATGAAGCGCCCCGGATATGAATCCGACCGTTTCCGAATCATCTTGCGCGCCTGGCCGGACGGGAAGGAACGCGTGTTGACGGAGAACTGGGACCGCTCTCCCCGATCCCTCATCTGGTCAAAAGACGGGAAGCGCCTCTATACGACCGCGGCCAATCTCGGCCAGGTTTCGCTCTTTGCCATCGATGTCCGTTCGGGCAAGGTGAAAACCCTGGTGCGAGAGGGCACGGTACGTTCACCATCGCTGGCGGGCGACCGTCTCTTCTTCGGCCTGGACCACTTGCGCTCACCTGTGGAGCTTTATTCTGTCAAAACAAATGGCACCGGGCTGCGGGCCATCACGAAAATAAATGCTGAAAAAGTAGCCACCCCGCGCCTGGGAGAAGCGGAGCAATTCACGTTCAAAGGCTGGAACGATGAAACGGTCTATTGCTACGTTGTGAAACCCGTTGATTTTGACCCCCTCCGCAAGTATCCGGTCGCGTTTCTGATTCATGGCGGGCCCCAGGGCTCGTTCGGCAATGACTTCCACTATCGTTGGAATCCGCAAGCCTATGCCGGCGCGGGCTACGCCGCGGTCATGGTCGACTTTCATGGCTCTGTCGGCTACGGCCAGAACTTCACCGACGCCATTCGTGGCGACTGGGGCGGCAAGCCCCTGGAAGACCTGCAAAAAGGGCTGGCCGCCGCTCTCGAACGATACCCCTGGATGGACGGCGAGCGTGTCGGGGCCCTCGGCGCCTCCTTCGGTGGCTACATGATCAACTGGATCGCCGGCAACTGGCCGGACAGATTTCAATGTCTCGTCAACCACGACGGTAACCTGGATGAACGCCTGGCGTTTTACGACACCGAAGAGCTCTGGTTCCCGGAATGGGACCATGAAGGCACGCCGTGGGATAACCCTGCAGGATATGAAAGGCACAACCCGATAAACTATGTCAAGAACTGGAAGACGCCGATGCTGGTCATCCATGGCGCCCTCGATTATCGCGTGGTTGAGACGCAGGGCATCTCCACATTCACCGCTTTGCAGCGGCGTGGCATCCCAGCCAGGTTTCTCTACTTTCCGGATGAGAATCACTGGGTCCGAAAACCTCACAACACCATTCTTTGGCATGAAACGGTCATCGGCTGGCTGGACAAATGGCTAAAAGACAAGGGCACCCATTAAATCGTGTTTGAACGCAGGGAACATTTCTCCGTCGGTTTTTGTTGCAATTTACCCAAACCGTTCTTATCTTACGCGCGGTCATGGCCCAAGCGCCGAAATTATGGAGTTTCATGTTGAGGCGGTCACAAAAGCAGCAGGTTCTCTCAATACTTCTCTGTAGCCTGGTGCTCCTGGTGAATCTCTCTGTTGAGCTACTCCATCACCACGAGCAGCATGATGCTGTCTCCCAATTGGTCACCCCCTCTGATGAGGCTCACAATGGCGTGCGCGGCCAACTCCACGGCTTCGTGTGCCTGGCGTGTCTTTTCGTCGTCTCATACCTGGCCCCGACGCTTAGGTCTGACACACTCAGACCCCGGCAGGATTCCACCTTCATTCTATCTGCTGAGCCCAACTACTATTCGGTCATCCTGACCACGACCTACTATTTAAGGGCGCCGCCGATCACCCTTTCCTAGCTTTCATCTCCCCACAAAGTATCTTGCTAAACCGGCATTCTCCGAATGCCGACAAAACTCGAGAGGTTGGCTCAATGATACGCACGATGATTCATATCTGGTTGGTGGTCATTCATCTTGCTTTGCTGACGCAGACGAGATGTCTTGCTCAGGAAACAAACGGCCACCAGCCAGGCAAAGAGATCGAGCAACTAAAACAAAAAGTCGCAGAATTAGAGCAGGCGCTTGCCGAGCTCGAGAAGCACCAGCATGCGGCGCAGGCAGACACGTCGGAAAACGAGCTGGAAAAGGAGCTGACCGCCGAACTGGGCGTGACCGGGCAGCAAACAACTCAGAAAGCCGGCCCGGCAAGTGGCGGTGTTTCCCAGGAGACAATGCGTGCTCGCGGCAGGTTTTTTCAGAATATGAATCCAAATGTCAGCGTCATCGGCACGATTCTGGGCAACGCGACTTCCCTGGATGGGGTTGAAAGAAACGTGGACTTGAGTTTTGAAGAGGGGGAGTTCAGCTTCCAGGCGGCGGTCGATCCCTACGCCAAGGCTGATTTTTTCATTGCATTCGGCAAACACGCGGAGCCGGTCGTTCGACCACAGACGGATGGTGAGCTCGAGGAAGAAGCCGGCGGACTCGAGCCTGAAATCGAAGAGGCCTTCATCACGATCCTATCTTTGCCCTTTTCAACACAGCTCAAAGCGGGCAAATTTCGCAGCAAGTTTGGCAAAATCAATGAAACCCACCCGCACGCCTACAACTTTGTCGACCTGCCCCTCATGTACGCCAATTTCTTCGGCGCGGAGGGGTTGAACGATGAAGGCGTGGGCCTGAGCTGGTTACTGCCCAATGAAGCTTTCTTTCAGGAGCTGACGCTCCAGGTCACCAGTGGCCCCTCAGAAAACAGCAGCTTCATGCGCGCCAGAAACAACGAACTCCTCTACCTGGCCCATCTCAAGAATTTCTTCGATCTCAATGACGATACAACATTGGAGCTCGGATTGACCGGGCTCACCGGGCCAAACAATGAAGCAGGCGCAACCACCCAGATGCTGGCAGCGGACCTGACCCTCAAATGGAAACCATTACAGCGCAACCGCTATCAATCCCTGGAAGTTCTCAACGAATTCCTGGTGAGCAAGCGCAACGGCGCGCCCGGAGAGGTCACCAGCATCGCGTTTTACTCGAACCTGAGGTATCAGTTCGCCAAGAGGTGGTTTATCGGCGGCCTTTTCGACTACTCAGAGTTTCCGGAGTTCAGCGAATTCAATCACAAAGCGATCTCTGGTATCCTACAGTTTTTTAGCACCGAGTTCCAGAAAGTCGAATTTCAATACAAGTACAACGATGGCAATTTCTTCGACAGCTTCAGCGAGTTCAAGGTGCGCGCTGTTTTTGTTATTGGGGCGCATGGCGCCCATCAGTATTAGTTAGTGTTTGACCGAAAACCATGAAACGTTTCCAAAAGTGGTGTCATTCCGAACCCGTTGTTCAGGGTGAGGAATCTGTCAACGAAGATTTGGACATTAAAAAACAAAACCTTAAAGGCAATTAGTCTGTGCATTGACAAATTTCTCCCGTTGGTCGAAATGACAGCGACGGCGTTTTCGGTCAATCACTAGTTAGGTATCGGTGGCGCTTCGCGTTCTTCGTGCCTTTGCGGTGAACGAAATATTCAGGTTACGACAGAGGTGAATATGAAACTGAATCGATTGAATTGGATCCCATTCTTGCTGTTCTTGCTTTTGCAGCTTCACTGCGGCAACGCGCTCGCAAACGGCAAATTGAGAATCGTCGCCACGCTTCCGGATCTGCGTTACATCGCAGAGCAGATCGGCGGCGACAAAGTGGACGCGTTTGCCATCGCCAGGGGATTTCAGGATCCCCATTTTGTAGATGCCAAGCCGAGTTTTGTTTTGAAACTCAAGAAAGCCGACCTCTTTGTCCAGGTCGGGCTGGACCTCGAGATCGGCTGGGTGCCGCCCCTCCTGGAGACGGCGCGCAACAGGAACGTCTATTTCGGCGGCGAGGGCTATGTCAACGCCTCTGATGGCATCAGCTTGCTGGAAATCCCGAAGGGAAATGCCGCGCAATTGCGCGCCCAGGGAGACATCCACATCTTCGGCAATCCCCATTACTGGCTGGACCCCCGAAACGGCAAGATCATGGCCCAAAATATCACCAGTAAGCTTACCGCGTTGCTACCGGAAGAGACCGTGGTTTTTGAAAAAAACCTGGCAAGCTTCAACGCGAGAATCGATTCCGCTTACCAGGCCTGGAAGGAAAAAATCGCTCCCTATGAGGGCACAAAAATCATTGCCTACCACAACAGTTGGCCCTATTTCGAGCATGCCTTCGATATGAACATTGTGGGATTCATCGAGCCAAAGCCCGGGATTCCGCCGGCGCCATCACATCTGGTTTCGGTCATCAAAAGGATGAAAGAAGAAAATGTAAGAATCATCATCATTTCTCCTTACTTCGACGACAAACCTGCACAGGTCGTGGCCAGGCGGACCGGAGCGCAGGTGGTGGCCATTGCGCCTTCGGTTGGCGCATTCCCGCAAATCAAGACCTACTTTGACCTGTTCGACTATAACCTGAATGCGTTAATCGAGGCCATAGAAAAGGTGCGGGAGTGAAAAAAATCAGAGCAGAAATCACAAGACAGAACGAGTACAATCATGCTTGAATTCTTGTTCCTTCCCTTCATCGCTTGCCTGATTCTGACAGGCATCCATGCCTATTTGGGCATTCATGTGATCGAGCGCAAAGTCATTTTCGTGGACCTGTCGCTTGCGCAAATCGCCGCGCTTGGCACGGCGCTGGGCGCCATTGTTGGGTTTGATTACGGCGGCACGGTCTCTTATGCATCAGGGCTCATCTTTACGCTCGTTGGCGCCACCATATTCGCACTGACCCGGGTGCGCAACGAGCGCGTGCCGCAAGAAGCCATCATCGGCATCGTATATGCGGTCTCCGCGGCGGCTTTCATCTTGATCATGGACCGGGCGCCGGAAGGAGCCGAAAAAATCAAAGGGATGCTCGTCGGCAGCATCCTTTACGTGGACTGGGCGACGATTTTGAAAACAGGCGGTTTATACACGCTCATCGGTCTCTTCCACTTCATTTTTCGCCGCAAGTTTATCACTATTTCCGTCGACCCGGAGCAAGCCTTCAACCAGGGCATGGCCGTTCGATTCTGGGATTTTCTGTTTTACGCCTCGTTCGGTTTCGTGGTCACCAGCTCGGTCTTGATCGCAGGCGTGTTGCTGGTCTTTTCCTATCTGGTCGTCCCCTCTGTCTGTGCCGTGCTCTTTACGAACAGTTTCAAGGCCAGATTGATGATCGGGTGGAGCCTTGGCTTTCTCGCCAGCTTGTTCGGGATCATCGCCTCGGTGGCTTTCGAGCTGCCCACCGGAGCCGCCATCGTGTGCACGTTTGGTCTCCTGCTGGTTCTCTCCGCGCTCGGACGATTAATTGTTTCATGGTTGATCCTGATTAGCAATTCAACAATAGAGCAATAGAACAATAGATTCAAAGAT
>JBHHXT010000222.1:0-8195 GCA_046757165.1 bacterium | reverse complement strand
GCATCCAGGAGTTGTTGCTGCGAAGCTGGCGCCGGCCGATCAGCGACAAATCAAACTCCGACGTCTGCGACCCCTTGCGAGCAAGAAACGTGGATTCCACCCGATCGAGATCTTTGACTAAAACCTCCGGCGCCAATTGGATGCGCTTGTTTGCGGTGAACAATCTCTGCGGCAAGCACGGCTCGAGCGCACCGAGATCGATGCCATGCACCTGCTTTTTCAGCTTTCGGAGGCTCAGGCCCCCCTTTGACAGGAAGCGTCCGCCCCAGGTGCCGTACGGTCCGAACCGGAGTCCGAGGTCCAGCATCCGCTCTGCCGTCATGCCATCCAACATTTTTTGCTTCAGGCGGGCAGAAAAATTCTTTGTCCGGCCATTGGCCGCCATCCGCTGCCGCAATTCGTTAAAGATTTGCCAGTCGTGTCTGGTCCCATTCTCCGGTTGGAAAAGGGCGCGGGAATATTTGGCCGTGTTGCGTACGGCCAGGGCATGAAAAGCCAGGTCGTAGTGGTCGGTTTCGAGTCCGGTGGTGGGCGGCAGAATGATATGGGCATGCCGGGTCGTTTCGTTGATGTAGATGTCGATAGAGACCATGAACTCGAGCTGTTCCAGCGCGTGCTCCAATTGCGCGCCATTGGGCGTGGACAAGACCGGATTGCCGGCCGAGGTGATCAGAGCTTGGATCTGTCCATCGCCTTCGGTGAGGATTTCTTCGGCCAGAACCGCAACCGGCAAGTCCCCGGCAAACTCCGGCAAGCCCCGAACTCGACTACGCCAGCGTCCGTAGCTTCCGGGCCGGCGCTCTTTCCAGGCCTGCTGCACGATATCGACAGCGGGAGCGGTGAACATGGCGCCCCCGGGACGGTCGAGATTGCCGGTGACGATATTCAGCACGTTGACCAGCCATTGGCAGAGTGCGCCGAAGGCCTGGGTTGAGGCACCCATCCGGCCATAACAGACGGCGGATTCGGCCGCACTGAAGTCGCGCGCCAGTTGCCGGATGGCCGGGGCCGCGATTCCCGTGATCTTCTCGACGCGTTCAGGGCGAAACCCGGCGACGAGCTTCTCGATCTGTTCCGGCCCATCCGTGAATTCTTGCAGCCGGCCCGGCTGAGTGAGGTTCTCCGCAAACACCACGTTCAAAAGCGCCAGCAGCAACAGCACATCGGTCCCCGGGCGAATGAAATGATGGGCATCGGCCATGGCGGCGGTTTCGGCACGGCGGGGGTCGACGACGACGAGTTTGCCGCCGCGTTTCTGCAGCGCCCGCAGCCGGTTTTCGAATCCTGGCGCTGTCATCAGGCTGCCGTTGGACGCGAGCGGGTTGGCGCCGAGAATGAGAAAGAAATCGGTGCGGTCGATGTCCGGTATCGGCAGCAAAAGCTGGTGTCCGAACATGAAATAGGCGGCGAAATGGTGCGGAAGCTGGTCGACGGAGGTCGCAGAGAAGCGGCTCCGGGTCCGCAGCGTGCGCAAAAAGAGCGGGGCAAACAACATGGTGCCGGAATTGTGCACCGTCGGGTTGCCCTGATACACCCCAACGGCGTTGTTGCCGTATTTTTTCTGAATCGCTGTCAGCCTGGTCACGACTTCATCAAAGGCCTCATCCCAGCTCAGCTTTTCCCAGCCCTTTTTTGTCCGTCGAACCGGGTGTTTGAGGCGGTCGGGATCGTGGTAGATATCCTGCAGCGCGACGGCCTTGGGGCAGATGTGCCCCTGGCTGAACGGATCGGCTTTGTCCCCGGAGATCGAGAGAACTTGCCCGTTTTGATGCGTGATCGCGATGCCACACATGGCCTCGCATAAATTGCAGGTGCGGTAGTGAGTCTGAATATCTTGTGGTTGCATGTAAACCCTTTATATTTATTGTTTCATTGTTATATTGTTATATTGCTCTATTGCGATTTGGATGGTTGAACTACATGAACGTCAAGCAATAGAACAATGGAACAATAGAACAATTAATCTGACGCTCCCTGGTTTTGCGCAGCGCGATACGCGTAATACAGGGGAAGAAATTTCAGTTTCTGCTCAGGCAATTCCGAATAAGGCGCTGCCGAAAAAACGATGCCCTCGGGACAATTTGGATAAGTCTGTAAGAGCAAATGTAGACTTCTCAGCCTTCCGGAAGCTCCGCTTTTTATTTCCACAGGATGAATCTTGCCACGAGTAACCATCAGAAAGTCGACTTCTGCGCTGCTGCTTTTTGCTTCCCGGGCCCAGTAATACAGTTCATCTTGACCGGCTGCCAGCAGCTCCTGGCCGATGAATTGCTCAGCCAGGGCGCCATGATAAATTGTGAGCAGATCGGATTTTGCATACTCGGCCTCGATCGGCATGCCACAGAGATGCTGCATCACCCCGACATCCATCATCAAGGCCTTGAATTTTCTTTCAGAGGCAGATGCGCCAAGGGGCAACCCTGCCGGACTTGCCGCAGAAACCTTGCGAATGACCTGCGCGCGGCATAGCAAGTCAAATGCCTTTTTGATCGTGGGATTGGTGAACCCTTCCCCCAGATTGGTGTATTTGATCTGTTTGCCAACATTTCTCGCGGTGGACGAAAAAACCGCGTTTAAGCAGCGTTTGTCAGCTAACGGCGCATATTTTGAAAAATCCTGTCGAAACGTATTCACCAGATCCGCCTGGACTTCCAGCGCGTCCCGCAGTCTGCCGGTGCGCACGTAGGCAAGCACACATTCCGGCATCCCCCCGACAAACAGGTACTTGCGCACTTCCTCAAGGAGCATGCGATGCACACTATCCGGTTGGGGCGCAGGTGCGGTTTGCACAATCTCCGCCGCCAGAGTCTTACCGGCTGCCTGGAGAAATTCCACGAAATTCAGCGGATACAGACTCGATATCTGTATCCGGCCAACAGGAAAAGAAATATCTTTGAATGCGAATTCCAGCAGTGAACCGGCTGCTATCACATGCAGCTCCGGGAACTCCTCATAAAAATATCTCAACGCCATGAGGGCCCGTGGACAACTTTGAATTTCATCAAAAAAGAGCAAATCCTTCCCGGGCACGATTCTGCTGTTCAGGAGAATCTCTAATTCTGAGATGATTCTAACCGGGTCCAAATCTACTTCGAAAACTCTGTGCCAATCCAACTGGCGTTCAAGATCGACAAGATGCACGTTTCCTGCAAAAAAACGCCGGCCAAATTCCAACACAGCCCAGGTTTTTCCAACCTGACGGGCGCCGCGGAGAAGCAAAGGCTTGCGGCCAGGTTGATCTTTCCATCTCCGGAGTCTTCTTGTTATCAGGCGCTCCATGCTTTCGTCAGATGTTTAAGAAAACAAGGTTAATATAATGGAAGAAGTTTAAAAAAACAAGGTTATTATTTGAGTTGCCCGGTATCCAGAATGTAGTTCTTCATTTAAGTTTGTCTTTCTGCCCTTCCTCCAAAAGAACAGGTGCCGGCGCTTTTGTTAAAGCCAGACTCAGAAACCGCTTGTTTCTACCATAATGTTTTCCTAATTTCAGTTATATCCGGTTCAGGTTTCACAGCTTACTATTTTCTTAGAATCACGAACGATTTTTGAAATTCACGTAGCTGAATTATACATGAAAGGGGCTGTTCAAAAGGACCAGAAATGTCATTCCGACCGAAGGGAGGAATCTGACAAGACACCAATCGCAGGACTCACGAAAACAACTGTTTACATCGAAGTTCTTGCACGAACAGATTTCTCGCTTCGCTTGAAATGACAGGCACGAGGAACCTTTTTGGACAGCCCCTTGGAACGTTTAGCCGTGCCAGGCCGAAAAACGCCAATCGCTGAATGGCTCAGTTTTCGGTCAATCATCAGTCATGGAGAAGGATCATAAGGATTGTCTATGCGCGAAAGCACTCCCACCGAGCAAAAATGGCAGCCAACCGCATGCATCATCTGCAGTCTCAATTGCGGCATCGAAGTTCAAATCGAAAACGGACATCTAACACGCATCCGGGGCGACGAGAGCCACCCGCTGTCTAGAGGGTATCTCTGCCAGAAGGCGACAAGACTGGACTATTATCAAAATCATAACGACCGGTTGCATCATCCTTTGCGGCGAAAACAGAACGGCTCTTTCGAGAGAATATCCTGGCAGAGAGCCATCGATGAAATTGCCGCGAAGATCGTCGAGATCCGGGACCGGCACGGCGGTCATGCTCTGGCCTACTACGGCGGCGGGGGTCAGGGCAACCATCTCTGCGGCGTCTATGGCGGTGCCCTGCGCGCAGGCATGCGCACGCGCTATCTCTACAATTCGCTGGCGCAGGAAAAGACCGGTGACTTTTGGGTCAACGGCAAGCTGTTTGGCAAACAAACCTGCCACATCTCCGAAAGCGTCGAAGAAGCGGATTATGTGGTGTTCCTGGGCAAGAATCCCTGGCAGTCGCATGGGTTTTCACGGGCCCGCAAGGTCCTGCAAGCGATCGCAAAAGATCCAGCCCGGACGATGGTGGTCATCGATCCGCGAAAAACCGAAACCGCCAGGATGGCGGATGTTCATCTTCAACTTCGGCCCGGGACAGATGCGTTCTTGCTGACAGCGATTCTGGCGACCATCATCCAGGAAGGGTGGCAGGACGATGATTTCATCAAGGCCCACACAACCGGTTTTGCGAGCCTGCGTCGCATCCTGGATGACATTCCAGTCCCCCAATTCTCTAACAAAGCTGGTATCGACTCCGAACACGTTCGCGCTGTGGCCCGGGGGCTTTCAGGAGCGCGTTCTGCGACCGTTTGCGCCGATCTCGGCATTCAACAAAGCTTGCATAGTACCCTCAACTCCTATCTTGAAAAACTGCTTTTTCTGATAACAGGCAACTTTGGCAGGCGGGGGACAAACAATTTGCACACGGCACTCATGCCACTGGTCGGCCATTCAAAAGAGCCTGAAGAAGGCGGTTGCACCACCCGGGTGACGGGCATGCAAGAAATCAGCAAGTTTTTTCCGCCCAACATTTTGCCGGCTGAAATCGACACCGACCATCCTGAGCGTATCCGCGGCCTGGTGGTTGAAAGCAGTAATCCGATGGTCAGCGCAGCGGACACGACCGCCTACCGCGAAGCCTTCAAGAAATTAGAGCTGCTGGTGGTCATAGATGTCGCCAACAGTGAAACGGCGCGGCTGGCGCATTACGTGCTTCCGGCGAGCACGCAGTTTGAAAAATGGGAGACCACTTTTTTCACGCTCAACTTTCCGACACAGGCTTTTCACTTGCGGCGTCCGATTCTTACGCCTGGTCCGGACACGCTGGCGGAACCGGAAATTCATCGCCGCCTCCTGGTGGCAATGGGGGAACTACCGGAGAAATTCCCTGTCCTGGAAAAACTGGCCCGGCTGGACCGGCGTTTTCCGAAGCTGCGGATTTTCCCGGCTGCGCTCGCGGCCCTGCTCAGGCTCAGACCCGGGCTCAGGCCTTACTCGAGTCTCATCCTGCATGAAACCCTGGGCGCCGCTTTGCCGAACGGCGCGAAAGCAGCGGCCCCGCTCTGGGGAGCGGCCCACTTTTATGCCGCCAGATACCCGCAAGCCGTTCGACAAACCGGACTCGAGGGCAAGGGACGCGACCTGGGGGAAGCACTCTTCAACCGTATTCTTCTCAGCGAATCGGGGGCCTTGATCAGCACACACAACTACGATGATGTCTGGCGCCTCATCAAACACGCCGACGGCAAGATCCATCTTGAAATCTCTGAAATGCTCTCTGCGCTCCGCGACTCGAGGAAAGATTTGGCGGCGTCGACTAATCCGGAACATCCATTCATCCTGATGGCCGGAGAACGGCGGTCGTACAACGCAAATGCCATCTTCCGCGATCCGGCCTGGCGCAAAAATGACCCGGATGGCGCCCTGCGGATCCACCCGGAAGATGCTGCAACGCTTGGCCTTTCCGACGGCGACTGGTCCAGGTGCGAATCTGCCCGAAGCGCCATTGACATTCGGGTCAAACTCGATGACGGGATTCTGAAAGGAGTCGTTTCGATGCCACATGGATATGGTCTGGACTACACCGACGCAAGCCCTGCCGCGGAATGCAACAGAACCGGGCCTTATGTCAACCTCTTGACCTCCACCGAGCATGCGGATCCCATTGCCAAAACGCCCTATCACAAGTATCTGCCCGTCAAGCTCAGTAAGCTCGATCGGTAACATTCCGATGGCATTCTGCAGCCTCTGTGTTGACTTTTGTCTTGTTTTTCACAAGCCGATGTATTAAGTAGTGTTTGAACGTACATAACCAGTAGGAATCAAGAAAATGTCCGAAACAGCCAGCGGCGTTCTGCAACTATTTCAGCGCGGAGGGGGGTTCTTGCGTGACTCCCGGAGATCGTATCAGCCCGGACCCGGAGATGCCTGGGTCTCGTCGAAGCTGATCCGGGAATATGGCTTGGTGGAGGGGGCCGTGGTCAGCGGACCGACACGCCCGGGGAAAAAGGGATCTCAATTGACCGCCGTCGAGTCGGTCTGCGGATTGCCACCAGAGGAGTTTCGAGCCCGTCCTCGCTTTGACCGGTTGCAGGCCATCAGTCCGACGGAGCGAATTCGCCTCGGGGACGCCGGCAACGTCACGATGCGCATTGTTGAGCTGATCGCCCCCATCGGCAAGGGCACGCGCGGCATGATCGTGTCGCCTCCCAAATCCGGCAAAACCCGCATTCTGGAAGAGATCGCCACTGCGATTCATGCCAGTGAGCCGGATGCGCGCATCGTTGCTTTGCTGATCGACGAACGGCCGGAGGAAGTCACGCACTTCCGCCGCAAGATACCGACAGAGGTGTTGGCAAGCTCCAACGACCAGAGCATGGACTCACACATCAATCTGGCCGAGCTGACGCTGGCCCACATCCGCTGTGAGCTGGAATGTGGCCGGGATGTCGTGGTGCTGGTCGATAGCATTACCCGCATGGCGCGAGCCTCTAACCTGACCAGCGCAGGCGTACGACGCACCATGTCCGGCGGATTGGATGCAAAAGCGCTTGAAATTCCGCGACGATTCTTTGGGCTGGCGCGCAATGTCGAAAACGGCGGCTCGGTGACCGTGATCGCCACTGCGCTGGTGGAGACCGGCTCGCGCATGGATGACTTTATTTTCGAAGAGTTCAAAGGCACCGGCAACAGCGAGATTGTCCTGGACCGCTCGCTCGCGGATGCCCGAATTTTCCCGGCCATCAACATTCTCGCCAGCGGCACGCGCAAGGAGGAGCTGCTTTACACCGAGGACGAAATGCGGGGGCTGGCGGCGCTGCGACGCCGGCTGGCCGACAGTGAGCCCAAAGCCGCCATCCTCGAACTGCTCAAGCTTGTGGAGAGCACCCCTACCAATAAAGAGCTGCTGCAGGAGCTCAATCCGAAACAATCAAACGCGTTGCGAAGATAGCAGGCCTGGCTCCAGCCGCCAGCTGCTAGCTACTAGAGTCACCTGCAATAAGGTCCAGAAATGATCCAACACGGTCTGTGACCGTGTTTTGGCTAAACCGTTTATCCTTCGATCAACCTGGACTTACAAAGACACCGTTACAAACGGTGTCGGATCATTACCCGCGTTTTGCAGCGCGATGACCGATGTTACATTTGCCAGAAAAAATGGCCAACTTAATCGTGCAAACGCGCTTACCAACGGAGTGAATGAACATGCAAGCCACCTATGTCGGTACCGCCACCCTGATTCTCGAAATCGGGCCCCTCCGCCTCCTCACCGATCCGGTTTTTGATCCGGCGGGCAGTCACGGTCGCGTCGGTGTGATTCCGGGAACGCGATATGCCAGTCTGGTCGGCGCAAGCATCGGTCCGCAAGAAGTGGGTGCGCTCGACGCCGTCTTGCTCAGCCACGACCACCACCAGGACAATCTGGACGAAGCTGGCCGTGCCCTTCTTGCGAAGGCTGGAAAAGTTCTGACCACTCACACAGGTGCAAACCGCCTGGGTGGAAATACAGTGGGCCTCAGGCCCTGGGAGGTCGCAGAGATCACCGGCAGAAACACCACCCGGATTCGCGTGACGGCAACCCCGTGTCGACATGGCCCTCCGTTCAGTAAGCCGATCGTTGGTCATGTCATCGGTTTCCTGCTGGAGTGGAAAGGGCAGCAGGATGGGGCGGTGTATCTCTCCGGTGACACGGTTTGGTTTCGTGGCATCCAACAGTTAGCAGTAATAAAGTAAAGCACTCATAATAAAGAATAAGTGGGTAAACTGA
>JBHHXT010000221.1:0-8275 GCA_046757165.1 bacterium | reverse complement strand
CATCACAAATTGATCGCAATAAATGGTATGCCGAATCACCTCCATGTTTTTGTAGGATATAATCCTCTTCAATTAATCCCTGATTTACTTCAGGACATAAAAAGTGGCTCATCGACATAGATTAATAAAAAGGGATTTGTCCGAGGCAAATTTGGATGGCAGGCGGGTTATGGCGCTTTTTCCTATTCACATTCTCAGATTGATAGCGCCGTAAAATACATCATGAATCAGGAAGAGCATCACAAAAAGAAGACATTTAGAGAAGAATATATTGAATTGTTGCAGCGCTTCAATATAGAATACGATGAACGATATATTTTGAAAGATATCGGAGAGTGAATATTTCGTTCCTAACGGGACTTAGCCTTGGAGGGATTGGGTTGTGCTACAAATATTTTGTCCCTGACGGGACAGAAATCAAGGATTGGATTTACAGCGCTCGAAGGGGATTTACGCCCGCGTGCTCAGCCCACCAAGTAATCCCCTTCGCATATTTGAATCGGGGATTGCATGCCAAAAGGGGGACAGATGAGTCCCCAAGAGTCAGACCGTTTTTGACAAGATTCGATATGGCCAGACAGCTTGTACTTGCACAACAACCCGCTTCAGGAAAGGCTTTTTCGAAAAGCCGGAAGAGTGGGTCTACAGCAGTGCGGCAACTACGCGGTTGGAGATCATTCGATTATCAAGGTTGAGTTGTTGCAGAGGATTTGATGTTTTAGTCCCTGACGAGTTATTTTCTGCCACTTTTCGGCAAAACTTTTTTGTGGCACACTTTTTTTCGAGTTTCGAGCTCAGGATTTCGAATTTTCGGCTTGTCCGGGTTAGGCAATGCAATTCCTTATTCCGCGGATACGCGGCGGATTCCTTGCTGGGCGAGGCAGGTGGGCGACAAGTCCCGCACGAGCAGAAGAATCCCGTGGCTCAGGTTGGGAAGGACGCTGAGAGCGCCCTGTTCGAGAAAGGCTAGAATCCTCTTCCAAAACACAAGCCGTAAACCACCGCGAGGTTGCCGTTGATCAGGTCGAAGTTGAGGGCCGGCGTAATGGAGAATCTCCCAGCATGGAAAGCCTTTGCGAGACCTGCGCGCAGCAAGAACTCTTTCGCGGTGCCGGTTTCGCCGGACGCCGGCTCTTCTCCGTGCCCACCCTCGGCGTCTGCGTGAAGCGACACTGTCTCTGCATGATGCTCCTCAGCAACCACAACACCGGAGGCCAGCAAGAACTTCAGCCCCTTGCCGGCATGCAGAAGCGCCGCGCCGGCGAGAACGGTTTCAGCATGGTCCGCAAATACCCGTTCGGCGACCGCGCCGACACCTATGCGATTCTGCCACACCGGAAGTCTGTATTCATATTCCGCGCCAAGCGTGAAGTTGGTGTGTTTCTGTTCGATGTTGCTGGTCGCGCCTGAGAAGATGGCGAAATGATGTTTGTGGACAACATGGCTTTCATGATGATGTTGATTCGGCTTGGGATGCTTCCGTTTCTCACTCTTGACATGCTTCTTGTCCTTGTGTTTTTCAGAAATTGGCATGCGTGCTGTCAGCAAATCAGGGCAGAGGGTCATAAAGAGCGAGAAAGTGATGAAGATAGCGGTGCCCGCGCTCAGGACTGGAAGTCGGTTGTGTGTTTTTCGTATCATGAGTAAGCCTCCTCTATTGATAGGGCGATGGATAACATGATGGTTCGTATCGGCACGGTTGTCAATTCGGTCAACCACGGATTTCACCGGGTTCAACC
This sequence comes from bacterium, assembly GCA_046757165.1. Lineage (GTDB taxonomy): Bacteria > Zhuqueibacterota > Zhuqueibacteria > Oceanimicrobiales > Oceanimicrobiaceae > JBHHXT01. The sequence continues at coordinate 6,536 of JBHHXT010000221.1, read as the reverse complement.
GTTTCCTTCCTATTTCGACCAGGGGGGCCACATCTTAAGGAGTTGGGTAGCAGGAGACGTGAGGCCGTGCTGTCCCTCAGCGATGTCAGGGGACACCAGTCTGACGTTGCACATCTCGCTGTTCACAGGTGTCTTCCAAGATTATTTCTTGGGAGCTCACCATTCGGGACAATCGGCAGAAGGCACGATTAGCGGCTATTCTTCTTAATGATCCAAATCGTTAACATTTCATGATGGCATTCTGGAGTTTCGACAAATTGATACGCCACGTCGTTTTTCTTTCCTTGTTTCTTGTCAGAGTTGTCTTCCTTCTATTTCAGCTTAGCCCGCTTCAGGCCCAGGAGGGGCCCAATCTCAAATCGCTCAGAGACACACCGGGTGAGGTTTTGACAACGCAGAGCCGGATTGTTCCGGACAGCAGTCGTGCTGCCTCCACACCTGTTGCCTCGAAGGACCGTGCCCCGCACTTTTCGACGACCACAGCCGCCGCGACGCTCTCGTTCACGGATATCACCAGCTCCGCTGCTACTGGCGGGCCGGCTGCCAAAACCGGCGGGCATTCCGCCACTTTTGCGGACGTTGACGGAGACGGGCTGCCGGACCTCTATATCACGATGCTGTTCAACACTGCCATGCCCGACCTCTTCTTCCACAACCTGGACGGCAGCACGTTCTCCGACGAAGGTGCGGCGCGCGGGGTGGACGATTTCGACGGTGGCTCGCATGGCGCCACCTTCGCCGACCTGGATAACGATGGCGATTTCGACCTGTTCAACGGCACAACGAACGGGCACAATGCCAACCCGGCCGTGAACAATCTCTTCAGGAACGACGGCAATGGTTTTTTCACCGAAGTCACGGCCGCTGCCGGCATTCCAGCCCGGGACTGGCCGACGCGTGGCGTCATCGCCTTTGATATGGACCGGGACGGGGACCTGGATCTGTTTTGTGTGACCAACTACCAGGGTTCTAACGACCCGGCGGGCGAACGCAATGAAATCTACCGCAACGACGGCAACCTGCAGTTCACACCGGTCAACTCTGGCGCGCTCTACACCGCGCCGGTGGGTCAGGGGGCGACAGATGTCGATTACGACGGGGACGGCGATATCGATGTGTGGGCCGGCAATCGCACCGGCCCTGTGAACATTCTGCAAAATGACGGCAGTGGCACTTTTGTCTTGATCGACCCCGCGACGGTCGGTATCAGCGAGCGCGCCAGAGATGGCATCACCTTTGGCGATATCGACAACGACGGCGACCTGGACATGGTGTTCGGCTCCGATCCGAACGGTGCCCTGTACCGCAACAATGGCGATGGCACCTTTACCTTCTTGCAAGCGTTTACCGGCACCGAAGGGTACATGGGCGGCTTTGCCGATCTGGACAACGACGGTGATCTCGATCTGCTCTTTGCCGGCGATAATCTATGTTATCTCAACGATGGCACCGGCACGTTTACCAGCGGGCCAGCGCTGCCGACGACCGGCATCGGCGATCCACGTGCCGTCGGTTTCGCGGATATCGATAATGACGGCGATCTCGACTTCGCGTTTGGCTGCAAGCGCTCGCGCAACTGGCTGGTGCGCAATGACCTGACCGGCGGCGGCAATTGGCTGAAGGTGCGCCTGATTTCGCCACAGGGGCAGGCTGGCGCTTACGGCGCTAAAGTTTATGTTTACCCCGCAGGCCAGGCAGGAATCAGTCAGCTCGGTCTGCGGCAAGCGCGCAGCAACAATGGCTATCTCGGCCAGAACGATCCGGTGCTCCACTTCGGCCTGGGAAGCCATACCGCGGTCGACGTGGTGGTCGATTTCCTGGATGGCACCAGGATCACGCAGCAGAACGTTCCGGCCGGCATCACGCTTCTCATCGACGTCCGAAGCGCTACGAAACATGTGCTGACTGTAGAAAATGGCACCGGCGGGGGCAGCTATGCCTCCGGCACGGTCGTGAGCCTTTCCGCAGACCCGCCACCCGCCAACCACACCTTCGACCAGTGGACGGGCGCGGTGGCGACCATCGCTGACGTGAACAGCCCGAACACCACGCTTGTCATGCCGGCAGCCAACATTACGGTGACAGCAACGTACCGTGTACAGGGCGGCCCCCTGGACCGCGTTGGCACGCAGTGGGGACCGGTGCTCGAGTGGCAGCTCGACAACCCGTCGTTTTCCGGCAACCCGTTTGATTTGGTCGCGACCGCCACATTTGTGCACAGCGCCAGCGGCGAAACCATCACCACGGGCATGTACTATGATGGTGCGAACAAATGGAAATTTCGCTTCACCGGAACGAAAACCGGAGGCTGGACTTTTTCGACTGCCAGCGTTGACCCGGACCTGGATGGCCACACCGGCGCCATCACCATCAACCCCAATCCCGACCCGGCGAGCAAGGGTTTCGTGACCCATTCCGGGGCCAGGTGGACCTGGAGTGGCACGGGTGAACGGTTCGTGCCCCAGCTGGTCATGTATTGGGGGCCGCAGGGGTACCACAACAACCCGCTCCGCATCGATGACGACATTCAGACGTTTTTTGTCGAGCATGGGTTTAACGGATTTCACACGCCGGTCTTTTGCCGATGGTTCGACCTCGATCAACCGAGCTCCGATAACATCACGGTCCCGAATCCGGATTTCAGAACCTTCGAGGCGCTGGAGCTGCTGATCAAGAAAGTGCATGCGGCGGGTGGCATGGTGCACATCTGGCAGTGGGGAGATGAAAGCAGGAGGCAGACCCCCATCAAGTGGGGCAAGAATGGGGTGGAAGACAAACGGTTGCAGCGCTATATCTCAGCCCGGTTGGGACCATTGCCCGGCTGGACCATGGGCTATGGCTTTGACCTGGACGAATGGGCAAATCAGACTGACCTCGAGGCGTGGCATGACTATATGCATCAGCACCTGGGCTGGTTTCACTATCTCAGCGGCCGGGATGGATTTTCGAACATCGGCTCGACCCCGTTCAGCCAAATCTCCGAACTACTCGACTACGCCTCTTATGAGCACCACCAGCCAGACTATCAACGTTATCTCGACGTGCTGCAAGTGCGTCCAAACAAGCCCGCGTTTGAAGAAGACCGCTTTCGCATCCGCGATCCCGCCCGAGCAAAAGACTATTCTATGGCACAGATTCGTCGCGGCCTGTGGCATGCCACCATGGCGGGAGGCGTGGCGAATATCTGGGGCAATTTGCTCGGTGCGAATGCAGCAGCAAACATGGGGCTCGCCGCCTCAGCGCCCTTCCCAAATCCGGAGTGGGTGAAAACGAATTCCGAGTTTTTCAAGAGTCGATTTCTCTTCGATCTCGTGGTGGATAATCTTATCACCGATGGCGTTTGTTTGAAAGATCCAGCCAATACACATTTCTTGTTCTACAAAGAGTCTGCCACCACCATTGGGTTGAACCTGTCCGGCATGTCCGGCGCGCAACCGGCCATTGCGGTCGATACGAAACTGCCTTATGCTGAAATAAACATCGGCCCGTTGAACGCGGCGGATCAGACGTGGCAACCGCCCTACGCGTCAGATTGGGCGATTGCTGTTGGAGATTTTGGCACCCCGCCGCCGGCGCCGCAATTCGTGTTGAACACCGGGGTGGTGCCAGCACAGGGCGGCGTCGTCTCCCGGTCTCCCGATCGAGTCCTCTATGATGAAAATGAACCCGTCACGCTCACCGCCACCGCAAACACGGGCTTTGTGTTCGCGAACTGGAGCGGCGACATCGGTGCAGCCAATCCGGCGGACAACCCGATCACCGTGGTCATGGACGCCAACCGCACAGTTACGGCACATTTTTCCGCGGATGGTGGTGGCGGCACCGGGCAGATTCTTTTTGAAGAGAATCAGAGTGGGCGCTCCGCCGGCCTGAGCACGGTCACGACCGCAGCAAACCTGACGGCGCGGACGGGTGATCTCTATCTGGCTGCGATCTCCTCGCGACCGGGCGTGCAGGCAGCGGCGGTCTCGGGGCTCGGGTTGACGTGGACTCGTGTGCAGAGGCAGTGCTCCGGGCGCGGCGTCACGGGCATCGAGGTCTGGCAGGCGTCAGGCCCGCCGGCGAGCGCCGGACCGGTCACGGCAACTCTGGCTTCAGCGGTAGACAACGCCGTGATTTCCGTGACCCGTTACTCGGGAGCCGATGCCACCAATCCGGTCGGCAGCAGTGTTGCAGTAAACACAAATGGCTTCGCCGGCGGGTGCTCCGGCGGCACAGATCGCAACAACTATGGATTCACGATCAATACCACCTCACCGGGCGCCGTCGTCTATGCGGCGGCCGCTTTGCGGAACAAAAAGCACACCGCCGGTGCCGGGTATGTGGAGCGCGCAGAATTCCACGGCGGCAGTGGCGGCAGTGTGGCCGGCGTGGCAATCGAGGACAAAACGGTGGCCTCGCCCGCAAGCGCCCTGGTGGACGGTACGTTCAACAAGCCGGTCGACTGGGCGCTGGTGGCGCTGGAGATCCGACCGGCGTCACAGACGCCGGCGCCGGATATTGGGGTCACGCCCCCTTCTTTTGATTTTGGAAACGTGACGATCGGCGCGAGCACGACTCAGGGGTTCGAGGTTCGAAACAGCGGCACGGCTGCCCTCCAGGCCAGCTCGGTTTCTTTGCAGGGGAGTGACGTCACCGAATTCAGTTTGGCCAGCGGGAGTGGCTTCACGCTCCCGGCCGGCGCAAGCCAGAGTTTGGAGGTCACCTTCCAACCGGCAAGTGCAGGTGCGAAAAGCGCAAACTTTCAGATCGCCAGTAATGACCCGGATGAAAATTTGCTCGTGGTTCCGCTCACCGGCAATGGCGTGCTGCCACCGGCACCAGAGATTCTGGTGGTTCCCGATTCGCTTGATTTTGCACAGGTTTTCGTCGGCGCAACGGGTGTGCAATCCTTTGAGATAAGAAATGTGGGCACTGCGGACCTCGTGGTGGGGGCGATGAATCTGGTCGGGACCGGAGCCGGGGATTTTGCTGTCGTCAGCGGTTCCGGCCCGTTTACCTTGCCCCCTGGCTCGGTGCAAGTCGTTGAAGTTGGTTTTGCACCGGCATCGGTCGGCAGCAAGAACGCACTCTTGCAGATCACCAGCAATGACGCCGATGAAAATCCGTTTGGTGTCGTGCTGGCGGGAGCCGGCCTGCCCCCTGAGCCTGATATCGCGGTGATACCGGCCACGGTTGACTTCGGTGAGGTTGTCGAAGGCGCGAGCACCACTCAGGCTGTCATCGTGCGTAACGTTGGCGTGGCCAATCTCGACGTGACTGCCGTGGTTGTGGCGGGTGTGGCGGCTGGCGAGTTTAGCCTGGTCAGCGGTGGCGCACCGTTTGTCCTCCAGCCAGATTCCATCCGGACCCTGACGCTCGCATTTTCGCCCACCTCACCTGGCGCGAAAACGGCTGAGCTGCAGATGAGCAGCAATGATCCGGATGAAAATCCGCTTGCGGTGTTTCTTTCCGGCATGGCCCTGGCTGCCGTACCGGACATCACCGTGACTCCTGACTTTGTTGACTTTGGCAGTGTCGCGACAGGGTCGAGTGTGAGCCGGATGGTCACGGTTCGCAATGACGGCGTCGCGAATTTGGACATCTCCAGCCTGGTTTTGACCGGGTCACACTCCGGCGATTTTGCCGTCGTCGGCGGGACGGGCGGTTTTATCCTGCCGCCGGGCGCGAGTCACGACCTGGAGCTCCGCTTTGCGCCCGGCTCGCCGGGCGCGAAAAGCGCCACCCTGCACATCAACAGCAACGACCCGGACGAGCCCATGGTGGCGGTCTCTCTTACCGGCAACGGCGCGTCCCTTGCGGCAGGCGAAGTCACCTATGAGGAGACCCGGAACGGCAGGTCGGAAAACAGCAGCACGGTCTCGACTTTGGCAAATCTGAGCGCGGCCGCGGGTGATTTATATCTGGCGGCCATTTCCTTCCGTCCGAAAGCCGAGGTCATTTCAGTTACGGGGCTTGGGTTGCAGTGGACGCGTGTTGGCGCTCAGTGTTCCGGGCGCAGTGTGACCGGCGTGGAGGTCTGGCGGGCGCTTGGCACGCCTGCTGCCGATGGCGTGGTGACGGCGACGTTTTCTCAGGCGGTGACCAGCGCGGTGATCTCGGTGAGCCGCTACTCCGGCGTCGACCCGGCCGCGCCCATCGGTGCCCTCATCTCCGGGAACACAAACGGCGCGGCCGGCGGCTGCGCCGGCGGCACCGATAGCAACGTTTATGAATTCACCCTCACCAGCAGTGTAGACAGAAGTGTGGTCTTCGGCGCGGTGGCTTTGCGTAACAAAGTGCATACCGCCGGCGCAGACTACACGGAGCGCGGCGAGATACATGCCGGCAGCGGCGGCAGTGTCTCCGGCGTGGCGGTTCAGGACAGGTTGGTGACACCGGCCGGCAGCGTGCTTTTCAATGGTACCCTGCACCGAAATGTCGACTGGGCGGTCGTTTCTATGGAGCTACGGCCGGCTGGCGGCGGCAGCGCCTCCCCGGAGCCAGACATCACGGTCACTCCGTCTTCTTTTGATTTTGGCAGTGTCGTGACGGGC
>JBHHXT010000220.1:0-8304 GCA_046757165.1 bacterium | reverse complement strand
TGGGTAACGATAAGACGCGCAGGGGCGTAAGATTGCTCAGGGCGGGACTTCGGGGTAAGCAATCTCCCGGTTCGTCTTCCCGCGCAGGATGACACGATCAGCCGCGCACGCGGGGACGAATCCTGCGTGGCCGGGGTGCCCTCAGAACGTACACCAAACTACAGCTCAGCAATCCCCAAACGATATATCCCAATCCCGTCTCATTCAACCACTCGGGTTGAAGAACAGCCAATCTCCCGATTTTCTCTAAGTAATAGAAAACAAATGTGCTCATAAACCCGGCAATGGCCGCATCCCGGACCTGGCCGGTTGTCGCTTTTGGACGAAAGAGCGCCACCATCGGGATGAAAAGCGTCGTCGTCAAGATGCCGGAGGACAGATAAAAGATGTCCCACAAAGATTCGGTAAAAATGGCGTAAATGTACGCCAGGACAACGGCGCCTGCCGAGGTGATGCGCGCAATCGTCCGGCGGTCGATATTCTTCTGTTTTGCGGCCAGGTACGGCTCCAGGAGGTCGTAAGAGAGGGAGAGGGCCATGACGTTGCCACAGGTGTCGATGGTAGACATCGAAGCCGCAGCCAGTCCAATAATAAGCAGAACGCTCAACGTGGCAGGAGAATGGTCATTGATCAAGACGGCAAAGATTGCTGCGCCGTCGTTGAGCACGCCCGGGATTTCAGCGCCGTGCGGCGGGTACAGATAAAGAGCCGACAACCCGATGATGGTCGGCAGGATGGCGATGAAAACGATGGAATTGACGCTGGCGATGAGAACGCCGTTGCGCGCGCTCCCGTCACTCCTGGAGGCCTGGAGTCGCAGCCAAATATCGGTCTCCACGATCCAACCGGGGAGATAGGCGACCAGCGTCATGATCACGAGCGCCGGACCGGCCGACAGGATTGCAAATGCGGAGCCCCCTGTTTTGGGCGCAAGCGGCATGTGATTCAAAAGCCCGGTCAACGACTCGTGCGCGAGCACCGCTTTTCCCGCCACCCAGGAAATGGCGACGATGAAAAACGCGACCAGCGCAAACTGCAACTTGTCGGTCGTGACGACCGCCGCGAACCCTCCGAGATAGGAATACAGCGCCACCACAAAAGCGATGAAGGCCAGGATCACGTGAAACGGAACTTTCAGGATGGGCGTCAGAATTTGGGCAGCGGCGAAAATTTCAGCCCCGCCCCAAACGAGAAACACAAAGGCCAGCGGCAGCGCGAAATAGACCCGCACGCGTTCCCCGAATCGCTCTGCCAACATCTCGGGCTGAGAAAAGGCGCGCAATCTTCGGAAACGGGGAGTCAGGAGATAAAAGAACGCCATGACGATGAGCCAGGGGAAAGCGAGCAGCCATAAGGCCCCCAAGCCGTACCAATAAACCAACTGCACCGCATAGACACAGGACCAGCTGATGGACATAAAACCGGCCGATATCGACAAACCGGTCGCCCACGACCCCAGCGACTTGCCCGCCGCCCAAAAGTCGAGATCGATTTCTTGCGTGGGTTTCGTCGACCGGTAACCCCGCCAGCCGATGGCGACGACGAAGAGGGCGTAGAGAATGAATCCTGTCCAGAAAACGATGAGCATCAGGAAGGCAATATACCATGCATGGTTGCAAAATTCAACTAACTCTTGAAAATAAGCCACTTTGTACCTGGGCCGTCTGGTTGATAGTTCCCGCACCTTCGGGGCTTTTTCACCGCTGTGAACAAAATGTGGATAACTTGTTGAACCCAACCCCCACTTCTTCCCTGCCAGAATGGGCAAAAACAGTAATAACTTGCGAATATCGTCAAAATGTGGCCCCATGCTTTCATTGAAGTCCCCATCGGAATGGTTTTGCCCTTACTATCTATAATAACATAAGGTTACATCAGCCTGGAGGCCAACCGTGCCAACAGCCCATCGCGAAACTTTGAGGCCAACCCATGGCCGGTCGGGTTAGTACTTTCTTACGATTTGCTTTTTCTGTTGACCGCGCACTCCCGCCTGATGTGGATAACTTGCCTGAGACAGCCACATCTTCCGGACGATAGCCATCCCCCGAGCCCCTGAACTGTGTCAATAAAATCCCGAACCAGTCGCTGACGCATTGTGCCTGCGCCGAGCCGTTGAGCCGTAAAATTGCATGTTTGGACCTCCTGCCTGGCGCCCATACCTGCCAAATAAATCGTTGACTTTTTGGGAATTTTTTTTTAAATAGCATGCATTCTCTAAATTTAAGGCCAGGTTGTTCTTGCATGATAGGTGCGATTCTTGCTTTTGCTGCTGCGGCGATATCTTATCGTTATCAGCTTCTGACTCCGGCGGGCGCGGTATTGGCCTTTTTTGTCGGATGGCTCATATTCGAATGGGGCCGGTTTTCATACAGTCTTCCCCTTGTCGGATTCTTCATCACCTCCAACATTTTGTCCAGAGTCGGACGTACCAGGAAACTCGCCAACATCACCATCGAAAAGACCGGTCAAAGAGATTATTTACAAGTCCTCGCGAACGGATCAATTCCTACCCTCCTGGTGGTGGCCTGGCATTTGTCTCAGGATTTCGTCTATAATTATCTTTATTTGACTGCGGTAGCCTCGGCGACCGCAGATACCTGGGCAACGGAAATGGGACTTCTGTCAAAACGACCGCCGCGTTCCATATTGACTCTAAAGAAAGTTGCGGCTGGCTCGTCTGGCGGCGTGAGCGTGCGCGGCACGTGCGCGGCCTCCGTGGGCGCGTTTCTCATCGCGGCGATGGGACTGTTTGTCCTGTCTGCTGAGCAAGGTCTGGCGTTCCGCTGGTCAGCACTGGTAACGCTGATGTTCGCCGCTCTCCTCAGCGAGTGTTTTGATAGTGTTCTGGGCGCGTGCTGCCAGGTCAAGTATCGCTGCTCGGGCTGCGGTACCCTGACCGAAAAAAGGGCGCACTGTGCCGGTCACGACACCACACTCTATTCCGGCTTTGCATGGATGACAAATGACACGGTCAACTTCCTGGCCATTCTTGCTGGCGTGCTGGTCGCCTGGCTGGGCTTGCACCTATTTATTTTGGCTCGAGTCGAAGCATGAAATCGAAAAAAGGATGGAAAAAGTGGGCCGTTTGCGCCGCAGTCCTGGGTGTCATCGGCCAGGTCGGCTTTCTGGCAGAGTATAACTTTTACCATTTGCTCAGTCTCGAGCGCAACAAGCATGAGCTGCGCGCGCGTATAAAGCAAAGCGAGCAGGAGAGGGAGGCGCTCTCGCTAGAAATCCACCGACTCGAGAACGACACGACGTATATCGAAAGAATTGCCCGCGAGCAGTTCAAGATGGGCAAAGATGGGGAAACGATCTATATCATCCAAAGCGGGGAGATTGAGTGAGCGATTCCAAGCCATTGACGCCTAAAGGCGGTTTCGGGCGCAAGATCCGGGCGTATTTCTTTACCGGATTGGTGGTGTTGGTGCCGCTGGTTCTGACGACATACATTATCTGGAACTTGTTTCTGGCCATCGACGGCATTCTAAGACAAGTGGTCTCCGATCTGCTGCAGGAGCAGTTTGGGGTCACCTTTGCCAAGAAGCAGATTCCAGGCATCGGGTTCGTCACCCTGGTGCTGATTATTATCACCACCGGCATCCTCGCACGTAATTATTTCGGCCGCACGATCGTCTCGTTCGGCGAACGAATTGTGCAACGCATTCCGTTGATCAACCGGGTCTATGGCGCGATCAAGCAGATCAGTCAGGCGTTTTTTGCTTCACAGCGCGAGGTGTTCAAGAAGGCAGTATTGTTCGAGTATCCAAGAAAGGGAATTTATTCCATCGGCTTCTATACACAAGACACGAGGGGACCGGTGCAGGAATCACTTGAGACGGACATGGTCAGCATCTTTTTGCCTACCACACCGAATCCCACTTCCGGGTTCCTCCTGTTTGTTCCGAAGACCGATATCATTGAGCTCAATTTGACCATCGAGGAAGCGCTGAAATTAGTCATCTCCGGGGGCGCGGTTGTTCCCAATGAAAAAACCACGACGGCGATTTCGGTGCAGCGTGCAGAACAGCTCGGCAATTAGATCAGAAGAGGGATGTCTGGACAAGGTTCGAGATGCCGGGTCAGCGTTATCGTCCCGGTACTGTTGATGGTCATCAGTCACTCATTCGCGCAAAGGAGACAGCAGACCGGTTTGCCGCCACAGTTTACGAGATTAGGATTTCGCCAGAACTTGAATATCTTTGAATGGAATTACGTTCTCAACTTCAAGAAAACGTTGGATGAGAGATTGCAACTGAGCCTGAAGGAACATTTCAAATCGACCTTACAGAGCATTTCATCCCGGGATCTCTGGAAGGACAACCAGAATCTGACCCTGAGCTTGAGCTACCCGCTTTCCAGCAAGATCGCTGTGGCAACCGAGCTCTTCTCGCACATTCTCACCGACCCCCTTTCAGGATTTGATAATGATGTTAAATTCCACACCGGCTCTGCAAGCCTGACCTATGAGCCGGGGACTAACATCAGCCTGACCCCCTCAGTCAGCAGCAGGTGGCAAACACAAGTGGAGCAAAGCGATCATGGCCTGGGCTACGGCATCAATGCGGATATCAGCAACCTGAATTTCTATGGCTACGAGAACGAGCTCTCTGTCGTCGGAGAGCAGGACCACTTTCCGCAACGAAAGAATCACGATTTCTCCCTGCGCTACCGCGTCGAGCGCCATTTTTATGAAACCACTGCCGACACGCTGGTCTTGTTCGTCAACCGCCTGCGCCGCGACAGCTTTGACTCTGACCAGAGTGGTATCTTCGTCAGGAACCTTCTGCAAAGCAGCCAGGGAATTGACAACCGGCTGAGCTACCGGTTGAATTCAAGCACAACGCTTTACTTGAAGAATTGGATTCAGTCATCAGAATTCACGGTCAACAACGTCAGGGAGGATAGCAACGACGTCCGCAAAGATGATTCCGGTTTTGAAGCCGGCCAGACGCTCAACATCAACTTCAGGCGCGCTCGCTGGCTGAGCCATTTTCGTTGGAACTACCAGGTGCGCACGCGAGATGACAACCGTCTGCGCGAAAGCCGGCCAGACCCTTTTGGACGCTTTCCTTCTGTTGGATTTGACACAGAGGAGGTGCGGGTAACGCTCAGCATGAGCCATCGGTTTAGAGCCTCCCGCTCTGACTCTCTGGCGTTGTTCGCCTCTGTGTCGAAGTTTCAGTATGATACTTCCGATACCACCAATCCGAATGATCATGACCAGTTACAATGGCAGCTCACGTTTTCGCACAGCCACAAACTCAACCAGGATTTGTCGCTCGTCTGGCACGCCAGTGTGTTCCTGAAACACTTCGTTTTCATCTCCAGCAAATTCAGCAGCGGCAACAATTGGCAGCGCAATTTCCAGTTTTCGCCGGAAATCGTCTACAAGCCCGACAGCCACTTTTCTTTCCGTCAACGATTCACTGTCCGCGCGAAGTACCAGACCTACGATTTCGATGATCCGGAGACGAGCAACCGCAACAGCGTGAATCGACAGTATATCGTCACCAACAAAAGCAGTTACTGGTTCTCGCGCAACAGCCGCATCGAAGCCGGCTTCAATCTCGAGCTCGCTGAACAAGGAAAATTCTTCTACAACGTCTGGCGGCAGCGACTGGCTTTGTCCTGGAGAAATGCCGAGTTGCAGCTCGTCTTCAAACGCAATTTCGGCGCCAGATGGCAGCTTGCTTCCGGAGCAAACTTCTTTCGGCAGACGCGCTGGGAGCACCGGTTGAATTCCAGTGGTGAGAGGCAAAAACAAGTAAGAGACAGGCATACGAATTACGGACCTGTGCTGGAATTGAGCTATCGTCCAAATCCGCGGGTGCAAGTGCTGTTTCTTGGCAACGTACAAATCTCGAATTCCTCTCGCCGTGCGACCGAGACCATCAACAACTTTGACTTGAACGTGAACTGGTTCTTTTAACGGAAGGAGATTCTGTGGGTGCTAAACCGAAAGATATCGAGCTGACGATACCGAGTAGCCTGGAACAAATCGAGATGATCGAGAGAATGGCCGAGCAGGCTGCAGACCAGATGGCGTTTAGCGAAGAAGACAAGGACAGTTTAGCCATTGCCGTGACAGAGGCCGTCAATAACGCCATTCTGCATGGCAACAAACAGGATCCCAGCAAAAGGGTGTTTATCAGGTTTCTGTTTCACGCCACCAGATTGGAGGTCACCATCAAGGATGAAGGCCGAGGCTTCAATCCGGAACAGGTCAGCGACCCGCTGGCGCCCGAGAATCTGCTCAAGGAAAGCGGACGGGGGATATTCATCCTGTCGTCACTCATGGATGATATCAGATACGAGTTTGATGAAGACGGCACGAAAGTCATCCTGGTCAAGGAAAAGAAGTAGTCTCCTGTCTGCTGCTCGCGGTCCCTTGAGGCCGTTTTCAACATAATATCGTCTTTTGCTTCCATTCTCCCACCTGCTCGTTCTGGCAGGTCCTTCCCGCTAAGCACGAAATCAGAATCAGCATCCCGGCGCCCGTTCGTTGCTGCGATAACTTTTGTCTGCCCCTCGAGCGCCGGGATCTCTAGCGCCTGGCCAGGAAAGATCAGATCTGGGTCACGGATCAGGCCACGATTTGCTGAAACAATGACGGGATACTTCATCATGTCGCCGTAGAACTTCAGGGCGATCTTGGAGAGCCAATCGCCCTTTTGGACCGTGTAGCGCTCACCCGCCTTCCCTCTCGTCGAGGGTTTGGGGGTATCCTGCTCATGCTGTCCGGGCGTGATGTGCAACAACTGCTGTCCGGCAACTCTTGTCGCCTCTGCCATGTGGTTTGCTGCGCTCCCTTCCGTTCCATCGACAAAAGCAGCCTCGGCCGGCGCTCGCGCCAGGACATCTTCTTCTTCCGCCTGCAGCGTGGAACCGGGGGCGCCTTTCGCCGCCCATTGGTTCATGGCGGCCCGGCGCTGCTGCTTGATCTTATGGTGTACGGCGTTGAACGTCTCGATTTGCTGGCTCGGCCGACTGGAGAGCTGCTTGTCAGCTATCTGCGGGCCGATGAGTTGAGACACCATCAGCTCTTTGCTGCGGTTTAAGGAGACGACAAAGGGGGAAATGTGCTCCACCACGGTCACGGTGTGCTCGAGGTTGGTCATGATTCTTTGCCCGGAGTACTTGCCAACGACGATTCCCTTATAGCGTCCGAGTTTCAGACCGCTGAGCACTATCTTCGAGGTCACCGTGCTCCCCGGAAAGATGCTCATGGGGTCTGCGTGAAACCGGGTCATGAACTCGTTTTCGGTGGTGTACAGGTCGACCCACAGGCTTGGCTTGATCAACCGTTGACCCGAATTTCTCAAGATGACCTCAATGACGGCATTCTTGCCGGTTGTGACTGGATAGCTCTCCACAAGCTCGAGTCGACTCAACCCGGCATCGCCCGCGTTGGTGACAACCAGGATATCAATTGCACGGCCATCGTCACCATCTATCTCAGTCGAAGCGACCGGCTCGACATGAATGTTGCTCCAGAAGCTGCCGGAAAGGAGGAGCATGGAGGGCACGCGGACGGCATAATTTACATCTTCAACGTGGCGGGGGAGAATCACGAGCTCATCACGGCTCAGCTCAATCCAGGCCGCGTTGGAGCGACTCGCGGTGCCCGCCTGCTCATGATGTCCACTGGAGCCTGGAGAAAAAAGCGCATCTGTCTTCTTCAGCTTGACGTGCGCTGGCCTGGCACCTGTGTTCTCGAGATAGATGGTGCCGTGGTAGACCTCACCCGGGCTCGCTTCCTGCTCATGCACTTGATTGTTCAGAATTGCAATGTCTGAAGCAAACAGAGGACTCTGCACAAGAAAGAGAAGCGAGAGAAAAAACACCTTGATTGATTCTGTCACAAACATCTCAAACTCCCAACACCTGTTACGTTGTGGACACGCATCGAACGCAACATGTATGCCAGATTCCAGAGGCTGAACGGCGTCGATTGAAGCGACACAATAATGCAAAGCGACCACTCTTGCGTGTGCGAAAATGGAGCCCAAACTGCTGGATTATTAACCACTTGTATTGGAATCGAACGACTCTTGCCGTCTTTCCAACACAAGGGAGGCTGCGGGAGGCGAGCTCACCCGGTATTTATCGAGGCTGGAGGCGGAGCGGAGAGAAAGTCCGGCGAAATTCTTTGCGCGCTTTGCGCTCTCTGCGTGAGGCAAAAGGGTATCAACATGCAAGTGCATGACTTTGAAATGTACGACATACCGTTGTTTCAGGCACCATCAACTCGCTGAGACAACGCTCACCGAAGAGCCGGAGGAGCGTGAACCAAAAAGACTT
>JBHHXT010000219.1:0-8375 GCA_046757165.1 bacterium | reverse complement strand
TTCTTGAACAGTTAGGCGAGGGCGGCATGGGCGTGGTGTACAAAGCCGAGGACACAAGTTTAAAAAAAGTTCTTTTAGCAAATTTTGACGGTAACCTCTCCGCTCGACCTCTTCCCCATCCTGGTTCCATGATCTTGAAGAATCCCGTCATGTTCTAATCTCGAGAAACCGAGGGAATATTATTGCTTTTCGCCCTGTTTTGTTCTAAATATATGTGTACTGGTGCATGTTTACATTTAGCCACTAAGTTGGAGCTCGAATGAGTCAAACAGTTGCCATTATCGGTGCGGGGCCGATTGGTCTCGAAGCGGCGCTTTATGCGACGCAGCTCGGCTATCAGGTCGTGGTGTTCGAAAAAGGCCAGGTCGGCGACAATCTTCGAAAATGGGGTCATGTCTCGCTTTTTTCGCCCTGGGAAATGAATCACTCCAGCCTGGGGGTCAGAAGCCTGAAGCAGCATTTCCCGCAATGGCAGGAACCGGAAGCCGACACGATTCAAACCGGTTATGAGTTCGTTGAAACGTACCTCAAACCCCTGAGCCAGTTGCCATTCCTTGTGGACAGAATCCGGGCGGGCGTCAAGGTCATATCCATAGGCAGGAACCAAATCTTCAAAGGTGAGCTGATTGGCGACGCCAACCGTGCCACTTATCCGTTCAGAATTCTCACCGCTGACGCAGAGGGGAGGGAGAGAGTCTACCCGGCGGATGTTGTCCTGGATGCCTCCGGGGTCTATGGGCATCCCAACTGGCTCGGCGAGGGGGGCATTCCGGCTCCGGGCGAGCACAAAAGCAAGCCCTTCCTCGATTATCATCTTCGCGATGTCACCGGCAAGGACCGCGCCCGCTTTGCCGGCAAAAAAACGCTGCTCGTCGGCGCCGGCTACTCCGCCGCGACCACGGTGTGCGATTTTCAGAACCTCATCCGTGAGGAACCATCGACCGCTCTGCTCTGGGTCATCCGGGACAACCGATCCGTTCCAATTCCCGTGATCGAGGACGACCCGCTTGCAACCAGGGCAAGCCTGACAGCAAAGGCGAACGGGGTGGCGCACGCGAACACTCCCGGAATCGAATTCAGGAATAATACCACCATCGATTCCGTTGAATACCTCGAGCAAATTGACCAGCTACGCGTTGGGCTGAACCGGAAGGGGACGATCGAGAGGGTGCAAGTCGACCGCGTGATAGCCAACGTTGGCTACGGCCCGGACAATTCGATCTATCGCGAGCTGCAAGTGCATGAGTGCTGGGCCTCACGGGCGCCGATGAAGCTGGCCGCCGCGCTTTTGGGCGCGGGTTCCGCATCAGCCGACTGCCTGGCACAGGAGAGCATGGGCGCGGAAACACTCAGGAATCCCGAGCCCAATTTCTACATCATCGGCAATAAGAGCTACGGCCGCAACCCGACGTTTTTGCTGCGAATTGGCCTGAGTCAAATCACAGAAGTCTTTTCGCTCATCACGGGCGACAGTAAATTGAATTTGTACCACCATGTTGGGCAGGAGATAACGGATTGAGTCTCGAGAGTCTGAAAGGTCACGAGACATGGACAAATGAGATAGTCGAATCGCCCTCGCGGCGAAAATCTCAACCCGATGAAGCTGAAACCGTCTGGGCGCCGCTCTACAGCCTGGACGCGCTCTGGTTTCAGGTCGGCGGCACGATTTGCAATCTGTGGTGCACACATTGCTTTATCAGTTGCAGCCCGGAAAACCACAAGTTCGGGTTCATGGCGCGCGAGACGGTCAAGACCTTTCTCGACGAGTCGAGAAAGATTGGGGTGAAAGAGTACTATTTCACCGGCGGCGAGCCATTCATGAATCGCGACCTGCTGGATATTCTGGCGGACACGCTCGCCATCGGTCCGGCCACGGTCTTGACCAACGGCATTCTGATTCAGGAACGCGTCGCCAAACGCCTCGAGCAAATCGCTCACCGCTCACCGTATTCTCTGGAAATCCGTGTCAGCATTGACGGCTTTACGCCCGAGTTGAACGACAGAATTCGCGGCCCGGGCAGTTTTGATAAAGCGATGCACGGGGTGAAGAATCTCGTCCGCTATGGATTTTTGCCAATTATTACAGTCGCGCAGACCTGGGATGATTCCGAGACCGAGACGGTTTTTGATGGCTTCATGACCATCATGAAGGAGATCGGCTACAGACGGCCACGCATCAAAATCATTCCGCCGCTTAGAATCGGTCGCGAAAAGGTGCGCAGTCGCGGATATGGCCAATATGAGCGCCTCACCAAAGAGATGATGCTGGAGTATGATGACAATCTGTTGCAATGCACGCACAGCCGGATGGTGACCGACAAAGGCGTCTACGTTTGCCCGATTCTCATCGACTTCCCGCAGGCGAGGATTGCAGCGACGCTGGCCGACTCGTTTCAGCCGTATCCGTTGCAGCACCAGGCGTGCTACACCTGCTACCTTTCGGGCGCGATTTGTCACAACTTTGCCGGGCAATCGGGAAAGAAGGAGCGACAGGAATAGCGGCGGCGTTTTTTGAGACCACCGAAAATCACCGAAGGTCGCCGAAAAGCTTGAGAAAGCTAACTAGCCCGGCGAAGCCGCAAATGAATGGAACACGGATTTAACGGATAGAACGGATTTACACGGATTGGGTTTTGGATAAAAACCAAAAGAATACTATAAAATGAGGAGTTTCTTGACTATGAACAGTATGGTGGATGAGAAAACCAGGCGCGCGAACGGCAAGGGACTGAACGTCGACAAGGCCGTGCGTGAACGCTATGAAAAAGGGGCCCGGCTTCAGGAAGCGGCACTCTGCTGCCCGGTGGAGTACGACAAACGCTTCCTCGAGGTGATTCCACGCGAGATCATCGAGCGTGACTACGGCTGCGGGGACCCGTCCCGATATGTGCAGCCCGGTGAAACCGTGCTGGACCTGGGCAGCGGTACGGGCAAAATCTGTTACATCGTCTCGCAGATGGTCGGCCCTGAGGGCAAGGTTATCGGCGTCGACATGAATGAAGAAATGCTCCGTCTGGCGCGCCGCTACCGCAAGGAAATCGGTGATAAGCTCGGCTACCACAACGTGGAATTCCGCCGGGGAAAAATTCAGGATTTGAAACTCGACCTGGACAGGGCCGACCTTTACCTGCGCGAGAATCCAGTCCACAATGCTTCCGACCTGCTCGCCTACGAAGAGTTCGTGCAGGAACAAGAGAGCAGTCAGCCCCTGGTCGCGGATGAATCTGTGGACCTGGTGGTGTCCAACTGTGTTCTGAACCTGGTCAAAGATGAAAACAAGAAGCAGCTTTTCGAAGAAATCTACCGCGTTTTGAAACGGGGCGGCCGGGTTGCGATTTCGGACATCGTTTCCGACGAGCCGGTGCCAGCGCACCTGAAGAACGACCCGGAGCTGTGGAGCGGCTGCATCTCGGGAGCGCTGCGGGAAGATGAGTTTCTCAACGCCTTTGCGGCTATCGGGTTCTACGGCATCCGGATTGAGAAACGGGATGACACCCCCTGGCAGACAGTCGAAGGCATCGAATTTCGGTCGATGACGGTCACGGCGTACAAAGGCAAGGAAGGCCCGTGCCTGGAACGCAACCAGGCGGTCATCTATCGCGGGCCCTGGAAAGCGGTCGTCGATGACGACGGCCACACGCTCTACCGCGGCGAACGGATGGCGGTGTGCGATAAGACATTCAACATTTACAAGCGCGCGCCATACAGCAACGACATCATCGCCGTTGAACCGAGGGAGGAAATTCCGCCAGAAGAGGCCAGGCCATTCGCTTGCAACAAGAACGCCCGCCGGCATGCACGCGAAACGAAAGGCATGGACTATCATGTGACGGAGCTCAGTGACGGACCGGCTTGCGGGCCAGACTGCTGCTGACCACCTTCGTTTCAGAACGGTCTACGTGGAAAGGTGATCCAACACGGTCTCTGACCGTGTTTTTGGGGGGTGCTCAGTGGTGCAACACAGTAGTAGGTAGTTAACGATCCATTTCCCGCAGTTGCGTGTATTTCAAAAGACACAGTTGCAAATTGTGTCGGATCGTTATTCGGTACTTCTGAAAGAACAATGAAAATCTGAAATCCCGAACTCCTTTATGCAACCAAAACCAGCTCGAAGAATCAACTGCCGCAAAATCGCCGTCTTCGGCGGCGTCTATAACAACCACCTCGCCCTTGCCGCGCTGGTCGAAGACGCCAAGAAGCGAGGGGTCGAAGACTTCTACTGTCTTGGGGACTTAGGCGCGTTCGGCCCTCACCCGGACAAAGTCTTTCCCCTGCTGCAAGAAAACGCCATCAAAGTCGTTCAGGGCAATTACGACCATTCCATCGGGAACAACCTGAGCGATTGCCAATGCGGCTACACCGATCCGCGCGATAATTATTTTGCGCAACTCAGCTACGACTATACCTTCTCGAACACAAGCGATGCGTTCAAGCGATACCAGCAAAACCTGCCACCGGAGATCAGGCTGCAGTTCGGTGGCAAACGGGTGCTGCTGTGCCACGGCTCGCCGCGGCAAACGAACGAGTTTCTGTGGGAATCGACGACGCCGGACCATTTTCTGAGCAAGCTGTTCAGAGACTATGAAGCAGACGTTATCCTGACGACCCATACGGGGATTCATTGGCAGAGAGTGTTGCCGGACGGCAAGCTATTTGCCAATGTGGGCGTGATCGGCCGGCCCGAAAATGACGGCCAGACCCATGTCTGGTACGCGATCCTTTCGGCCAGCGGTTCTGTGCGCATCGAGTTTGTGCCCCTTGAATATGATTCCCAGAGGCTGGCGCAGGAGATGCAAGAGGAAGGTCTCCCACCGGAGTTTATCGAGACCGTCCTGACCGGCTGGTGGACGACGTGCCTGGAGATTCTACCGGCGAAAGAGCGACTGCGGGGAAAACTCTAACCTCCCCCCTTCTCCCGCCCATGCACCGTCAGCGAAGCCTGCCTGTACCACATATAGAGCTGCAAAACCGGTTTGTGCTCTGGATGTGGAGGCTCAATTTGACGACCAGCTCTTCTGTTGCACGCGTTCGAGGGGTTCCCATCCCCTTGCTGCCCGCAAAGGCTGGCGCTCTTTCAAATCATAGCGGTCGCCCGGTGCGAGGAAATAAAACTTCCCGCCGGAGTCCAGGCGCCGTCCGTGGTCATAGATGGCGACGTAGCTTTGTCCGATGACCTCAAACTCGTCGCCCTGCACGACGATGGCCGTATTCTCATCCAGGCCAATACCGAGCAAGTGCGGGTGCGCTTCAATGATCTCCAGCAGGTCGAATTGCCGGTTGCGTTTGAGAATGTGCTGGTCCACGGCCACATTCTTCAGGAACCCCAGGCCCTCCTCATGGTCGCCCATCATGATGGTGTTGGTTTTGGTGTCGCCGCGCGCCAGGTAGGAGCCCTGAATCGTCGCGCCGGCAGAGGAGCCACCGATAACGCCGCCGCGGTCGAGCAAGTCCCACAAGGCCTCATGAACTTTGGTATTCAGATAAGAGTCGGCCAAACGCCACTGCCGCCCGCCAGAAAACCACACGCCGTGCGCCTGCCGCAGCGGACGCACAAACGCCTCCGTATCCGCCTCACTGCGGTCGTAGGTGTGCAGCACGGTAAGATTGGTGGCGCCTGCCTGTTTGAATTGCCGCAGACCCCGCCAGTATTGGTCATAGCCCTCGCCACCCCCGGCGGTTGGGATGACGACGATGGGGACATCCGGGCCGCCTGCCAGGTCCAAGAAACGCCCGATGATGGCCTTATCGTGCATGCCGCCCCCAACCAGCACCAAAGCCCCGCGGGCCGGGCCGACCTCCTGAGCGCTCCCGGGACGGACCAAAGCCAGACCCAGGGAAATGACAAGATAATAGAAGACTGCGATTCCGACTCGTTTCCTGGCGCAACAGAATCGCTCAGGGAATCTTCCTGGCATTTCTTTGCAAAAAATCGAAAACAATAACATGAGTCATCCCTCCGGGTTATTTGATGATGACGAATCTGCCCTGTTTTTGCGCCCCTTCCGGGGTCTCTCCCGAGAAAATGTTGAGGCCAGTGGCGACTGGCCGTCCGGTTCGCGACCGCACGTCCCAGCGTACTCGCGATGAATTGGCATCCGTGTGCACCAGCGTCTGGACCACATCTCCGTCAGATGACGCCCGCAGGGCAAATGACAGCGCGAAGCGTTAAATGATTTTTTTCACAGCGCAGTCTGCGAAAAAAATTAGACCCTTTGACACCCCCTCAAAAGATAGGCATGGTCAGGTTTCCCCAGTGGTTTTCAGGCACAGGCGTGGTCACCTCCAGAGGGACGCCGTCGTCGGACGCGTCCAGCGTGACCACCGCCAGGGGAACCATTTTGGTGCCGGGCTGCAAACCTTGTTCGAATGGAATCTCGTCCCTCCACGGTTGCGAAACCCTGGAAACAACCACCTGTAATTGCTCCGTCGGATGTCCCATCAGGCCAGAGCCTCGATTTATTTGGGGACGGGGGAACAGAAAAGCGGCCGCGATTCTCGCCAGACCGCGTGAACGCCGCGGCCCCTGCCGGCGATAGAACATGCCTTTCATGCCGTAATCCTCGGGCAGGGCGTGCAAGAAAAACAGCTCCGCACCACTGTCTTCCATCTTACGGCGTACGGTGTCATCAGCGAGCAAGCGGTCTACGATCCCGGCGAGCTTCTCTTGCCCTTGCGGCCAGCAAGAAAATCCGTACACCCTCGCCTCGGGCCGGACGACCATTTCGGCACTGGATTGCACCTGCCCGCGCACCACACCCCCTGCCAAGACAGCCAGGATCAGCACGCTGGCATAGCAGCTTATCGCCCCCAGGGCCTTGTTTGGAAGTCGTGCGAAGGTTCGCTGATAAAGCCAATCCCCCGGGCTGCCCGGCAGGAAGGAGCCCTTGCCCTTTGCGTAATCGGGGTAGGTTTGCGGGTACAGGGCTGCCATGCGTCTCTCTTCATGGGCGGCCAGAAGAAAATAGACGAAGAGCATGGTGACATAAAGCAAGAGCAGAAAGAACCGGGGCCAGATGGTGAGAAGTCCCCAACCGGCGACCGCCAGCGACAGGTATTGCGGGTGCCGCACGACGGCGTAGAGACCGTAGCGCGCCACGCCCTTGCGGAACACCTTTCGGCCGTAAACTTCGAAGAACGAAATCACGAATCCCCAGACGCCGGCGGCAAACAAATACCTGCCAATCTCCCGCTGCCACTCGAGGGCCGGACTGGTGCTGATCAAGGCGTGGTTGAGGAAGAAGCCATCGAGCCAGGCCGTCGCTTGCCACTGCGAGAAAATATTCAGAAAGGGTCGAAAGAAGCTGTAAAAGTAAGCCGCGAACGGGCTGATCATCATGATGACTTCGATGCTGGCCAGCACGCCCAGCGCAACGGCAGATTTTTGGGCGACGGTGGTTTTGGGTGGGGCACTTGTGTTTGCCATGATATTCCCTCCTGATTTCTGAGTTGTTTACCATCCGCGGAAACCATCCCGCTCCCAATCGAAGGTGGCGGATTGGAAGTGTCGGTGGATGACGCTTTTTTCGTTCGCCCCGATTGGGGTGGCGCTGACCAAAACCTTTCAACCTTGCGAAGGTTTCGAACCTTCGCAAGGTTATCCCGAAGGATCGTCATTTATTTTCGTGAAAATTATTCAGCCCCCCCTTGAACGCTTCATGCCGCACCTTCGCCATTTCTAAGACCCGTTGAAACCCCGGTGCACGCCGTCCCCGATCGAAAACAGAATCTGGCTCTCATGTGCCCTTCTGGCAATCTTCGAAATCCGGTAATGTAAAATAGTTTTGCCGATCATATCAGACTCAACTTGATTATTCGCTCAAAATTCAGTACGTTGTATGTAATAATTAAAGGAGTTAAAATGAAATTCACTCGCATTACAGTTCGTTCCGACCAAATGGGGGGCGTACCCTGTATTCGTGGCCTGCGCATACCTGTGGCCACCGTTGTCGGCATGGTCGCCAATCGTATGACCGACGAAGAGATTCTGGCGGCTTATCCGGATCTCGAACCGGAGGATATACATGAGTCGTTGCTCTTTGCTGCCCAGGCTGTCCGTGAACGACAGCTACCAGTAACTGAAGCTGCATGAAGTTCCTCATCGACAATGCGCTCTCTCCCATCATCGCGCGCGCTTTGCTCGATGCCGGGTATGACGCCATGCATGTTCGCGACATCGGCATGGCCGCGGCATCTGATCCCGAAATCCTGGAATTGGCTATCAAAGACAATCGCATCCTGGTTTCCGCAGACACCGACTTCGGAGCTCTGCTCGCTTGTCGCGAGTCAGCGCAACCATCTTTTATTTTGTTCAGACAGTCCGACAAGCGGCCTGCCTCACAATCGGCTGTTTTACTCAACCAGCTTTCAACCCTGAA
>JBHHXT010000218.1:0-8383 GCA_046757165.1 bacterium | reverse complement strand
TTTGATTCTTCGTCTCTTGTAGGGATAAAAAGGAGTGCAACGCTTTAGCGTTGCACTCGGGCCGTTGTTCTGCGAGATTCATGAATTATGCACAAAAGGAGAGAAAAAGATGGTCAAGGACAAGATAATCCTGGTCACAGGCGCGAGCCGGGGCATCGGTAGAGCCACCGCCATGTTGTTGGCCGAACATGGTGCGAGAATCATTGCCAATTACAACGAAAGCAAGAAAGAAGCCGACTCTCTCGTTGCAGACCTGAGCGGCAAGGGCCTGGAAGCGACAACAATCAAGGCAGACGTCGCCAATGAGCAAGAAGTGAAAGCCATGTTTGCTGAGATCAAGCAATATGGCGGGCTCGACGTTTTGGTCAACAACGCTGGAGTCGTGAGCAACAATCTTTTACTCATGACTTCCATGCAAGAGTATCTTCGCGTTGTGGAGACCAATAACAAGGGCGCCTTCCTCTGCATGCAGCAGGCCGCGAAAATGATGCGCAAAAAAAATCGAGGCAAGATCATCAATCTCTCCTCGATTGTCGGCAGAAATGGCAACAGCGGCCAGGTCGCTTATGCGGGAAGCAAAGCGTTCATCATCGGCATGACCCAATCCGCGGCCAGAGAATTGGGACCGTTTGGGATCACCGTCAACGCAGTTGCGCCGGGCTTGATCGACACAGACATGACACGGGATTTGCGGGAGGAGTTCAAACAGAGACTCCTGAGCAACGTCTCTCTCGGACGCATCGGCACGCCGCTCGACGTTGCCAGAGTCATCCTGTTCCTGAGCTCAGATCTCAGTGATTACGTCAGCGGTCAGGTCATTGGCGTGGATGGTTGCCAGATCATGTAGTCCCGATTTGCTGGTGATTGTCCGAAAACTCGTCGAACGTGCTGTCATTGCGAGTCCCGCGTTTTTTGCGGGACGCAGCAATCTCCTGCCGTGCCTAAGCTGGCGAAAAGGACGTTAGAGGTGGCCCTGCGGGCAGGAAAAGGTAAAATATTCCACACGGATCAAAAACCTACACGGATTTTTTGAATTGGACGCTGATTCGGCAGATAAGCGCTGAACTATATTATCTGCACTACGAGCCGACAACATTGTGTTTTTTTAGCACAGTTGTTCGGTGACCTTCGGCGACTTCGGTGATCTTCAGTGGTCTAAGAATTTTTCCCCCTTTCGGATTTCGATATGTGCTTTGGAAATGAATGATGAGAATCGATGCACACATGCATGTGAACTACGAGAAGACCTGTGCCAGAGAACTCATTGACTATCTTGATGAGAATCGTTTTGATTGTTGTTGGCTGCTGACCTGGGAAGAGAGCGCGCCACAGGGGTGGCCCTATCAGCATTTGTCGGCGGAAGATGTTTATGAGACCTACCTGCAGTACCCGACACGCATCATTCCCATGTATGCGCCCGATCCCAATCAGGATGATGCTTCCGTGAGATTGAGAGCCTGGTGTAAGAAGGGGTTCAGAGGGTGTGCCGAGCTCAAAGCGGCCATCAATTGGCAATCGGACAAGGTCAGGGCGTTGCTTTCGACTGTGTCTGAGCTCAGGCTCCCCTTGCTTTTTCATATGCAAGAAAGCTCAGATATGGTGATTCCTCTGGAGACAGATAGCCCCTTTGAGGTCCTCCTGACAAGGTTGATGAAAACCGACCGCCTTTGGGGTCTGCCGAGGAATCTCCTCGACTTTCTGACCTCATTTTGTTCCCCTTTGGCGCGCTGGCGCGCGAAGAGAACCCTTCACTTTCCCGGCTATATGCTCGACTTTGCCTCGTTAGGGAAGGCTCTCGAGGCGTTTCCTGAGGTTAACTTTGTGGGACACGGCCCATTGTTCTGGAAGCATCTCTCCGGTGACGTTGCCGCCGGCGGGCCGGTCTATCCCAGAGGACAGGTTAAAGAAGGCGGCCTGACCTGCAAATTCCTGCAAGAATATGACAACCTGTACGCAGACCTTTCCGGAGCGGGCGTCCCTGCCCTCACCCGAGATACCAAATTTGCCAAACGATTTCTGGAAAAGTTTAGCCACAAGCTCCTGTTTGGCTCGGACAACATCAAGACGAAAATTGAAAGCCTGATCGAATCGTTCAAATTGCCCTCGCAAACACTCCGCCAAATATTCGGTGAAAATGCCCTCGGGCTAATCGAGCAAGCAGTCATTTCCGAGGCAGACAGCGAGGTGAATTCTGTTGCACAGAGCCAGCATGATTCTGCGTAACGATGTTCCTATGATACCCCACAAGGGGGGATGGCTACGGTGAAATTCCATCTTATTCTTGCGTAGGCGCGAAGGTCATGAAGAAGAAAGTACTCATCTTTACCTACACCAACGTCAATATGGATTCGATCATCAATCATCAGATAGTTTGGTTAAAGGACGAGTACGAGTTATATACCGTTTGTCAAGTGCCTGATGAACGATACGATATCAATTACCATCGCTATCAAGATGATCCCTTTCACAAAAGAGTCTTGAGGTATCCTCTGTTGAAGCTCAAACAGTACGAGAGCTTCATCTGGAGCAAACCCAACCGGCAAATCGCCTCTGCTCTGTCCAAAGTCAAATATGATTTGATCATCGTGCACCACCTGCGCCTGCTACCCATCGCCTTCGAGATTGCTCAGGGTGCAAAGGTTATTCTTTATGCACATGAATATTATACGGAAGTGTATGACGATTCATTGCTGTGGCGATTTGTGATGAAAGACTACTACAACTGGTTGGCTGAAAACTATCTAACGAAATGTGACATGGCCATTACGGTTAATGAAAGCTTGCAGAATTTCTACGCAGAAAACTTCAGGATTCCGGCCGCTTTTATTCACAACGCCGTTGACTATGCTCCAATCGCGCCAAGTCCCACTGACTTTGACAATATCAGAATGATTCATCATGGCTTAGCCGGCACATCGAGAAAGCTCGAGCTCATGATAGACATGGTGCAGTATCTCGATGAACGTTTCTCTCTCACGCTCATCCTCGTCGAGCATAGTACCATCAGCAGGATGTACCTCAATAAGCTGAAGAAGAAGGCGAAAGATGATCCGAGGGTCTATTTCCTCGACCCGCTTCCCTTTAGTGAAATCATTCCATTTAGCAATTCATTCGATATCGGCCTCTTCTTCATGCCTCCCACGAACCTGAACGAAGAATACAGCCTGGCTCATAAGCTATTTCAATATATCCAGGCCAGATTGGTTCTTGCGATTAGCCCGCTTCCGGAAATGAAGAAGCTGGTCGAAACTTACGACCTGGGTGTTTGTTCAGATGACTATGAACCCGCCTCGCTGGCACGAAAGTTGAATAACTTGACCCGGGAAGAGATAGACTACTACAAAAGCCAGTCGCACAAGCATGCCAAAGAGCTTGGCGCTGAGACCAACCGGGACAAGTTCATTGAACTGATCCATCGGGTGCTGAATTGAAATCAGCATTTGGATGGATGAAACGGTCGGAACTGTAAGTTAGGAGAAAATGAATGTGCGGTATTTTTGGAGTTTTAGCTAAGTCCACCTCTCTGTATGACACCAGGGTTCTCTCTCCAACCCTTAGAAGGCTTGCACGCTTGTCAGAATCACGCGGCAAAGAATCGGCCGGCTTCTCTTTTTTGAATCATCATGCGAAAGAAATCCAGGTTCTTCGTGCGCCTGTCGCCGTTTCTGACATGCTCAACGACAAGAAATTCGATCGGCTTCTCTGCGATGCTTTCTATACAAACGGCAGCTCATCTACGGATTCGGGTGAGACAAATCCTTTTGTTGTTATCGGACATTCCCGGCTGGTGACCAATGGAACACAATTGGATGACCGCAACAATCAGCCGGTGATAAAAGGCGGTGTTGTCGGTGTGCACAACGGCATCATCGTGAACGTCGAATATCTCTGGGAGAAATATTCTCACCTGAAAAGAAGTTATGAGATTGATACTGAAGTGATGTTGTCCATTTTCCGGCACCATCTGGAAAAGTCTCACTCCCTGAAAGCCGCTGTCGCTAAAACATTCCAGGAGATATTTGGCACCGTTGCCACGGCATTGATATTTGATGACCTCAGAAAGGTGCTCATCGCCACCAACAACGGCTCGCTATATGTTTTGACAAACCACAAGGACATTCTCATTTTTGCGTCCGAAAAGTATATCCTGTCAAAACTGAGCGAGGACGAAAAACTACCCGACAAAATTGGCCCACTTTATATCAAACAGGTTCGGAGCAATACAGGGTATATTATCGACTTAGACAGTTTTGATGTGGACTTGTTCGAGATTTCGCAAAATGGGAAGACCTTTGCGCAGAGCGACCTGCTGCTGCAAGACAAGTTTCGTATCAGTGTCTCTTCCGTGAGTGAAGGGAGAAGCAAGAATCAAAGAAACTCTCTGGTTGATTTGACCCGAATTGCGGTGAGCCCGCGCTCCTCTTTTGAGCGCAAGCTCTTAGAATACAATCTCGAAGAAATTCGTGCCTTGAGAAGATGTGCCAAATGTTTGCTGCCGCAAACCTTTCCGTTTATTGAATTCGATGACCAGGGCGTCTGCAACATCTGCAAGAACTATGTGAAGAAAAACCAACCCAAGCCACTAGTAAAACTGATGGCACTGGTGGAGCCTTACAAGAGCAAGAATGGGGAGCCGGATTGCATCGTGCCCTACAGCGGGGGCCGCGACAGTACCTATGTGTTGCATTTTACCAGGACAGAGCTCGGGTTGAATCCAATTGCCCTGACTTATGACTGGGGCATGGTCACCGATCTCGCCCGGCGCAATATTGCCAGAGTGTGCAGCAGATTAGGCATCGAAAACATCATCGTCTCTGCTGACATTGGAAAGAAAAGGGAGAACATCCGCAAGAATGTCTCTGCGTGGCTAAAGCGCCCGGCGTTGGGAATGATTCCCCTCTTCATGGCGGGCGACAAATACTTCTTCTATTATACCTATCAGCTCAAGAAGCAAACGGGCATCAAGCTAAACATCTGGGGAATTAATCATCTCGAGAATACAGACTTCAAGGTAGGATTTGCCGGCTTGAGACCCCAGTTCAACAAGAAACGGATTTACTCTTTGTCCGCGCTAAGCCAGCTCAAGCTTTTTGGATTCGTCGCAAAGAACGCCGTGTTGAGTCCGAGTTATTTGAATTCATCGGTCCTTGATACGGTTGGATCTTTCCTCGTGCGATATTTGTATCCTCAGGAAGATTATTATCACCTGTTCGATTACCTGGCATGGGATGAGCAGGTGATCGAGGCGACGGTCCTGAATCAATACGATTGGGAGAGAGCCATTGATACGACCTCGACCTGGCGAATCGGTGACGGAACGGCGAGCTTCTACAATTATATCTATGTGACCGTGGCGGGGTTCTCGGAAAACGATACGTTTCGCAGCAATCAGATTCGCGAGGGGTTGCTGACCCGAGAGAAGGGGTCGCAGCTCATCGAAGCCGAAAACAGACCGAGATATGAAACCATCAAATGGTACCTGGACATCATCGGGATGGACTACGAAACGACGATCAAAACAATTAATCGGATACCCAAGTTGTACCGGCGATTATGAAGATACTATTCTTTTTGGTGCATCCAGCCAAGTTTCATTTTCATCGTGTGCAAATCAACGAGCTGCTCGCCAGGGGACATGATGTCGAAGTCCTCATCATTAAAAAAGACATCCTGGAAGATTTGGTCAAGGAAGAAGGGTGGGAGTACACGAATATTTTTCCCAAAGGCCGAAAGATTGCGGGGCTTCATATCTATTTGGCCGCCGTGTTCAACATCATCAGAACGGTTTACCGGCTGCACAAATACACCAGGGGCAGAGACTACGACCTGTTTGTCGGAGATGCGTTGACCATGCTGGGCCGGCTCAAAAGGGTTCCTTCTCTTTACCCGACAGATGATGATTTGGCCACGGTGCCGCAACAAGAGATTTTTTGGGTGCCGGCGCACCATGTCATTGCACCGGCAGTCATGGGAGTCGGCAAATACAAGTATAAGAGCATTGAATATGACGGCTACAAAGCCCTCGCCCACCTGCATCCAAATTATTTTACCCCGGACAGAACGAGGTTGGCAAACGGCGTTTCAAACCGGGAGCCTTTTTTTCTCATCAGGTTGTGTCATTACGCATCTCACCATGACATCGGCAGGACAGGAATCGGTGATGAAGTGCTCAGGAAGCTGGTCGCCATGCTGGAAAGAAGGGGCAAAATCCTGATCACTTCAGAGCGGGCCCTGCCGAAGGAACTGGAAAAATATCGGATGACGATTAGAAAAAATGACATCAGCCATTACTTGTATTTTGCAACATTGTTCATTAGTGACAGCACAACGATGTCCTCCGAGGCTGCGATCCTGGGGACCCCGGCCATCGAATTCGATAATTGGTGGGAAGAATTGCCGCAAATGGTCGAATTGCATGAGAAATATCAATTGATTTTTGGAATCAAAACCACAAACCAGGATGCTTTGTTCGAGAAAGTTGATGAGTTGTTGAGTCAAACCTCTGACCTGAAAAGTGAATTCTTGCGACGCCGGGATCGACTCCTCGCCGACAAGATCGACGTGTCTGCCTTTCTGATATGGTTCATGGAAAACTATCCCCGGAGTGCGATGACACTCACAGAAGAGCCAGATTATCAGAAGAGATTCAAGCAATCTGCCGTTCTCATCTGAACTCCAGGAGCCTGACCGGGCAACCTTGCGAAGGTTTCAAACCTTCGCAAGGTTCTGGATGCACTTAGCTTTGCCTGGAAGCCATTCTCCATTTCCCGTTCACCATTCCTTATTGTTTAAACACAAGGTATGGGTATTCCAATGGTCTTAAATGTCCGGACTGCTCTTGATTTCAGCATGTTGTTTACCGTTTTTCTGGCTGCAACCTGGCACACCGGGGACCAGGTTGAGCTCGATCTCAACACTATGAGCCAGATTCTGGCTCTCATGTTGGCCTGGGCCATTTCAACTGTTTTGACGCGCAAATTCAACCAGACTTATCACGCCACCAGGTTTGGTGACAGGGTAGCGCCCTTTGTCAAGGGAGGCATGTTGTTGGCGCTCATGGTCTGGGTTGTGCAGTCAGCATTGGGATGGGACAACGGTTTGCTGGCGACGGCCTGCATCTTCGCTGTTGTGGAGATAGCTGTTGTTTCAGTCCTGGTGCTGCTGAATGTCGCGCCGGACATATTTTCGAAAACAACAGACCGGCGCCGGGAAAGTGCCAAAAGCGAGCAAACTGATCTGGTGATAGATGGAGGGAATTGCGCCCAGCCGGTCGACGTGGTCGCTTTGTTCAAGAACGCTGAGATAGCGCAGCGGGACCACCTGGCGGACTTGATCGCCGGGACGGTCGAGCCAACAGGGAGAGGTTCTGGCAAGGCTGCGTTTGCTGCAGAGGTTGTCGGCAGGCGGGAGTCTGAGCCTGTCAGTCTGCTGGTCAGCTTGAAGCGGCTCAACGACATCCGGCGATTGAACAAATACTTGCTGGCCTGTTACGACGCCATTCTGCCGGGCGGGTGGCTTGTGGTCAAGTACACCGCTATGGAGAATGTTCGAACCGGATTTCCATTTTTCCACTTCCTGTTTCATCGTGTTTTCCCGAGACTGCCTCGCGTCAATCGCGTTTATTTTTCCATGACAAAAGGCCGGAACCGCGTGCTTTCAAAGGCCGAGGTTTGGGGAAGATTACATTATTGTGGATTTGAA
Organism: bacterium; assembly: GCA_046757165.1. Lineage (GTDB taxonomy): Bacteria > Zhuqueibacterota > Zhuqueibacteria > Oceanimicrobiales > Oceanimicrobiaceae > JBHHXT01. The sequence continues at coordinate 682 of JBHHXT010000218.1, read as the reverse complement.
GTCCTGGATGAAAAGAACCTGGATGGAGAATCCGTTGTGGTCGTCCGGAAAACCAGGACGCCGTCACGTGACGCCAATCCTTCCTACTACCCCGTCATCAAGCTGGACCGCGTGGGCAAGGATGGCAAAATCGTTCAGATCTACAAGATCAGGACGATGCACCCGTATAGCGAATATATCCAAAAGAAGGTCTTCGAGCAGAATCAGTTGTCGGAGACGGGGAAATTTGGGGAGGACTTTCGCAGAACCGGTTGGGGCAAGTTCCTGCGTCAGTATTGGCTTGATGAAATCCCCCAGATCTTTGATTGGCTGCGCGGCGACTTGAAGCTGGTCGGGATCTGCGCGATGAGCGAACATTACTTCAGCCTGTACACGAGAAAGTATCAGGAGCTATTCAAGAAAGTCAAACCCGGACTGGTGCCGCCTTTGCTCGAGGAAAATCTGCACGACTTCAAGCAAATCATTGAGTTCGAACAAGCCTACCTGGAATCCTATCTGGCGCATCCTGTCAAGACCGACCTGAGATATTTGGGCAAGGCATTCCATCAAATCATATTCAAAGGGCGGCGCAGTGGCTAGATTTTTTCGCAGACTTCGCTGTGAAAAAAGTCATTTAGCGCTTCGCGCCGTCATTTGGTCCTTGCTTGCTCAATGACGCCCGCAGGGCAAATGACAGCAAATG
>JBHHXT010000217.1:0-8418 GCA_046757165.1 bacterium | reverse complement strand
GGGCTTCCGCCTTCTATGCCTCCGGCGACCCGGACCCGTCCGACGGCACGGGCCGCGGCTTTGACACCATCGTCGATCTGCCGTTTTTTGCCGGCGGGCCCTTCAGCTACTGGAATTCACAAAAAATCCGCCTGCTGGGCGTGGCCCTGACACAAAAGCTGAGCCTGGTCCCGAGCTTGCGCAGCAGCAAAACCGAAGGGCAGGCCAGCTTCGTCAATCCGGGATTGCTGCTGTTCAATCTCGGCTACGACGCCGAGCTGACGCCAAAAATCAAGGCCGTGCTGAACGCGAACTATATTCGATTCGCCAGTACGGCATCACTTGAAGAGTTTACCAACCAGAACGGCCTGGCAAATAATGTCGGGCTGGACTACGGGCTTGGCATCATTTACCGGCCCTTTTTGAACAACAATGCGATCTTTACGTTCTCCGCCACCGCGCTGACGCCGTTGGCAGGATTCAAAGATCTGTATGAATCATCTAAGACGCAGTTTGCAGTCTTCACCTCGCTTGTTTTTACCTACTGATCTCGGAGGAAATTGGATGAACAGCCAGCCGGAAATTCTAAATCCGAAGCTCGAAATTCGAAAAAGGCCGGGCCACAAGAGGCCTTGCCCCGACAGTTATCTTAGGAATACAGTCAGGACTTGCCAAGAAATGATAGAAAAGAACTTGTCAGGTACAAGAAAGTTCTCAAACATAGAAATGACCTTAAATCATCACGATGGGTCGAGACCGGCAGCTCGCGGCTGCCCGTCCTGGTTTTCCATGCTCGCCAGAATGACAGGCTCGGCGCTGGCGCCGGGACTCTTTTGTCTTTTGTTGTCGCATGCGGCGCTGCCGGCCGCCTTTGCCCAGGAGAAATCATCCCTCATCCGGCAAAGTCTGGCAGAGGTCCTGCGCAAAAGCGAAGGCTGTCTGACGTGCCACAACGGGGTCGAGAAAATGCACAACACGCGCGCCTCTCGCGCCGTGAAGTTGGGCTGCACCGACTGCCACGGCGGCAACGCACAGGGCACGACCATCGACGCCGCGCACATCAAACCAGACCATCCTGACAAATGGCCCTCGTCTCGCAATCCTGAGCGCACCTACACGCTGTTGAATGAGGAGTCACCCGAGTTTATCAAATTTGTCAACCCAGGGGATTTGCGCGTGGCGCAGGAAACGTGTGCGCCCTGCCACAGCCAGGAGGTGGTGGCCGTGCAAAAGAGCATCATGACAACCTCCTCCCTGCTCTGGGGCGGCGCAGCCTACAACAACGGCATTGTCTCGACCAAGCTCTATGTCTTTGGCGAGAGCTATAGTCGCGACGGCCTTCCGCAGAGAGTCAATAGCGTACCGGCGCCGGATTCGACGGAGATCGTCGACAAGGGCATTCTGCCGTTCATCTTGCCCCTGCCGCGGTGGGAGATCACCCAGGTCGGAAATATTTTCAGAACCTTTGAACGTGGCGGCAAGCTTCCGAGAATCAACCCTTCGGGTATCGGCCTGCCTATCCCTTTTGAAGACCCGGGCCGGCCCGACATGAAGCTTGGCGACCGGGGTCTCGGCACGCAGTTGCGCATCAGCTCGCCGGTGCTGAATCTCCACAAGACCAGACTGAATGACCCCCACCTGTCGTTTATGGGGACGAACGACCATCCCGGCGACTACCGTTCCAGCGGCTGCACGGCCTGCCATGTCGTCTATGCCAACGACCGCTCTCCGGTACACTCCGGGCCTTACGCACAATACGGCAATCTTGGCCTGAGCACAACAGCCGATACAACCATTTCAAAGACGGAAGAGGCACATCCGATAAAACACGAGTTTACCTCCTCCATTCCCTCCAGCCAGTGTATGGTCTGCCACATGCACCAGCCCAATTCATTTGTGAACACCTACTACGGTTTTCATGTGTGGGACTACGAGACCGATGGCGAGATGCTCTACCCGGAAGAACAATTGCACCTGAGCTCGGAAGAAGCCTTCAAGCGCATCGACAAAAACCCGGAAGAAGCAGTCCTGCGCGGCCGGTGGGGTGAGAAGGAGTTCCTGGTCAATCTGAGTCAACTCAATCCAAAACTGAAAAAGACACAATTTGCGGATTACCATGGTCACGGATGGGTCTTTCGCGCGGTCTTCAAGAAGGACCGCAAAGGCAATCTGCTCGACAAGGACGGCAATGTCATTCCCGCGGAATCTGAGCACAAATTTCACGGGGTTATTCCCATCAACGGAGTGGACACCCCGGATTGCGGCGAAGAATGTCAGACCGCACAAAAGGCCGTCCACCTCAAGGACATCCACCTGGAAAAAGGCATGCACTGCGTCGACTGCCACTTTCAACAAGATTCGCACGGCGACGGCCGGCTGCGCGGCGAATACCACAACGCGATCGAAATCAAATGTGTCGATTGCCACGGCTCGGTCACCAGCTATGCGACCTTGAGAACCTCGAACGTGGCAGCGCCAGACGAGGGGATGGACATGACACAGCTCATCACGCCCTTCGGGGACGGTGAAGCACGCTTCGAAATGGAAGGCAACAGGAGAATCCAGCGCTCCATGATCGTCGACACCCTGACGTGGGAAATCAGCCAGGTCAAGGCTTCCCTGGATGTCAATTCACCGGAGTACAACCCGAAGGCCAGGGCCGCCAAGTTGATCGCTGCCGGCGGCGGTCAGTGGCAAGAAAGCATGGATACCTCCCTGCTGGCCCACTCGGATCAAAAAATGGAATGTCAGGCGTGTCACACCTCCTGGGTCACGAATTGCTTCGGCTGCCACCTGCCGCAGCAAGCCAACTGGAAAAAAAACATGAACCATTACGAAGGCGCCGAGAGCCGGAATTGGACGACCTACAATCCACAGGTCGTTCGGGACGATGGCTTCATGCTCTGCCTCAATGCCTCGACTCGCGACAACAAAATCACAACGGCGCGCTCGAGCAGCGCCTTGATTCTAAGCTCCAGAAATGCCAACCGCGAACAGGTCTATTTGCAGCAGCCGCCGATTTCGGCGCCCGGCTACAGCAGCCAGGCCTTCAATCCGCACTATGCGCACACGGTGCGAAAAACGGAAACCCGAACCTGTAACGACTGCCACGTCTCCGAGAGAAACGACAACAACGCCTGGATGGCGCAGGTGCTGCTGCAGGGCACCAATTTCGTCAATTTCATGGGCAGATATGTCTACGTCGCCACCGGCAAGAAGGGGTTCGAGGCCGTCGCGGTCACGGTCGTGGATGAACCGCAGGCGGTCATCGGCAGCTACTTGCACAAACTGGCCTACAGGGATGAATACAACCAGCACCTGGCAGCCGCCGGCAAGCTGGAAACTGCCCACCACCACGGAGGCACGGATATTCGCAGCCTGCAATTGCGCGGCGAATATCTCTACACCGCCAACGGCCCGGACGGCTTCCGCGTCTACGATGTGGCGAATATCGACAACAAAGGCTTCTCCGAAAGAATTGTCTCGGCGCCGGTTTCCCCGCTTGGGCAGAATACGCGTGTCAAGACGAAATTTGCCACAGCCGTCGCCTTGCCCACCAACATGCCCGTGGACACCCGCAGGAAGGCGGCACTGCAGAATCCCAACAACCAGGAAAAGCCCCTGCACGAGATGTACAGCTACGCCTACATCACCGACAAGGTCGAGGGGCTGATCCTGGTAGACGTCATGAACCTGGTCGACGGGGATCCCATGAACAATTTTCTCGAGCGCGCCCTGACCTTCAATCCGGACGGGGCCTTGAACGGCGCCGTGAACCTGACGGTGGCAGGCACCTTCGTCTATGTGCTCTGCGACGCCGGCGTGGTCATTGTCAGTGTCGATGAACCGATGGCGCCGACCATCGTCGCCAAAGTCGAGGGACCGGCTGTCAAAAATCCGAGAGCCATCGCCATTCAATTCCGCTACGCTTTTTTGGTGGATGAAGAAGGCACAAAAGTGCTGGACATCACTTTTCCCACGGAGCCGAGGTGGGTGGAAAACAGTTTCGTCCCACTTGACGAAGCTTACGATCTCTACTGCGCACGAACTTACGCCTACGTCGCGGCCGGCAAAGAGGGGCTGGCCATTGTGGACATCGAAAAGCCGGATTCGATCTTTGTGGCGCAAATGTTTACCGCAAACGGCAAACTCAACGATACGCGTGGCGTGAAAGTCGCCTCCACGAATGCCAGCTTGTTTGCTTACGTGGCGGACGGAAAGAACGGGCTTAAAGTCTTGCAGTTGACCTCGCCGCAGACCCCAGGGCATCTGGGCTTCAGTCCGACGCCCAGGCCGGTCTTGATTGCCTCTCATGAGACCCATGGGCCGGCCCTGGCGATCTCCAAGGGACTCGATCGCGACCGTGCGGTAGACGAGACCGGCAACCAGGTCAGTATTTTCGGACGCCTGGGCTCAGGCCCGCTCAGCCTCGAGCAGCAGAAGAAGTTGTACATCCGGACGGGCTCGGTCTATCGGGTTTCGGACGACTCGGCGGAAGACCTGACCAAGAAATAAAGAATGGCTCTATCCTGGATTATTCACAAGAGATTGGCAAATATTCACATAAGCGCTTTATTATGGATAACTTAACGGGACAACGAGGAGTGCAACGCTTTAGCGTTGCATGAAATGCCAAAGCATTTCACTCCTTAGGTGTTGCCCCTTGTTGGGCAAAATTCATGAATTATCCAGGCTCTAAAATAGAAAGAGTGATCCTACACAGTTTGCAACTGTGTATGCGCCCGAATCTGTGCGTAAAACACGGTTGTCCCGCAAAGGCGGGATGTTGGATCGGCTTTGAAATTCGTGTCAATTCGTGCAAATTTGTGGCTGAATCAATTATCTGGTTACGGCCAAAAGCCACGCCGGGTCAATGAGTATTAATCCGTGGCTTGTTTTTCCAATCAAAAGCCAACAAAATGGAGCAACCACAGCCATGAGCCTGAAATTCGAACCTGCCAAACGCTTGCCATCGATTGCCTTATGTGGTTTGCTTTTTTGGCCCGGGTTTTTTGCCGCACCGGTACACGCCCAGGACCACACCACCCTCGGCTACCGCACCTGCGGCACCGGCCAGGGGACGTGTCATGAGTTCGAGGGCAACTGGTGGAAAAAAGATGCGCACTACGAAACCATCCAACTCTTGAAGGAGGAGGACAAAAACAAAGCACTGCAGATCGCTCAGCTCTATGGCATGAATCCAGCGGACTACCTGAAAGGCGACTCAAAATGTGCACAATGTCACGGCGAGGTCACAGACAAACGCAAAACAAAAAGGATGAAGACCGGCGTCAGTTGCGAGAATTGTCATGGCCCGGCCGGCCCGGAAGAGGGGCCGAACGAAGGATACTTCAAGATTCATCAAGTCGAGAGCACCGGCTACCGGGCCGCCCTGCGTGTGGGGCTTTATGAGCTCGGGAACATCAACCGGCGCGCTCAGGAGTGCGTTCGCTGCCACTACATCAACGAAAGGCGCCTTCTGGAAGCCGGCCACCCCACGGGCAAGAGTTTCAAATACATCCGGGGGATCGAAAACAACATTTCCAGGCACTGGAAACGCAAGCCCGTGGCCGCCGATTCTGACAACAAACCGTATGAGGCTGCCAGAGCGAAGCGCGGACCGATTCCGGAATTTACCGTCAAAACCCTGACTGTGGCCACGACGGCAGAGGGAACGCCTGCGGGACCGCCCCGGATCATTTACCGCGACCGGGCGCAGCCGCCCTGGCTCAATCCGGACAACATCATCTCCATCGAACCCTTCAGCCCGCAGGTGACCGACAGCTCCTCGGTTGAAGAAATCTTGCTCGAAGTCAAGAAATACATCGATTATGTTCACAAACGCATCAGAGGAAAGTAATGGCAGAGCAATTCACACCGACCCAATTCAAACGCATCGAGCAATTCAAGGACCGATGGACCGCTTACGGTGCCAACACCGGGATTATCGAGCTGTCCGAAATGCTGTCACCGAAAGCGCTCAAGAAGTATGACCTGTTCAAACCCTACGACGACGCTTTTCTGGAAAAGATCAGCCCGGATATTTCTATCGCCAGATGGGAAGAGGGCGCGACGCTGTTCGAGGAGGGCGCCTACATCGACCTGGCATTCTACATTTTGTCAGGCGAGGTGAAAGTGTTCATTCAAAAACAGCAGAAGAAATCACAGGGGCGGCCGATTTTCGATGCCTTGCGCACCACGTTCTTCGCGCCGTCGCAATTCAAGGTGCCGGAGGAGGGCAATGGCGAGGAGGCAAGCAGTGAAACCGTTTTCCAGACCAAGATAGGCCAGCAGCTTGGCTCGGAGACCGGCCTGACCTTCCTCGCCACCATGGATTTCAATCTGGCCTACGGCTCAGAAAAGAAGCTCGGAAAGGGCGAGATCTTCGGAGAAATTGGCGCGCTGGTGGGCTGGCCGCAATCCGTGACCGCGCAGGCAGCCGGCGAATGTGAGCTGATTCAAATTCGGATGTCGGCGTTGAGATTGATGAAAACCAAATCACCCGACTTGAAGGAACGAATCGATAAGCACTATCGCGAGACCTCCCTCCTGTCACAGCTTGAAAGCACTCCCCTGTTTCGAGGCTGCGACCGCGATTTCCTTGATGCGCTCAAAGACCGGGTCGAGCTGGTTTCCCACAAACCGGATGGTGTCATCGCCCGCGAAGGAGAGCAAGCCGAGGCGCTCTTCCTGGTTCGCTCCGGCTTCGTGAAACTGTCGCAGAAGTTGGGCGACGGAGAAATCGTGGTCTCTTACCTGTCCAAGGGGATGACCCTGGGGGAGGCCGAGCTCCTGCTCGAAGGCGAGGACAACTGGATTCACACGGCCTCTTCCGTTGAGAATACAGAGCTGGTCAAGATCTCGCGGCAGGACTTCAACCAGCTCATCCAGAACTACCCGGACGTTCAAAAGCTGCTCTGGCAATCGGTGGTGCAACGCATTCGCGAAGCGGGGTACAGCCGGCGCCATGTGGAGCAATCAGAATTCATCGAGGTCGCGCTCAATGAAGGCATGGTGGAAGGCAGCAGCATTCTGGTCATCGACTTGAACCTGTGTACCCGCTGTGACGATTGCGTGCGTGGATGTGCGAAAACGCACGGCGGCGTGCCCAGGTTTGTGCGCGAAGGCGAAAAGTACCAGAATTTTCTCATCACTCGCGCCTGCTACCACTGCCGCGACCCGGTCTGTCTGATCGGCTGTCCGACCGGGGCGATCAAGCGGGCGAGCGTCGGCGAGGTGGTGGCCATCAGCGACCCGCTGTGCATCGGCTGCTCAGCCTGTGCCACCAAGTGCCCTTACGACGCCATCACCATGTACGAAACCGGCGATGCTTGGCCGGACAACGCCATCCCGGCCTCGAACCGTGGCAAACCGATGTCTCTGGCATCGAAATGTGATCTTTGCTACGACCTCGGTCATGAGCCGGCCTGCGTCAGCAACTGTCCACACGGCTGCGCCATTCGTATCGGAAACATCGAGGAATTTCAACGCTTGCTTGCAAACGGGAACCAGGACCATGTTAGACAATCAGACTTCGAGAAAATGGGTTGATTCGCCAGGTTGGTTCAAGGCCTTCCTGGCTGCGACGGCGGCGTGCCTGCTCGCATACGGGGTGAACGTCATTTGGGCCGAGCTCAGGCCCGGCAACGTGTGGGGCTTGACCTATGGCACCCTCGCCACCATTCTCATGGTGGGTGCAGCGTTCTATGCCATCCGCCGGCGGAGTGTGCGCTTCTTTTCGAGGATGAAAATGGGTCAGTCACACGCGTGGGTGCAGTTTCACATTTACGGCGGCGCGTTGTTCATGCTGCTGGTTTTCATGCACACCGGGTTCAACTTGCCGTCCGGGCCCCTCAACTGGTGGCTGTGGGCGCTCTCGCTCTGGGTTACGGTCAGCGGTTTGTTCGGTATCGTGCTGCAAAAATGGATACCGCGGCTGCTCAACTCTGCCCTGGCCGTCGAGGTCCTGTACGAGCGAATTCCGGAACTGATCAAAGAGATTCAAGCGAACGCGGCGACCTTGATTGCCTCGTGCGCGGAGCCTGTCCAGGACTTATACCACAACAGCATCGCGCGCTACATGCTGGAGCCCAACGTCAGGTTGATCTACTTTGTCGACATCACCGGTGGCATCCAGTCGCGGGTCCGTCAATTCGATTTTGTGAAAAGAATTGTCTCCACAGAAGACAAGGACAGGTTGCAGCAGCTCGAATCGATGTACAAAACCAAGCTCCAGCTCGATGCGCACTACACGCTGCAGAAGGCGCTCCGGTGGTGGTTGGTTACGCATGTTCCCGTGTCGATCCTTTTGCTGGTGCTGGTGGCGATTCATTTGTATGCGGTTTGTGTTTATTGAGCAGGGGTGAGCCCGGCGCGGCCTTCGGCCGCAACCCAATAATTGATTTGGCCACGGATTTACACTGATTGCACGGATAAGAA
>JBHHXT010000216.1:0-8431 GCA_046757165.1 bacterium | reverse complement strand
TATGTGATGACTTCGACAGAATCCAGGGGCAAAACAGTGAAGATGTGGGACATTCGAGACCTGGACAACCCGGTGCTCCTGGACGAATATCTCGCTGCAACCTCCCTGGCGCACAATGTGCACATCAGGGGGGACTACGCGTACATCTCGCACTACGCTGACGGCCTGCGCATTGTCGATATTGCTGAGCCGGCCCATGTTGTCGAGGTCGGCTACTATGATACCAACCCAAGCAATTCTTCTAACTTCGATGGTTGCTGGGGGGCATACCCATTCACCAACTCCGGGTACATCTACGCCTCGGACCAGGAGTTCGGGCTGTTTGTGATCGAATTCAACGGCAGGCGTGCCAGCAGAATCAAGGGCCGGGTGCTGGACTCAGAGACGGGGGAAGTCATCGCAAGCGCACACGTGGAAGTTGTCGGCGGCAGCCAGGTTGTCACATCGAGTGCGGATGGCGAATACAAGCTGGGCTTCTCTGAGCCCGGGACCTACGTGCTCCGTGCCTATCGGGCGGAGTACGACACCACCACAGTAACGCTCACGCTGGCTGAAGGGGAATCCAGAGTGCAAGATTTTTTCCTGTCGCGCCAACCCACCACCAGTGTTTCCGGCGGGCCGCCGCTGGTGCCGGAAACCTATCGCCTGGAGCAGAATTATCCCAACCCCTTCAATGCCGGTACGGTTATCCGCTACGGTCTCCCTGCGCAGACGCACGTCCGGCTTAAAGTCTATGACATGCTTGGCAAGGAAGTCGCCCTTCTCCTGGACAAAATCCAACCGGGCGGTCAACACCAGGTCCGCTGGGATGGTCGGAACAACGCCGGACAGGATGTCCCCAGCGCCGTGTATTTTTACCGTATTCAAACGAAAGGACTGGTTCAGGTGAACAAGATGATTCTGATCAAGTAGGGGCTTACTTGATCAGCAAACTCACCCGCCGGTTCACAGACAACCCTCGGTTCCCTTCGCTCTCCTGTGCCTTAAGACGGGTGTCAGCAAATCCGACCGCGACGAAGCGCCCGGACTCCACCTCTCTGGTGAGCAAATAGCGAATGACGCTGGAGGAGCGCGCGGTGGAGAGTTCCCAGTTGGAGGGGTACAAAGCACTCTGCGAAAGCGGCACCGAATCCGTGTGGCCTTGCACCTGGATATGTCTTCCGGCAACATCGGGTGAATTCAGGATCTCAGCCAGGGCTCCCAGAATGGGGAAAGAGTTGGGCTTCAAGTCTGCTTTGCCCGAGTCGAACAAGATGTTGTCCTGGAAATTTACCAGAAGGCCGTCTGGCGTCAAGGCAACATCGACGCTTTCTTCGAGCTGGTGTTCGCGCACCATCTCCTTGAACTTCTCTTCGAGCACATGCAGGGGCATGGATTCGCTCTTGGAGAAGTACTCCATAATCATTTCAAATTTCACCTGGTCGACCTGCGAGATGGCGAAAAACAGCACGAAAAAAGCGAGCAGTAAGGTCACCATGTCGCCGTAGGAAAGCAGCCATGGCTGCTCTTCTTTCTTGATTTTCGAATGCGGGGTGTTCGCGAGTTTGATTTCCACAGCTACGCCGATTCTTTGACCTTGTGACGCTTTTTGGTCAGGATTTGTCTGGCACTCAGTTTGGTCACTTTGCGTCGGCTGCCGGCACTCAAGTAGGCAGAAAGCTTATCGCGCGCGAAAACATAGTTACGGTTGTCATACATCATCAGGAGTGTCTCGAGCTGCATGGTTTCGAGCAAAAGATTGTTTTCAGCTTGCTCCTTGATCTTTTCCGAGATGGGCATAAAGATGATGTTCGCCAGCACCAGGCCATAAAAGGTAGTGGTGAGCGCGATTGCCAGCCCCAGCCCGACTTGCCCGGGCTGGCTCTGTAGCGTAATGAGCATGTTGATCAGGCCGATGAGGGTGCCGATCATGCCGAACGCGGGCGCCAGCTTGGCCATGGTGGCAAAGAGCTCGTGCTGCTTCATTTCGCGTGCCATCTGCCAGCGAATCTGGTCTTCCAGAATGAGCTGCGTTTCCTCTTTAGCGTAGCCGTTGGCCAGCATCTGAACGCCATCTCGCAGAATCCATAACTTCTTGGCAGCCTTCAACTCGGTCATCAGGCGGTCCAATCCCTCGACCTGGTAGGTACGGATGGCGTTGACCATGATGGTGACAGCTTTGACCAGGTCATGGGCACCCGTGCGAAAGATGACAAAATACCCCCGGAAAGCAATAAGCACCTCCCGAATCGGAAAAGAGACGAAGGTGGAGGCGATGGTTCCGCCGACGACAATCGCCAGACCCTGCCAATTCAAGAATATCTCGACTGGCGCCTTGCCAGTGATGATTCCAAAGCCAACTAAGAATACACCAACGAGAAAGCCGACGAAAGTGAACATGTTGGTTCCTTATATCCTTAAACCCGTATATCCTTGCTATTTTTTATACCGCCTGACAAGCTCTCTGACCTGGTCGAGCTCCGGGTTGATTCTCAGCGCGTTTTCCCAGGCGTGCACGGCCTGGTCGAGCTCACCGCTCACGTAGTAAATCGAGCCGCCCAGAGCATAAGCGGTAGCGGTGCGTTTTTTTGCCAGCGAGGCCTTCAAAACATTTAGCGCCTCTTCATATCTGCGCTCATAGAACATCTGTTGGGCGCGATTGATATCCCGGATGATTTCGTCCGTGAGGTCGTGTTCCAGATGTCCGGAATTAGGTGGCTGCTCGTAGCTGGCCAGCTTGCTCCCGGGCTGCGGCGTGTCAGTGCGCTCGCCCCTGCGGTAAAACACGGAATCCCCTTTCATCACCTCGAGATAGCCATTCTGTCCGCGCACCAGATCCAGCGCCAGGTTGGTGGAGTGCGGGTCTACGACCATCTCCACTTCCGTGTCGTTTTGCCGGAACTTGATGGTCAGATACTGATCTTCTTTCGAGGGGGGTTTTCGAGAGACCTGTGAGCTCGACTCTGCCGGAGTGGCTGCCAGCGAATCCGCCGAGTGCTGATTCAGAGCGGCCGAGAGGTCGGTTGTTACCGGTTGGGGTTTCTGGCCAGCACATGCAAGGAACATGCCCAGTGACAACAGCCAGACTGTGGTTCTGAAAACGTGCCGATGATGCCTATGTTTCATGTTCACATACCTTTAGAGATGTTCAAAAAGTATATTGCAGCAGCAGGACCTCGAAATGCACGCCGTCGACCTTCAAGCGCATCGGCGTTCCAGTGGTAGACAGCGGTTGTGAGTCGAACTCCGAACCCAGAATCATGGAAAACCCTGCTGAAATCGAGAAACTGGCGCTCAAATCCGAACGCAGACCGACGCCGAGTCCGGTCAGGTCCGGCATATTGCTCGTGAAGTATCGCGTCAAAGCCACGTAGGCCGAAATCCAGTCTCCTGTCGGGTTCTCTTTGTTGGGCAGCAGGGTCGAATGGAGCATCATCCTGAAGTTGAATGAGATAGGGCTGGCTGCCGTGCTTGCACCTTTCTTGAGCCCGTAAAAAGCATTCTCGGTGAACTGCGGACTGGTGAATTTGACCCCCTGGGAAAGAAAGGAGACGCCACCGCGCACCTCGTATCGCAGCCGGCTGTTGGCGGTCATAAACTGGTAGAGCCCGAGGTAGATCGAATATTGGATCAGTCTGCTGTTGAAATCCCGGTGCAGAAGCGTGTCCGGCGCAGAGCTGGCGTGTATTTGGAAGATTTCGAACCCGGCGTTGATGCTCTGCCTTACCGGGTTGATCTTCGGTGCCTCCATCTGTTCATACGCGTGGTAGGATTTCGCCCATAGAACTTCGTTGCTCCCGGTGCGGTTGAGACGCAAGTCCAGATACAACGCCTTTTTGGCGACATAAGTAAGATTGCCTTCCAGAAAGGCATCTACCCTGAGCCGACGTCCGACGCGCCATAGCTCATCTGGTGTCGGCAAAGAGTTCATGATGGAGAAGCTCGAGTCTGTCGACGAAATACGAAGCGTGCTCAACTGTGGCAGCGACACCATGGTCGGCGGGTCGATGGTCCCAAAGATCTCGATCAGCCTGCTTTCAAAGTGGTCCTTCAGCGCCGCCGGGATGGTGGCATTGTCCATGTTCACCCGGTAAACGGCGATTCTCTTGATGGAGGGGTTGATTTCCGACAGGTCGTCCGGTATTTCCTTGAAAATTTTCTCCATCAAAGTCAAGATCGCTTCATTTGAGGATGGTTTGATTTGTGCTATGGCACGCTCGCCGTGGACGAGGATGAGCGCGCCGGCCAAAAGAAAAATGGCAATCATCTTTTTCATCATAACCCTCTAAGTCACAACTTTTGGAGATTTCTTACTGCGCACGGTCCGCATCAACGAACGCCTGGCTGCTGTCACCTCATCTTCGGAAATCTGGAGGTTTGACTCCAGGCTTGCGCGCACAAGCTCGCCCAATTTCTCAGGCAATGAGTTGATGATGTTCTCGACAGTTTGCTCATCGAGGGTCACGAGCGATTTGGCCAGAGTGTCCCGGTCGACCTCCACAGCCGCCTCGCGCAACTTATCATTTGGCATGGTGATGAACTGGTTGAAGGTCATAAAATACTTGTTCACCTTGCGCGCCAGTGTGACGTCTTGCGTTTGCAGATAATCCAGCGCTTCGTTTTGCGTCTCTTCATCGAAATAATCCAGCACCTTCACCAGCGTGTCCACACCGTTGGCGCGCACATAGCGCATCCACTTCAGCTCACTTGCGCGCGCCGCCAGTTGACGTGCGATGTGCTGGTAGACGTCCGATGGAATGCGGTCGATATTTCCCATGGCTGCCAGGACGGTCTTGCGCTGCTCGCTCTCCATCTTGTCCAGGAGTCTCGCAGCGCGATTGGTGCGCAATTGCGCCAGCACGATGGCGATGACGCCGTGCTTCAACGGTTTGAGCAGATGCTGCAACTGGTCGTCGGTCATTTGATGCAGAAACGAAAGGGCATCTCCGCTGGCATCGTATTTCTTCAGCATGAGCTGTTTGCGCACTTCCGTATCGAACTGCCTGAGCAAACGCCCACCTTTTGCTTCGACGTCTGATGGCTCAACCTCGGCAAGCCGCTTATGGATTTTCTCGGCTGTCTCCTGGCCGAAGTGGGGCTCTAACAAATCCAGCAGCGACCTGGAAACGGACACCAATACGATTGCCACATGGTGGGTACCGGTTTCCCCCTGCTCGTCCATCCAGCGGCTGAAAACGTTGGCGCTCGCCGCCGGCGTGCCAACGATGGCATCAATCGCCGCCGTACGCAAATCCGGTAAGCCGTTTTGTTGCTTTTCCTCGCGTTTCGGCGCTTCCAACTGCACACTGGCCGTCTGTCCCTGTTTCGCGGGCTCGAGCCGGGTCTGTGCGGTCGCTTCAGTGGGGGATCTTAGAGATTTAGAGATGCTGCGCAGTCCGATCAGGAACAGCGCCAGCAACAAGAGCGCCAGCCCACCGGCGAACGCATAAGGAAACCACGCTGGCAGAGCGGAGGTTTTTTCCGGAGTCGCGGTCATCGGCTGCTGCACAAGCGGCTCCGGTTCCGGTTTCTCGGGCGGCATGAAATCAGCCTTTTCCGGAAAGGTCAGCGCATCGATCCGTACCTGGTCTCCACGCTCCGGCTCCAGGTTCGCGCTCATATTCACAAAGCGACGAATGAACGCCCAGTCGCTCTGCTTCAGGCTCTGATCCAACAGCACGTTGACCCAGATGTGCTCGATTTCGTAGCCTCGCCGCTCCTCTTCGCCCAGGGTGGCCTCCTCGGATTCGTTCGCCTCTGGCTTCAGCAGCTCCTCTGGCAGGTAGGGCAGTCCGGGCAGGTTGGTCAAATCCTTGCTCAACAGCGCATCGGGCAGCTTCGGCAATCGCCGGCGGCGCGGCACTTTTTTCAATTTGACTTTGGCATTGACGACGAACTTCGTTTCCGGGTAGTAAACCGAAAGGGCGTTCTGGAGATTCCAGGTCAGGTTGGACTCCATCGAACTCTCGATTTCTCCCAGTGGCTTTTCTGTACTAAATGTTTGAGCGGGAATCATCGGAGCAATCAGGATGAACCCCAAACCAAACGCCAGTCTGATGATGAACTTATTCAATCTGATCATGAGTCCCTTCATTCTTCTGGATGAGCATGGTAAGTAAATCGGAAGGCAACCAGAATTCTTGAAGACAATTACAGCATTCTGGCGCAGTTGCGGCAGAATGCTAGCTGTTGGCTGTTTAGTACCTGAAGAGTTCCTGTCTGTCACTGTTTGGCAAGCCCAGACTGTCCTAATTGTATTCCTAAAATGACTGTCGGGGCAAGACTTTTTGTGACCCTGCTTTTTTCAAATTTGGAGCTTAGTCCCTGACGAGTCAAGTTCTGTCATTTTTTGGCAAGAAATGAAACCTGAATCCTAAAAACCAAAGATTTCACGCAAAGATGCGAAGGCGCAAAGGGATCGCAAAGAGAATCCTTTGCGTATTCTTTGCGGCTCTGCGCCTTTGCGTGCGCTTTTAATTTTAGTTGGTTCCGGCTTGTCCGGCTTAAGATTTCGAATTTCCGGCTTAGGCGCTTATTTATGAAGAACGGTACTAAGCGCCAATGGCAGAATCGCTACGCCGATTAACTCTCCAGCTCAGGATGGCGCAAATGAAACTCGGTGGCGTTCTGATAGGCCCGGGCGAGCGCCAGAGTCTCGGCCTCGCCGTAAAGCTTACCGACAAAGCTGATGCTCGTGGGCGAGCCGGTTTTCTTGAACCCATTGGGCACGACCACGGCGGGATGGCCGGTGAGATTGTTCAACAGCAAATTCGGGCCGCCAAAGGAAGGAACGACATAGACGTCGATGCTGGCCATCAGCTCAGCCATCTTTTCCATGACCCGGGTGCGCAACCGATTGGCCTGAATATACTCGACCGCCGGAATCATGTGGGCGTGCCGAAAGACGTTCGGCCAGGCCTGCCGGATTTGTCGCACCAGCAAGTCATCGCGATTGCTGTGCGTCAGCTCGTCAAACGCTGCACCCGCCTCCGCGCTCAGGATGAACGCCATGGCCGCAATCGGCTCGTCCGGCAGCTCGATCGGAATCAGATCGATGCCGAGGGAACGCAGCACCGCAAGAGTGTCGATGTCGAATTGCTGCCATTCTTTGTTTTTCTCCCGTTCTTTCTCGAATTCACTGCTCACGTAGCCGATGCGCAGCGTTTTGACGTCGGTTTCGGCATCCCAATTGAACGGCACATCCACCACCGTGGCGTCCTTGCCATCCGGGCCGCGGATGGCTTCAAAAACCAGAGCGCAGTCTTCGACACTGCGGCACATGGGCCCGAGCTTGTCCATGCTCCAGCTCAGGGCCATGGCGCCGTGCCGGCTCACGCGACCAAACGTCGGACGCAATCCGGTTACCCCGCAGCGGGTGGAGGGGGAAACGATCGAGCCCCAGGTCTCCGAGCCAATCGAAAAGCCAACCAGCCCCGCCGCCGTAGCCGCACCCGGACCCGCGGAGGAGCCGCGGGAGCCCTCCTCCAGGTTCCAGGGATTCTTTGTCTGGCCGCCGAACCAGACATCCCCCCAGGCCAGGGCGCCCAGAGTCAGCTTGGCCACCAGAACAGCGCCGGCTTCTTCCAGTCGCTGAACCACTGTCGCATCCATATCGATGACCTGGTCCTTGTGCGTCGTGGCGCCCCAGGTGGTCTTGTAGCCCCTCGCAGCCAGCAGATCTTTGGCGCCCCAAGGGATACCGTGCAGAGGACCGCGATAGGTCCCGGCTGCGATTTCTTCGTCCGCCCGTTTCGCTTGCCGCAGGGCGAGCTCTTCAGTGAGCGTCACTACACACTCGAGCACCGGGTCGTATTTCTCGAGCCGGCCCAGGTACATTTTGGTGAGCTCGAGCGAGCTGACCTGGCGCGTTCTGAGCAATTCTGCCAGGCGCATGACCGGCCAGAACGCCACCTGCTCCAGTTGAGACGGCGCCTTAACCGCCTCGACCTTGCTAAATCTCTGCGGACGCTGTGTCCTTTCGACCGGCATCCCGGGCAGACGGGGATCAAAGCGAAGCGCAGGCACCACAGAATTATCGAGATGGATTTTGCGAATTTCTTCATAGTTTTCAAGATATTCCTGCAGATCTTCCAGCATGAGCTCGCGCTCTTCGTCGGTAAATTCCAGGCCGGCGACCTTTTCGGCCTCCGCCACCATTCCCTTTGTGAGCGAAAGCTCTTTCTTCTCCTGCAGCCTGGCCCAGAGCACGCCGGGCAGCAGCGTGGACGACAGGCCGATGCTGGAGAAGTACGCCAGGAATTGACGCCGGTTGAGGTTGCTTGTTTCGAGACGATTTGTGGAACCTGACATGGTTATTTCCTTTCAATTGAGGTCAATGTGACTTGTAGATATGTATTTGTGTTTCAGGTGCGGCTGGTAAGGGATGATTTTGAATTGCATATGAAAATGGCTTTGTTTCTTGAGTACGAACTGATGACCTCCAGTGTGCTGG
>JBHHXT010000215.1:0-8496 GCA_046757165.1 bacterium | reverse complement strand
GAGAGTAGCGCAGGCATCCTGCCTGCAGTCTGGAAGACTGCATTACATTTTCTGGCCGATTACGGAATACGTGGCAAGAAAACGTCCGTTGGCCCTCTTTACTCCCACTTGAACAGCTTAATCGCAACGCCAAACAGCACGACCGTCCAGACCGTCAGAATCGCCATCTGCGGCAGAACATCGGTGAAGGCCAGACCATTGTTGAAAATCGAGCGAATGGCCCGCACCAGGTGTGTCAGGGGCAGAAATTCCACCAGCGGCTTGAGAAACTTCGGCATGCCATCGACGGAAAAGTAGACGCCGCTGAGAAAAATCATGGGCAAAAACAGGGTGTTGGCAATGCCAGAGGCGGTTTCTGTGGTTTTCGCGACGCTGGCGATGGCAAAGCCGAGAGCGATGAACGCCAGCATGCCGACGGTCAGCGCGGCAACAAAATCGGTCAGCCGGCCAGACATGTGCACGTCGAAGACGGCCACGCCAATCCCGATGAGCAAAAACGCCTGCACCAGCACAATGAAATATCTGTTGAGCATCTGTCCTGCGATGAAAATCGACTTCGGCAAAGGGGTGACAGACAAGCGGCGCAATTTGCCCTTTTCGCGGTAGGCGACGACGACCATGCCGATGGAAAACAGGCAGGTGGACATCACGCTCATGCTGATTACGCCTGGCAGCAAGAAGTCGATGTAACGCCGCTCACCCTCGAGTGGCTGGATGGTCTTCTGCTCAATTCGAACGGGAGGCTCCATCCTGACCAGTTTCCAATTGATGCCTGTGACAATTTGGTTCAAAATGGAGCTGACGATCTGCTGCGTCTGCACCTGTGCCGGGTCGTACAAGACCTCCAGCGTGGCACCGCCGTTGGTCAGGGACGCACCGTATCCCTTTGGAATAAAAATGGCCACGCCTTCTTCACTCTGGTTGAGTTTCCCGTGGATCTCCTCCCGGCTACCTTGATCCAGTTTCAACACCGGAATGCTCTGCAGCGCCGCGCGCAATTCATGCGACTGCGGCGAATTGTCTTCATCCACCAGACCCACCACGAATTTTATGGAGTCCGGCTTGCTGAAAATATAGCCGAACAGGAGAATCAGGAATATCGGAAAAAAGAAGGTCCAGAAGACCGCCTGCCGGTCGCGCAGGAACAATTTCATTTCGAGCTTGAGCTGGCCGAGCAGCATCTCGAGCTTCATTCGCGCAAACTCCTTCCGGTCAATTCCAGGAACAGGTCCTCGAGCGTGGGCCGCCGAATGTGCAGATCCTTGATGTCGCGGTTTTTCGATTTGGCCAGGTCGATCAATTGCACCAGGGTTTTTTGCGGGTTCTCAGAGAAGAGCTCCACAAACTCGCCATTTCTGCGCACTTTCGAGACCGCGGGCAACTTTTCGACTTCTGCATCCGTGAACAGGCCATCGGAGGCGAATTCCAGGCAGCTCTCAAAATCAAGCCTTGCGACCAGCTCCCGGGGCGTGCCCTCAGCGATTTTTTTGCCGTGGTCGACGATGGCGATGCGGTCGCACAGTTTTTCCGCCTCCTCCATGTAGTGCGTGGTCAGAATGACAGTCTTGTCATCAGCCCTCATCCTGGAGATGATGTCCCACAGATTGCGGCGCGCTTGTGGGTCCAGGCCCGTGGTCGGCTCATCCAGAAAAACCACCCTGGGGTCGTTGACCAGCGCCAGGGCCAGAGCGAAGCGCTGCTGCTGTCCGCCGGAGAGCTTCATATGGTAGGTATTGCGCTTGTCCTCGAGTGCGACCAGCTCGAGCAGTTCGTCCGGCGAACGGCGCTTCTTGTAATAACCGCCGAAGAGCTTAAGCGCTTCGCCGATTTTGATTTTGTTGTAAATAGAGGTACTCTGAAGCTGCACACCGATGACTTCTTTTACCTTGTGAAGCTCGGTCTGGACGTTGTGACCGTCGATATAGATCTCCCCACCATCGGGCTTGCGCAAGCCTTCAATCATTTCAAGCGTCGTTGTTTTGCCGGCACCATTCGGGCCGAGCAACCCGAATACCTCGCCCCGGCAAGCTTCAAAGCTCAAATGGTCCACAGCTTTGAGGTCGCCGTACGATTTGCTGACGTTTTTCAGTTGAACGGTTAGCATCCTTCAGTTCTTACGGTTTGAATTCACTTGACCTTAACCACCACAAGCGTCATGTCATCATGTTGCGGCACGTGGTCGCTGAATTGGCGCACTTCCGAAATAATGGTGTCGCGCAATTCGCTGGCCGTCAGGCAGCCGTTTTCCTCCAGAAGCTCCTGCAGGGGCTCACATTCGAACTCGTCGCCCTGCCGGTTATGCGCTTCCACGACGCCGTCAGTAAAGAAAAGGCAAACGTCGCCGGATTTGAGCGTGAGCTCTGTCTCATGGATTTGTGCTTCGAAAACCTTGCCGTTGTCAAGCCCAACGCCGATGCCTTTGGGAACGACTTGCCGGCATCTTTCTTTCTCCGCATCATAGTAAAGCAGGGGGAGATGACCGGCCCGCACGAGACTGAGTTTCTTCCGCGTCAAATCGAACGCGCCATACGCGAGTGTAATGAAAGACTTTGGCTCCAGACTCCGAAAAGCAATATGGTTGACTTCGGTCAGCAGTTCCTTGAGCGACCGGTGGTATCGCGACGCAGTGTTGATGATGCCCTTGAGCTGCGACATGTACAAAGCGGCGGAGGTGCCCTTTCCAGAAACATCGCCGACCACCACGCCAAAACGGCCGTCGCGCAGCTCCAGGTAGTCGTAATAATCACCCCCCACCTCCAGGGCCGGCAGCGAAATGCCGCACACATCAAGACCCGGCACGTTTGGGTCGGTCGCTGGTAGGGAGCTGAGCTGGATGCGCCGAGCCACCTCCAGCTCCTTCTTCAACCGGTCCTGCTCGCGCAGCTCTTCGGTCAAAAGCGCATTGGCAAGGGAGACATTGACGCGATCATTCAAGGATTGCAGGAGCTCGATGTCCTCGTTGAAGTAGGGCTCGTCCCCCTGCTTCGGGCCAACCGTGACGAATCCCATGAGCGCGCCTTTCGCCAACAGAGGCAGGACCATTTCAGCCTGCAGGAGGCGCCACTTGTCGCTTTCTTCCGCGCCTAAACCACCCGTCTGGTCCCTAAGCGGTGAAAGATCGACAAGCTGCAATTTTGACCGCAACTGCCGAACCACCGTGTCCTGCGGTGCAAAGACGGGCAACTCGATAAAACCAAGGCCATCGATTTTTCTCACTTTGAAGAGATCCGCAGCACCATCATACCAGAAGATGGCGACGGGTCGAATCTTCATCGAGTGCATTAGAAAAACACTCAACCTTTCGAGCAGCTTTTCCAGGTCCAGCACCGTGACCAGCTCGTGACCAAAGGTGCGGATCGCCTCCCGGTAGGTAAAGCGGCTGGGATAGAATCTGTGTTCTACGAAGTTCTGGATCTTGTTCTTGACAGGATTGAACAAGGCCGCGATGAACAGCGTTGCCAGAATCGCAACCAACTGACTTCTTGACCCCGTAAAGTAAAGCGCCAGCCGTCCAATACCAACCACAAGTAAGAAGTAGGCGGCCACAACGAAACCCGAAATGAGCGCATAGGCCACACCACGCTTGACGATGACATCAATGTTCATAAAGCGGTGTTTGACGATGGTATAGGCCAGGGCAAATGGCCAAAGCACGATCAATGGCGTTGTAAACTCAGCATAGGGCAATGAATCCCCGAACAGCAACTTTGGCAGAAAATAGAAAAGAAACGGCACGCCCAAACTCAACACCGTACCATGCAGGATGATCGTGGTCTGCTTCTTGACGTGCACCGTCGGCGCGTTTTTGTAAGAGTGGAACAAAAAGAAAAAAGCGGCAAAAAAATACAACGATAGCCACACCCCCCAGCCATATCGTAAATCGTACTGCACCCAGTCGAGATCTTTGGCATAAGCATACGTATGCGGAATGATCAAAAGGAGGGGGGCATAGATGAGCGCGATGACTGGCCTGCGATACTCTTTACAAACTCTGTTTTCTACAGGAAAAACCACGGAAAAGTGCAAAAACATGCCGACCGCCAGAGGCCACGCTGGCAGCAATAAGAGGTCGCGAAACCAAAAAGGGAGCAGGTTGTGCAACATGAAGCCGTTCGGAAACGTTTCGCGCATGGCCAGGGCCCAGAAAATCAGCATTAAGTAGAAAAGCTGCGCCTCCCGGTCTTGAACGCGCTTGAGGAGAACAAAAACCGCTATCAAGCAGAGTAGATAGCCAAAAATAACTCCGGGCAACAAGGACAGGAACATGACCTTTGCATCGACCAGTGTCCCCGGCACAAACGTGAGGGTGATTTCGCGCCCATCCCGAACAGCCTGAATCTCGGCGGCGGTGCCGGAGTCGAGTTGCAAGAGCGCCCGCACAAAGTTCCACTCGCTTGTCACCCGCAAATCGTTGACAGCGAGAATGAGATCGCCGCTTTGAAGACCGGTCAGGGTCGCTGGCCCACGCTGCAAGACCTCATAAATGACAACGGCGTCCTTTTCTTGCTCAAAATGAAAATGTAAACCCGCAGCCGGGTTGGTGATGGCAAAGTAGAACTCGGCGGTGGAGTTGATGAGGATGTAAAAGAAAATGAACAGACCGAGAAGGAGGAGAGCCGTAATTTTCCAAAATGTCAGTCGGGTGACCATAGTTATCGGAGGAACATTAGGCCGATTGCACCGCGTGCGACGACACCGATTGCACCTGTTTGGCGCACTGGCCAAAGAGATGAGCCTGAACAATCAGCCCCCAAAAATTTGTAAACGGCGAAAAAATACCCAAACCGGCACAGAGCAGGATGCCGTTCAAGAGTAGGGAAAAGACCGTGATAGCCACAAAATCACCCAAATGGTGTCTGAAAAAACTCACCATTTCCACGACGTTAAATGCCATGGCAAAATTCTCCGTCATGGCGAATTGCAACAGCCCAAAATTGATGAAAATGACTAATGCAAATAAGGTCATAAGGGAAACCGTCACGCAGCCCATCGCCAGTTCCGCGTCGGAGAGATGCGGATCATGGGCGATGTTCACAATAGCCAGAGCGCAAATGCCGCCAACGATCAACAGATAAACAAAAATAATTATCGAACCCATGATGCCATCAAGAAAAATCTTGCTCATTTTCGACCACTCGGGCAATGGCTTCTCCTCATTGTTCATCACATTGCGAATCACACCCACATAATAACCCACCAGGAAGAACCCGAAAAGGAAAATCAAACCGCCGAAAAAACTGAGTAGGGCGAAAAAACCACCTAGCGCGACCTTCTTGATCCAATTTTCATCCTGAAACGTGAATGAAAGTGCCTCTGAGTAGTTCATACTAAGATCCTGAATAGACATAAGTTACATTTTCGCCAAGCTGCAACTTTCATATACGCAAATATGAATATAAGAAAAGGTTCTTCCATTGCAATGAAAAACTTGGGGCTGCTGGCCTCGGTCGGAATAGCACTTGCGTTACACTTTCTTTGTGACTATATTTTTGATAGAACATTTTTCGCTGAAATGGGTTACGAAAGTATGGACTCCAATCGGAATAGCAAACTCGTTTACTCGACAGATGCTGAGGTTAAGCTCAAAAAAGAGCAGGGTTCGGAGCCACGTACCCTGCCGCCACAGCAACAGCATCTCAAAATCTCGATAGACAAAACACGGCGAAAGGGGAAAACCGTGACGCTGGTCTCGGGGTTTGTCGGCGCCAAAAACGATCTTGCAGAATTAGGCAAACTTCTGAAATCCCGATGCGGTGTTGGGGGTACGGTGAAGAATGGCCAAATTTTGATTCAGGGTGATTTCCGCGGTAAGATAATCGAGATTCTCTGCACCAGAGGATACAAGGTCAAACGTACGGGCGGATGACACTCTTGGGTGAGCAATAACCCGCTAGCCAGAAACGCGGCTGGAAAGCGTTGTCACACCGGTTTCTGCAGATAAGGAATTGAGGGGCGTCTCCTGGAAGAAGGTAAGAACAGACCCGCGATACTGACTTGCTAAGGCCACTTTTTGTGAAGCTGTAGTTCGCGGGATTATGGGGTAGAATAATGAAACGCGTCATTATCGGTATTCATGGCATCGGCAACAAGCCACCGCAACCGCTTCTGCGCCACTGGTGGCAAAATGCAATCTGCGAAGGAGTGGACAAATGTGGCCTCAGTCTGAAACATTTCAAGTTCGAGATGGTCTACTGGGCACACTATTTGTACTCACAGCCCCAGGATATCCGTGAAAAAAATCCCGAGAATGAACTTCATGTCAGCAACCCTTATGTGCCAGCAAAGACCAAACACAACACGGCACGTCCGGGTTGGGTGCGTAAGAAAATACTCGATCTGGTCGAAGTCATGATGGATGAAGCATTCATGACAGAGAATCGTATTTTCAATTTCGACAGAATCGGGGACTATGTCATCCGCAAGAAATTCAGGGACCTCGACCTTTATTACCAGCAACACAATTTCGACCTCGACCACGTCGGACAGTACACAAGAAACCTGATCCGAGAAGCGCTCGCCAGAATCCTCAAGAAATACCGCCGGAAGGAGATTTTGTTGATCTCGCATTCCATGGGCACAATCATTGCCTACGACGTCCTGACCCAGTTGGTGCCGGAGCTCAAGATCCATACCTTGGTCACTCTTGGCTCGCCGCTGGGTCTACCCACAATTATGAAAAAGATCTACTCCGAGCAGCAGCGTGACGTCAAAACCGAAA
Source organism: bacterium (assembly GCA_046757165.1). Lineage (GTDB taxonomy): Bacteria > Zhuqueibacterota > Zhuqueibacteria > Oceanimicrobiales > Oceanimicrobiaceae > JBHHXT01. The sequence goes on along the minus strand of JBHHXT010000215.1, from coordinate 1,778 downwards.
AACAGTTGCCGACACCGGAGAACATTCAACATGCCTGGTTCAACTTTTCCGACCTGAACGACCACATCGCCATGAACTACAACCTTGCAGATGATTTCAAAAAAAACAGTCGAGGAGTTGGTCCGCAGGACATTGTCGTGGTGAACGATTACGAGTATAATGGCCGAAGGAACCATCACAAATCGTTTGGCTATTTGCGCACCCCCGAACTTGCTAAGGTCGTGTATGAATTTCTAAGCGGCGAAAAGGTTGGCCCGATCGACTATCTCAAACATCTGGTAGAAAAATGGTTCTCAAAGAAGGATAGCGAGCTGGAACCTCATGAGGTCGAACATGAGAAATCCGAGTAATGCTCGGGACTCACGACCCAAGCACGGAAAAAACAACGAAAGACCGGTCTCATCGCCCCACAAATTTCAGCGGGTGCGGTGCCCTAATACAGGACAGAGATGAAGATGACACTTTTTGTCGGTACGAGTGGTTATAGCTACAAAGAATGGAGGGGCACTTTCTACCCTGAGAGCTTGGGTGACAAAGAGATGCTGAAGTACTACGGTCAGCGCCTACCAGCGGTCGAAATCAACAACACATTTTATCGCCTCCCCAATACCCAGATGCTCCAGACATGGGCAAATCAGGTGCCGGATAGCTTTCGTTTTGTCCTCAAAGCCTCCCGAAAAATAACGCACATGAAAGCGCTCAAAGATAAGGCAAAGGAGACGAGCTACCTGGTTGAGACTTCCAAAACGTTAGGCGCCCGTCTTGGCGCCATTCTGTTTCAACTTCCGCCTTATTTGCGCAAGGATTTAGAACTCTTGAGTAGTTTTCTGGCGATTCTACCGGATGATGTAAGAACTGCTTTTGAGTTTCGTCATCGCTCCTGGCTTGATGAGGCAGTTTATGACTTGCTGCGGTCCAAAGGGTGTGCCTTATGCTGCTCAGATGCAGAAAATGAAGAGTTGAGTCAATTGGTACAAACTGCAAATTGGGGATACCTTAGACTTCGTCAAAAGCAGTACGCTGACGAAGACCTTCAGACCTGGGCAGACAGGATCGGATTACAGAATTGGGAGCAAGTTTATGTCTTTTTCAAACATGAGGCCGAAGCTACGGGACCCAAGCTGGCGCAACGATTCATTGTGATAGCACATCACGATTGAACGCATACCAAAGTCGCTACAAAAAGAAAAAGGGAAAAGTTCTAACTTTTCCCTTTTATATAATAACTCCCGGCGACGTCCTACTCTCCCACCTCGTCTCCAAGGCAGTACCATCGGCGCTGAAGGGCTTAACTACTCTGTTCGGGATGGGAAGAGGTGTTTCCCCTTCGCTATTGCCACCGGAATTTCTTTCAATTTATGAAAAGCTATTTGTGAAACAAGCACTTAATCATCTGCTGCAAATCAAAAATTGATGATTAAGCCTCACGGCTTATTAGTACCACTCGGCTGAGTACATTGCTGCACTTACACCTATGGCCTATCAACCTCGTCATCTCCGAGGAGCCTTTAGTGTTGCCGAAGCAACAGGGGAAATCTTATCTTGGGGTGGGCTTCGCACTTAGATGCTTTCAGCGCTTATCCCTTCCGGACATAGCTACCCAGCCGTGCCTCTGGAGAGACAACTGGCACACTAGGGGTCCGTCCACTTCGGTCCTCTCGTACTAGAAGCAGCTCCCCTCAAATTTCCTACGCCCGCGACAGATAGGGACCGAACTGTCTCGCGACGTTCTAAACCCAGCTCACGTACCGCTTTAATCGGCGAACAGCCGAACCCTT
>JBHHXT010000214.1:0-8529 GCA_046757165.1 bacterium | reverse complement strand
ATGTCATGATTGTTTTATTGTTCTATTGTTCTATTGTTCTATTGTTCTATTGTTCGTTTTGGCCAATTGTAACTCAAAAAAAGCGCTGAAACAATAAAGCAATAAAACAATAAAACAATACAGAATTATCACTCAAAACTACCCCGACAGATATTGTAAAGCACCTCCTTCCGGTACCACGCGGAAGCCCGCATATCGGAGATTGGCTCGGCATATTCCAGCACTTTTGCGGCAAAGGTTTCGGACTCAGAGGAACCGATTGCGGAGAATTTCTTGCCGATGAGAAATTCGCATGCTGACGTGACAAATCTGATCGTCGGCGCCACGGAGCCGATGGCGATACCGGCGTGGGTGACGGTGTCCTTTGCATCGACCAGAATATGGTAGGCCAACGACACAACGGCGATTTCCATGGAGCGGCGCGTGCCGACCTTGACGAAGTCAGAGTACGTTCTATCATGCCGGGGCTGCGCCGGAACTTGGATGCTGCGGAGAACCTCATCCTCCCCGAGGTCGATTTTTCGCACGCCGAGAAGGAAATCGCTCAACGGAACCACCCGCACACCACCAGCCGCCGAGAGTATCTCGCAGCGGGCCTGCAAAGCAACCAGGGCCGCCGACAAATCACCAGCCGGCGAGGCCGTACACAGGTTGCCGCCAACCGTCGCCACCTCGCGAATTTGTCTCGACGCCAGTTCTTCCGCGGCTCTCCACAAAACCGGAAATTGACACCGCAGATCCGGGTCAGAGACAAGCGTACCTGCGGTCACCAGGGCGCCCAACGTTGTTCCCTCGTCGCTTTTCTCAATCGAGGTAAACTGCGCATCATCCAGCCTGGCCAGGTTGATGACCGTCAACTCCTCATCCGGCGCTGCCTTGATTTCCAGGATCAAATCAGTGTAGCCTGCGCCGAACCGGAATTTCTTCCCCTGGTTCTCTGCCATGACTTGCAGTAGATTTTCGGTTGTTTCCGGGTTGATGACGTTGAAATTATTCATATTGTTTTATTGTTCTATTACTCCATTGCTCCATTGCTCCATTGCTCCATTGCTCCATTGCTAACAATAAAACAATATAGCAATATAGCAATAAAACAATCACCCCTTCTTCAAAGCTTTCAAAACCTTCTCCGGCGTTATCGGCAATGACTCTATCTTGACGCCGATGGCATTCGATACGGCGTTGGCAATGGCGGCGGGCGTGGGAATCAGCGGTGCTTCGCTGACGCCTTTGGCGCCGTAGGGACCCTGGTCGTCGTTGGTTTCGATGGCGTAAAAGTGGATGTCAGGAATGTCGCAGGCCGTTGGAATCTTGTAGTCGTGGAAGTTAGGGTTGAGCATTTCACCGTTTTCCAGCATCAGTTCCTCTGTCAGGGCGTACCCCATCCCCATCACCACACCGCCTTCGATTTGGCCGGTCAGGCCCAGGGGGTTCAGCACTTTGCCGACATCTTGCGAAACGTGCACGTCCAGGACTTTGACAAAGCCTGTGTAGGTGTCCACCTCAACTTCGATGGCTTGCGATGCGAAAGAGTAGGTTGCGGAAACATTTCCTTTGAACTTCTTATCCTGGAATTCGCTCCCCGGCTCATAATAGTAGGACGCCTCACACAGCTCATACGGTGGCTGAAAATGAATTTCCCGCACCACCTTGTCGATCTTGAGGGATTCACCGGTTTTGGTCGAGCGGATGAGGCCATTTTCATACTCCAGATCCTCCGCCCTGGTGTTCAACAACCGGGCGGCTTTGGCAGAGAGCTTCTTCTTCAATTTCCCGACAGCGCCCAGCACCGAGTTGCCGGCCACAAAACTGGTGCGGGAGGCATGCACCCCCACGTCCCACGGCTTCACATCCGTGTCGGTGTTGACCACCCGGATCTTCTCCATGTCGATGGTGAGCTCCTCCGCGGCGATCATGGCGAGGACCGTCTCCGAGCCTTGCCCGATTTCGCTCGAGCCGCTGATAATGGTCAGGTGACCGAAATTATCCAGCTTCACCGTCGTGCCGCAGCCATCGGAGCGGTATATTTTGGCGCCCCCGCCCACGTGCAGCATCGAGGCCAGGCCAATGCCGCGCCGGTATCTTCCCGATTTCGGGTTGTGGTTTTTCTTCGCGTATCCACTTTTGTCGATGACGATCTCGAGCGCCTCTTTGTGGCCGCAGGTCTGGTACTCGAGCCCCTGGCCGGTCTTCTCGCCCTCGAAATTGGCATTGAGCAATCGTATTTCCGCCCTGTCCATTCCCAACTCTTCCGCCATCAAATCGATGTTTCTTTCCAGCGCAAACGTGGCCTGTGGGTTGCCGTAGCCCCGAAATGACCCGGCATAGGTGTTGTTGGTATAAACCGCATAGGAATCAAAACGGCAGGCCGCCACCTGATACAGGGATGAAAACGTCTGCATCATCACAAAGGGTGTGGTCGCCCCCCAGGAAGTGTAGGCGCCATTGTCCTTGATGATCCTGACCTCCCGGAAGGTGAACTTCCCATCTTTATCCGCTCCAGTGGTCAAATCGATGACCATCGGCTGACGCGTCGGGGAGGCCAGAAATTCCTCCTCCCGGCTGAAAACAATCTGCACCGGCTGTCCGCTCTTCATGGCGAGCAAGGCGCATATCGGCTCGTACGGATACATGTCCAGCTTGCTGCCAAAGCCGCCGCCGATGATCGGCTGGACGATGCGGATGTTGGACGGCTCCATCTTCAGCGCCTTGGCCATGTCTCTCTGGTAGAGAAACGGCACCTGCGTCAGACTGTACAAAGTAAGCCGGTTTTCTGTCTTTGAGAAATCGGCCGTGATCGAGCTGGCGCCCAGACAGCAGTGCGCCACGCGCGGCAGGGTGTAGCGTCTTGTTACGATGCACGCGCTCCGGGCTTTCTGCTCTGCAAGATCGCCGTGCTCATAGTGGAATGACTCGGCAATGTTCTTTTCCTGCTCAGGCGAGGCGAATTTGTTTATTTGCGGAGCCTTTTCTTTCATCGCTTCGAACGGGTCGAAAATGCCCTTGTTGACACGATATTTTACCTCGATCAGGCGCAAAGCATTTTCTGCGATTTCCCGGGTCGTGGCTGCCACAGCCGCAATCTCATCGCGGATGCAATTGACCTCGCCCTTTTTCAGGATGGGGTGGTCGTGCTTGTAGCTGATGTTGTTGACGTCGACGTCATCGGCGGTGATGACACAAACGACCCCCGGAAGCTGCTTCGCTTTCGAGGTATCAATCGCTTCGATCTTTGCCGCCGGGTATTTCGTCCGCAGGATGGCGCCGTGCAGCATGTTCGGCAGCGTGATGTCATGACCATACACGGCTGCTCCCGTCACCCGGATTTTTGCGTCTAGTTTCGGGGTCGGTTTGCCGATGATCTTCAATTCTTTTTTCATTTTGTTTTATGGTTTTACTGTTCTATTGTTATCACGACTTGATTGCCATCAATAGACGCCTTTGACCTTGTTTGTCATTGCGAGGCTTTGTTCAGGCTGCGTAACGAATGACTTCCAATTCCGTGGAGACATCCACCTTTGCAAGAAGTGCATCGATCTTGGCCATGACTTCATCGTCCAGCAGGTATTCAGCGCAACTCTCACACTGGTGGGTTGGCAAGTCCTTTAAGATGGCGATCCGGTTAGCATCAACCTTGAATGGCAAGTCCGTGAGCAGTACCTTCATTTTGCCACCACAAACATGACATCTCATCGGGTTATCTCCTTTTTTTGAGCTTCCTATCCCACACCTGGGGAGCGGGACAATAGGCTGTTACAATTCGAACATGATCGCCGTCCACATCAACAGCAAAGAGGATGTGAAATTTGTCCTTTGGATATGCTTCAATGATTTCATAGTGGTTCGTCGATTCCAGAATATGGGTTCTGGGAATAAATCGTTCCTTCAAGCGCATGTTGACATGATATGTCCACTTAACTTTGCCCAAACGGACACACGCTTGAATGAATTCCAGAGGATTCGCTGGAATTTTGTGCTCAACCGCGCTCAAAAGTCTTCCAACATGTTCAAAAAATACCTAAAATCCAGGCCAAAATCAAATTCGTGTTCTGCTTGGTACCAAACGCATGAAGTTCTTGTTCAGAACGGTTCCTCCCTCAAACAACCGTTGAATTCCATTCTAGAACCTTCAGCTCATTATGAATAAAATGGTCGACATACTAAACTCCGCACTCGCAAGTCACGGATTGTTTCCCCTCGTCCCAACAATATAGCAATAAAACAATAGAACAATCCAGGTTTCATTATTTCGTGGCTTTACTGTCGCGGTTACTCTGTCTACGACAGGCTAACCACCGTTCAAGTGATTCTTTGCTTTCACCACTCCGCCTTCCAGCCAACAGCCCTTCAACGCCGATATGCTCGTCGAGGTCTGGCCATTCGATGGCATAGCCGTTTCCAAGCAACTGCCAATTCTGCCTCTCCGCTGGGGAGCCATGCACCAGGCGCGGATACCAGGCAAGTGGAATCACGATACTGCGGCCATCTGCAAGATCTACCGTCAGCTTTTTTTGAGCGATCGAAACTTGAACCGCTGCCGGCTCACTTTCAAGAACCAAAGTACTCATGCCATGCCTCCAAAAGCGTTTGTCGGTGCTTCTCCACGAGCTGGGCCATCCGGTTTAGCTCGTGTTCTTTAAACCCCCTGTTTCTAGATAGAGAAACCGGATTAAGCCAAAACTTGGCAATCTGCCTGTCGCGCTTCACGTGAATATGAGCAGCTTCTCCCCGATCGGAGCTGAAGAAAATGAAACTATATGGGCCATCCTGAAGCACAGTAGGCATTGAATCAAAATCAAACTTGAGTGTTCGACGCTCCGTTGTGACTTGGTTTTACCGGAACTATTGTTCTATTTGCCCTCATTCCAACAATACAACAATAAAGCAATAAAACAATCATGTATTTTCAAACAACGCCTCAACCGCATCGACGATCTTGGTGTACCCTGTACACCGACACAGATTACCCTCCAGGCTTTTCTTGATTTGTTCCCTGTCAGGCGTCACCTGAATCGACTTGCACGCTTCGTAGAACGCTTTGATCGACATGACCATGCCGGGCGTACAGAAGCCACACTGAATGCCACCGCACTGAATCATCGCTTGCTGAACCGGATCGAGAAGCGCCTGCTCACCAGCGCTCAATCCCTCTATAGTGGTGACTTCTTTCCCCTCGACGTTGACTGCCAGATACAGGCATGAATTCACCGCCTTGCCGTCGACCAGCACGGTACACGCGCCGCATTCCCCCTCGAGGCAACCGGGTTTGGTGCCGAGCAAACCCAGCTCATCCCGAATCAGATCGATCAATAACAAAGACGGGCGGATTGCTTTTTTGACTATTTGGCCGTTGATGAGGAATCTGATGTTGGTCTTCATGTTTTGAGATATTTTATTCTTTTGCTACACTGTTACATTGCTCTAAGACAACAGCATGACCTGGAACGATGGACCAATCCTCACATTTGCTCAACGGCACGGTTCTCCTGCGACGGGGAATTCGTGCATGGAACTTCGTTTCACGGCAGAACTTGAGAGATTCGATCAAACCCGCTAAAAGCGGATATCCACTTGTTCAGGATTCTTGTTGATTCGGTTTATCCAATTTATCTGGTTTTGTTGTAAATATGTTCCCAGGCATACCTCGTTAGTCGGTTGTGATATTGGTTTGTTTTTCAGGTTGTTCATTAGACGAAGGTTTTGTGCCCTCCTTCCCCTCACGGACATTGTTGTAGAACCGTTGAGTGGGATAGGCAAAATCTATGTCATCACATTTGACGAACTCATCTAAAATATCTTCCCAGATAGCTTGTTGGCTGGTTCTGCGCCGACGGGGCTCACAAAGGTACCGGATGGTTAACATGACGCCACTGTCTTTGACACTTGTGTAAACGATTGGTGTTAATTTGGCAACAAAGATCATGTATTTTCGCGCCGCTCTTTTGACTTTTTGTTCAGCGGATTTGCTCAGATGCTCGGCATGCTTATTGCCAATTCGCATCAGTATTTTCTTAGCTTGCTTCCAGTTACTTTCAAATGTAACAAGCACTGGTACCTCATCCCAAATATATTGAAACCCCCGACTGTAATTCGCCAGGACGTCCCGAAATATCTTGCCATTCGGAATATGAATCACCCTGCCGGTGCTTTGGTCTGCATCCACCCAGTTTCCAATTTCCATGAGCGTGAACATAAAGATACGCTGGTCGATGACATCCCCTCTCTTCTCGCCTATTTGGATGCGATCTCCAACATTAAAAGGCCGACGAGCCATGATAAAAGCCCAACCGGCAAGATTTACTAACAGATCTTGCAAGGCAATAGCTAATCCAGCAGATAGCAAACCCAAATAGGTTGAAATGGATTGAAAGCCTTCGAACCATAACCGGCCTATCAGAAAGACCCCCAATCCAAAAGCAATGTAGACGGAAATTTTTCTCCATCGATAATGGAGACGAGCATCTGTATTCCGTTTGTAGATTACTTTTAAAACGAACCTTCGAACAAGCCAGAGTAAAATGATTGTGATAAAAGTTGAGAAAAGCTTCACTTGAAAAGCGGGGCTCAGACCCAGGATGTCTCGTAACCAATTCATATGTTTAGCATCTGCTATTCATTAACGCTTTTCATAAACCAAACTAAAACGATGTCCGACCGAATCTCTAACATAAGTTTTTGACTCAGGTGTGTTCATATTTTTTCCCCGGCAAATAGTTTAACCGTCTTTTCTACGTCCTCAAGTCTGCCTAAAATGGAAACCTTGTCTCCCGCTTTAAATTTTGTCTCTCCGTCTGGAATAATAACTTTTTCGTCCCTTAAAATAGTACCAATTAACGCCTCTTTGGGCAATGTCACTTCTTTTAGCGATTTACCCAGGAATGAACAGCTTGCATGCAACACAACTTGCAGAATCGTTCCGCCTCCTTCTTCTAAATTTTTAGTTAATTCGTGCACGCTTTCAATTTCCATTGTTTCTATTTCATGCTGGCGAGCAAGTTCATCTTTGGCCTTTTGGTTCTTCTGCAACTCCTTTTCAAGTGCAGCAAGGGTATCGAAGTGTTTTTTAGCTTCTTTATCCAACTCCGACAGGCGCTTGTCTGATTCAAGTTTGAAGAATATTTTCCCCAGTTCTGCGAACTCGATTTCCATGTCACTCGCGATTTTCCGATTTTCCGAATTGACCTCGGCCAGTTTTGCCGAATAAGCCGCTTTGGCAGAGACTTTTTCCGCGCTTTCTTGTAAAGCCTCCGTACCGATCTTCAATAGATCTGAAGCTTTTTCAGTGGCTGTCGAAGCACCCGCGATCAATTCATGTCTAAATTTTTCCCATATCGTCATTGTTCAATCTCCTGTTTTATTTCCGTGATCTGTTTTTGCAATTTATGATATTGTCTAATTTCATCGGAAAGTTGCTTGTCTAAGTCATCCGCCTTTTGCGCCTTTTTAAGTGTCCATATTTTGGTTCCGGCTTTAACATGTAGATTATTTTGCTCCTTGCTTAGCTTATGCATTCCCAATTTCAACTTAGCGAGTTTTGCTGTGTCTTCCGCCGCCTGTCCTACTTTATCAACACCTGTTTTTAAAGCTTCAACACCTTTTTGTGCGACGTCGCTTACTTTGTCTAAAAGTGTTGCCGAGTCGGTTTGTTGGGATTCACTCTTAGCTTGCTCGGCTTTAGCTTTCTTTGATTCTGTGTTATTTTTCATTTCTCCCTGTGGTTCCTTTTTTTCTGGCATGATATGGTTTCTCCTTTTTGAATTAGCTCAAATTTCAATTAAAAAAAGACGGTTCTTCTCCTAACACTGGCAACACCAGTGTTAGGCTGTTATACCAAGTGATGTTAAGAAATCTTGTGGAATGTCGGCATTCTACGTCCCGCTATGGCAAAATAGTACAAAGGTTGTCCTTCCATTGAAAGCCTGTGTTGTATCGTTCGAGGTAATATACATCAAGGTATTCTGAGAGAATCAGTTCTCTTATAGTGATAGAAAAGCCGGTTTCGTCACTTTTATCAAGAAAGGTTTCCTTGATATTAAAAGCTATCCAACCTTTGCTCTGAAGAATATTGAATGCCTCTATAAATGCCATCGTCGGAATATCTCCGAATCCCAGCGCTGCGACAGTAGTCAGACAATTAAATGACCATCCTTGTAAGTCTTCCCGTTGTTGGACAGTTAAATTGCAAAAATCCGCTACATAGTAAGCATCATAATTTAAAGGTCTATCGCGTTCAGTTGCCTCCCATGCATCAGGAATTATGTCTGCACCAACGAGCCTTGCAACCCCATGCTTTCTCAATTGCTCGCCCATCATCCCATTGCCTGCCCCTAAATCCAGTACACGGAGTTCTGTAAAATGCTCTTGAACCTGGGATAGGGAATATCTCAGCGCTTCAGATACCTTAGTCGGAGAACTGTATTTAAGGCGTTCATAGAATAAGTGCTCATATAAACCCTTTATTTTATCTATTTCTGCATATTCATGAAAAAGTATTTTCCTTTCTTTACCATCTGGTTCTATTAAAGAAAT
>JBHHXT010000213.1:0-8561 GCA_046757165.1 bacterium | reverse complement strand
GGAATTCAGGTCTCACGAATTCCAAACCCATTTTGCTGATTATGAGCTCTAACCCCTGGCGATCATTGTTTGACTCTGCGTACGCTGCTTCAGTTCTCACACTCATCTATTTGTTGCTTTTGGTGACGAATCTACACGCCCAATCAGAAGCCAAGCCGTCCATCACGTTGCTGCGCAAAGCAGATAGCCTACGCTCGGTCTCCAGGCTCAAGGAATCGGAGATCATCTATCAACAGGTGCTTTTATTTGACCGGAATTCTGTCGCCGCATTCAAGGGCCTGGGCAAGCTCGCGCTGGCGAAAGAGGATTGGCCCGACTTTCGCAAGTGGTTCAACAGGGCACTCGAGATCGATCCTCAGGATGTGGAGGCCAAAGACTTTTTGGTGAAGAAATCCAGGGTGCACCGGGCGGTTTTGCTGGGCGACAGCTTGAGAATGGCGGGAGATTTGGCCGACGCCAGAAGGAGCTACGAATCTGCCCTGGACCTCGACTCCGGGTACCCGGACGCATTCAAAGGTCTTGGAATTGTGGCATACGAGAAGAGAGACTGGAAGGACGCACATAAGTGGTTTAACAAGGTCCTGGAAATCAACCCGGATGACCTGGAAGTGCGGGATTTTATCGTCAACAGTCCCAGGTACCGCGAGGTCGTGCAGGAAGCGGACAACCGGTTCGATATCTCGGATTTCAAGGCCGCCAGGGAAGCTTACAAAGAAGTTCTCGAGATGAATCGGCACGCCATTCATGCGATGAAAAGGTTGGGGCAGATGGCGTTTCATGAAGCTGATTGGGGGGAGGTCAAGAAGTGGTACAAGAAAGCGTTACGAGAGCACCAGGGGGATCTCGACGCCGCATACGGACTTGGCATCGCCTACAGAGAGACCGGAAAGTTCAAAGCGCTTCTCCTGAAACGGAAAGATTTCAACCGTGCGGAGAAGCATTTGGGCGAAGTGATTCGGCGAGACAGCACCTATCGCGATGTGCTCTATCAACGCGGTGTGCTTTCAAGACTCGATGGGAAATGGCTGCATGCCGTCAAATGGGGGCATCGTCAGGTGCACCTCAAACCCGGTCTGGCACACACTAATGTCGGCCTGTTCAAATTCTATCGGCTTTTGCTGCGCCATGAAAGCGACCCAGCCATTGACCGATGGTTGGATTCGTGGCCGGGTGACTGGGCGACCTTTGTCGCCGGCGAACGCTTTCGATCAATGGGACGCTTTGTCGAAGCGGACTCTGTCTTCAACAGCCTGCTCAGCAGAAACGTAGGGCTCAGCAAGACGGTTGTCCATCTGTCCTATGCTCGCTGCCTGGTGCAGCAAAAGAAGCTCGAGCTGGCAAACCAGCAATTCAATCTTGCGTTGAGCGCTGTGGCAACTGACGTCGACGCAGAGTATTTGTTCGACTTCTCGAAATATGTCCTGAGCGACCATGAGTTGTCGATCTACGATCAACTGAGAAGACCTGAGCAGAAAAGAGCCTTTTTTACTGCCATCTGGACGGTTCGCAACCCCACACCCGCATCGCCCGTCAATGAGCGTGTGCTCGAGCACATCCGGCGGCTCAACACCGCTGAAAAAAACTACTGGTTTGACGGCCTGCGCTCGTGGGCCAACAATCCGGACAAGGCTGGCTATCTGACCTACCCCAAAGTGTATCGCTTAAATCAGGAGTTCAACGACAAGGGCCTGGTCTACATCCGGCACGGGAAGCCGGACAATGTGGCGATGACCTCCAGCCGTGACATCAGCAACGAGTCCTGGCGTTACAAGCCAAGAGAGGACCGCGCAAAATTGATTTTCCATTTTGTTCTGGAGAAGCAGATGGCGACAGGCAACAACTGGCGGCTGACCCCCATCATCGCTGACAGAGCAGTGCTACGGGACCGCGTGGGCTGGGATTCAAAGCTCGACCGCCTCTACCTGGCTTTGAGTACGGGCATAAACGACCCGAAACAGGAGGAGATCAACAGTCTGGTGGCGCAACTTTCCGACGAGAGCAGGCAGGTGGTCGAGTTTGCCATGTCCACTGACTATCACACTTATGAAAAGAAAGTCGTGCCATTGGAGATGCCGTATTTTGTCTCCACCATGCGCGGGTACGCAAACAAGACCCTGTTAGAAGTTTACTTTGCCATCCCTCTCTCTCAGGTCCGGTCTGATGGTCCTGGCGAGTTTGATTTTGAGCACGGTGCAGGTATCTATAGCCCGAATTGGCAGCGGATTTCGCGCGAATTCGAAAAAGTGCGGTTGACCGCGGCGGATTCCAGTCGCGTCTTCAAGGATTTCTTTTTGCAAAAATATGATTTTTATCTCCTCCCGGGGCAGTACAACCTGGCCTTTTATGCCAGGAACCAGGATGAGACCAGGATTGGCAGGCAGAAGATTCGTGCCACCGTGCCCTCCTTCAAGAACAAGTCTCTTGCTCTGAGCGACCCCGTCCCGGCATACGACATCACGCCCGTCACCGGCGGCACGCCATTTGACAAAGGGGAGGTTTCGATTACACCCAACCCGGCTGTGGAGTATAAGCTATCCGACCCCGTCTTTCTCTATTATGAGGTCTACAATCTCCGCAGAAACGAAGACCGCGAAACCCGGTTCAGAATCGAGAATACGCTGACCCTTGTGAAGAAGAGTAAAGGCGGCCTTGGTCGGGTATTTGGATTTCTGGCCGGCGGGCGTAAGAAGAGTATTTCGATTCAAGACGAGCGAACCGGCACCCGGAGCACTTCCATCGAGGTGACGAGTTTCGATGTCAGTAAACTGGAGCCCGGGGATTATGAGCTGACCATCCGCGTTCAAGACTTGGTCTCGCATCAGAACGCGGAGAAATCCTTGCACGTCCACCTGACAAAATGACCCGTCCCGGGTTATTCCTCGTTTGCAGTCACCAGACCATCCTCTCCGATTCTCAACTCCGGCTCGACCTTGGATGGCCGAACAACCGGTTTGAGCCGCGGGCTTCCTTGCTTTACCAGAACAACGCCGGACAGAATGATGACGGTCGCGAAGACCATGGGCCAGTCCAACCGTTCATCCAGGATTAACCACCCCAAAATGACAGCCACGATCGGGTTCAGATAGGCATAGGTCGAAACAATTGCTGCCGGTAGTTTGTCGAGCGCATAAATGAATGACCCGTAGCCTATCATCGAGCCGAACACGACTAAATAGCCCAGCGCAGCGAGACCTTTTGTTTCGAAAGTGAACTTCTCAATCTCGCCATTCACAGCGCCGACGACAATCAAGATGGTGCCGGCGATCAGCATCTGCGTCGCCGCGGCCATCAAAGGCCGGGTGTTTGTCTTGTTATACTTGGAATATATCGAGCCCGCGCTCCAGGAAAGCGGCGCGATCAAGATGATGAGCACGCCCTTGAGATACGCCGGGTCTAACGAGCCCTGTAAGTCCGGCCATAACAAGATGATGACGCCACCAAATCCGATCAAAATGCCGACGACTTTTCGCAAGGTCAGCTTTTCCCCACGGGGAAGGGCAGCTTCCATCAGGACCATGCAAAGCGGAAGGGTCGTGACGATCAGGGCTGCCAGGCTGCTGGGGATGAACTGCTCAGCCCAGACCACCGTTCCGTTGGCAATGACGAGCAGCGCCACCGCCACAATCGTGAGGTTGAGCAAGTCCTGTTTCCTGGGCAAGGCGTAGCCGCGCAGCAGCAGGGCCACCATGAAGATCGCGCCGGCAAGCCAGAAACGAATGCCGGCGAACAGGGCCGGAGGGAGCACTGCAACTCCAATTCGGATCGCCAGGTAGGTCGTGCCCCAAAACAGGCTGACGGCAGCAAAGGCGCTGTAGGCTCTGACTCTATCTTTCTTTGACATCGATTCCCTCCCGGCTTTGAAGTTAAGACTGTAGACAATATAATGTATCCGGTCAGTGCGAACCACCCGGAAGTTGCGCTTCTCTCTTGAATCCCTCACCTGCCCGGAAACACTCTGCGACATTTTGAGTCAGCGCACTCTCTGACTGTTTCTCTTGGCAGCGTTCCAATTGAGCCGTGCAGGCTCTGCCAGGCGTATCTGACAGCCGGTCGGTCGTGACGTTCCAACAACGGAGAGACAAACGCCGCAGAGTAGTCAGGATGCCAGGGTCACGCCCCCAACTTTTTCAAAATAACGCTCCAGAACAATGGTCGTTTTGGTCACCATTTCAAAAGGGGGCGCTTTGAGACGATTCACGACCTGGTTGAGCTCCTGCATGCCAATCGTGCGCACCTTGATGAGAAAGCAATCTTCGCCAGCCACGCTGTGCATTTCGAGGATCTCTTCTTGCTTGGCCAGGTCATTCAACCCCCTGCGAACGGTGTCATCGAGAATGCCCATGTATCTTGCCGAAATGAAAGCCGTGATTGAGCGACCCATCGCCTCGGGACTGACGATGGCGGTGTACCCCTCGATGATGCCTGCTTGCTCCAGCTTCCTGATGCGCTCGGCGACGGCCGGACGGGACAGCCCCACCGTTTCCGCTATCTGCGCATGCGTTATCCTGGCGTCGCGAAGTAAGATTTCAACTATCTTTTGGTCTATTTCGTTGATCATTCTGAAAGTTCCGTGAGTTATTAATCTAATGAATGTTGACTTAGTGAACGATAGAGTGATGAAATAGTTTCATAATGACAGAAATGATTAACATTTTCCTAATATTTGACGGTTTGCCGATGATTTTTGTCGATCATTAATTCTGTCGGGATGAGCCAGCTTGGCGCGCGCAAGAATTTTGGAACTATTTTTTCACAGCAGCGTAGCCATTCTAAATTGGCTCTCTGCTCTATGAATAAACGAACCAACATCTTTTCCTTACTCTTGATTTTTCCAGTGCTGGGGGTGACTCTTCCCCTCGCAAGTGCCCGTATGTGTCCGACGAGCTTCAGGAGTCTGGTCATGCCACGCCCAGTCGCTTGTTGTGCCAGCCACGAAACACGGGACGGCACGAACATCTCGATGGCATGCTGCTGTGCGCTCTCGAGGGCTTCTCGAACTTCGCATCCTGTCGTGAATCTCATAGAGGTCGTGCAGCGGGCTGCGAAGGAGATTGGCAATCCGTCCGGAACCACGGCCAATGTGCAGCACTCTTTTCCTCTGGAAAGCAACACCGTTCCTGCAAATCTCGAGTTTGGACATCACCCCAAGATCTCATCGAATCACAAAATCTACATTTTCATTGCGTCCTACCTGATTTAGGCTACATGACTACGACACAACTCGCATGAGATGCATCATGACTGGTCATAGCCTGAATCACCAAATTTACAGAAAAGGAGGATTTGCGATGACTAACCTCGAGCGCCTATTTCTGGGTTTATCTTTGCTGACGCTTTCCGTCTTATTCTCTTGTTCGAAAGGCCAGCAAACCCCGGAGCCAGACTCTGGCGAGAATACCGTTCAAGAGGTCTCATCTGAGCCTGTTGCGTGGAACAAAGTCTGCCCTGTCAGTGGGGGCGAGGTGGACCTCGAGTTACCGACTGTCGCCTATCAGGGTAGGGTGGTCGGTTTCTGTTGCCCTGGCTGTGATGAAAAATTCATCGAAACCCCGGAGCAATTTCTGAAAAAACTCAGCCAGGACGGCAGCGAGGTCTTGGAAATGTAGGGCAGTCTTCTCAACTTAATGCTCGATTGTATTGTATGGTAGGCCGGGTCTTCTGTCGCTGCACCGCCAGGTCAGTGGCAGGGGCCACCCGCGTGTATTGAGGAATGAGAATGAAAAACCTTCCCATTGGCAAGCCGCGAATTAGCGCAGATATCAAGGGTCAAAAAGCAAGCAAAAAAAGTCCCCTATGCCGATTTTTTTCCATTTTTCAAATCGGTAATATCAGATGAAAACCACGTTAGGGTGCATTCGTTAAGGTGCATTTGCGTTAATTCGGGGTTCCAGAAGATGGGCCTGTTATTTAGGGGTTGAAGTGACATGAGCCGTAAAAGGTTGATCAAGACAGATGGCAGCCGCCAGTCAATGCCGCACGCCGGGGAAGGCGCACTAGCGACCGAAACGCAACCCGCCGCGAAAATCAGCTTGCCCATTTCCGGCATGCACTGTGCTGCCTGTGCCAATACCATCGAGCGCAAACTACAACAACTTACAGGCGTCTCCGAAGCGACGGTCAATCTCACGCTCGAAACCGCGCGAGTCACGTTCAAGCCGGATGTTGTGGGGAAGCAGGATCTGGTTGACGCGGTACGCCACGCGGGCTATGATGTCAAGCAAACCGAGACAAAAACGGTTTTGCAAATCACAGGCATGCATTGCACGGGTTGCGCGAATACCGTGGAGAAATCGCTCGCCCGGGTCACGGGGGTAAGCAGTGCCTCCGTGACGTTCGCCACAGAAAAGGCTGTGGTGACGCACGATGCGGAGCTGGCGCCGCTGGGCAAGCTCATCGAGGCGGTGCGCGCGGCTGGCTATGACGTCCTGGAGCAAAGCTCACGGCAGAAAAAATCCGTGGTTGATGAGCAGATGGAGCGATTGGCGCGCTATCGCAAGCTCATGGCGTGGGGCTGGGGCATTACCGGCCCAATCATGGTGCTGATGCTGGGCCATATGGTCTTTGACTGGCACATCCCGCACCTGGACCTGGTTTTCCTGTTTGCTGCTGCCCCGGTGGTGTTCTGGATCGGCGCCGAAACACATCGCAGCTCGGTCAACGTCGTGCGGCATGGTGGGACAAATATGGATGTGCTGATTTCGCTGGGTTCATTCGCCGCCTTTGGCACCGGCGTTGCCGCCTTGTTCCTGCCTGTGGCCAGCTACGCGGCCATCGCTGCCATGATCATCTGTTTCCATGTCAATGGCCGCTATCTCGAGTTCAGAGCAAAAGGTCGCGCTTCGCAAGCCATTCAGAAGCTTTTAACCCTGGAGGCAAAGGAAGCGGTGATTCTGAAAGAAGGGGCGGAAATCCGCATTCCTGTGGACGAGCTCAGGCCGGGCGATGTTATGCTCGTCAAGCCCGGCGAGAAGATTCCCACCGACGGCATCGTGGTCAAGGGACAAAGCTCGGTCGATGAATCACTGGCGACCGGCGAATCGCTGCCGGTAGAAAAGGGGGTCGGGGATGAAGTGATCGGCGCGACCCTGAACAAACAGGGCGTCCTTCAGGTCAAAGCCACGCGCGTGGGCGAGGAGACCTTTCTTTCGCAAGTGATTCGCCTGGTGGAAGAATGTCAGGGCACGAAGGTTCCCATTCAGGAATTCGCGGACCGGGTGACGGCGGTTTTCGTGCCCATTATTTTGGCACTTGCCCTGATGACGTTTCTGGGCTGGCTGTTTTTTGACCAGGCCCTGATTGCCGTGGTTGCGTGGAGCAGCCGGTTTTTACCCTGGGTCAATCCCGCTCTGGGAACCGTGTCGTTGGCCATCCTGGCGGCGGTCGCTGTGCTGGTGATCGCCTGCCCCTGCGCCCTCGGCCTGGCCACGCCAACGGTTTTGATGGTCGCTTCCGGGATCGGCGCTCAAAATGGGATTCTCATTCGAAATGGGGCGGCGATTCAAGCTTTGCAGGACATCGATACCGTGGTGCTGGACAAGACCGGCACTATCACGAGCGGACAACCGGAGGTGACCGACGTCGTGGCGGTCGACGGCCTGTCCGAATCAGAGCTGCTGCGGTTCGCCGCCAGCGCCGAAAAGAGCTCTGAGCACCCGCTGGCGCAAGCCATCATCAGCAAGGCGCGGGCAGAGGGAATCGAGTTGGCAGAGGCCGAAAAGTTTGAAGCGATTCCAGGCCGGGGCATCCGGTGCGAAATCGACGCGCGCCAAGTGACGATAGGGAACCAGCGCTGGTTTGAAGAGCTGGCCGTCGATCTGCTGCACCACGAAGAATCCATTGCACACCTGGAGAAAGAAGGCAAGACGACTATTCTGGTGACCATGGGCGACAAATTTGCGGGTCTGCTGGCGGTCGCGGATACGCTCAAAGAAGATTCTGCGGCAGCGATCGCGCAGCTCAAGGGTCTCGGTTTGCGCACCGTCGTGCTGACCGGTGACAATGAACGAACCGCCAACGCTGTCGCACAAGACGTCGGCATCGACGAGATCATCGCCCACGTCTTGCCCGAGGAGAAGGTCGCGCAGATTCGCGCGCTGCAGGAAAAGGGCAGGAGGGTGCTCATGGTCGGCGACGGCATCAACGATGCGCCAGCGCTCACGCAGGCCGACGTCGGCATGGCCATCGGCACGGGCACCGACATTGCGATCGAGTCTGCCGATGTCACTCTGGTGCGCGGCAACCTCAGCGCAGTCGTGCAAGCATTGCGGCTTTCACACGCGACCTTCCGCAAGATCAAGCAAAACCTGTTCTGGGCCTTCTTCTACAATGCTGTCATGATCCCGGTGGCCATGGTCGGCCTGCTGCATCCGGCGCTGGCCGAGGCGGCGATGGCCGCGAGCTCGGTGAACGTGGTGTCAAATTCATTGCGGCTGAAACGGGTGAAGCTGTTGTGAAAGGCACGCCCATGGCCAGTCACTGTAAGCTACCCATACTAAACCGTCCGAATGGGTCAATCGTTTGCTGAGAAAACCGTCATTTTGAGCGTCGCTCGTCATTTGCTG
>JBHHXT010000212.1:0-8571 GCA_046757165.1 bacterium | reverse complement strand
TTTCTCGCTTCGCTCGAAATGGCAGGCACGAGGAACCTTTTTGGACAGCCCCAGGGGGGATTTGGAACCAGCTCGTCGTAAATGCGCCTATTAACGCAAAAAAACAATCGCCCTTTGTGAGCGAAAAGACATCCCATAGTCATGAAACTCATCACATCGGCTAAATCTCTATTCCTCCTCTTCACCGGCCTCTCATCCGGCTGCGCTATCATCAACGACATCGTAGAAAGCTCCTTCGAGAAACCAAAAATCTCGTTTGTGGCTGTCAAGATAGAGAGCCTGTCGTTCGAAGCCATCGGCCTGGCATTCGACCTGAAGATCGAGAACCCGAATCCGGTTTCAGTCTCGCTGGCAGGGTATGACTACAATCTGCTTCTGAACGATCACAGCTTTGTCTCTGGCAGCCAGAACGAACACCTGACAATCAAAGCCGACGATGAAAGCATCGTGCGCGTGCCCGTGACCTTGAAATACAAGGACATCTATGAAACGCTCACAGACCTGGCCGGCGCAGATGAGGCCGACTATCAATTCAGCCTCGGCCTCTCCTTTGAGCTGCCCGTGCTGGGTAAACAGCGGTTGCCGGTGAGCAAAACAGGCACCTTCCCGCTGCTAAAAGTGCCGACCCTGAACATGCAATCCATGCGGCTCAGCCGCCTGAGTGTCACAAGTGCCGACTTGATTCTCACGGTAGAATTCGGGAATCCAAACCTCTCCGCCTTTGTTCTGAAGAATATTGATTATACCCTGGAAGTAGCCGGCAAGCAGTGGCTCACCGGCTGTAGACGGCAAAGCATCCATCTTGCCCCGAACCACAAAACGGCAGTGCAATTTCCCTTCTCGCTCAACTTCTTTGAAATCGGCAAATCAGTGTTCGGCTTGCTGACCGCGGGCGCTCCGCTTCATTATCGCTTCAAAGGGCAGGTCGATATCGGCTCCATGCTGCCGTTGATGGGGGACGTCCGGATGCCGTTTGACCAGTCCGGGGAGATTGAGATCATCAAGTAGCCATGTGCTGACGAGCTAGTGCCCAGAACGGTGTTGTGAATCAGCATCCACTTCCCCCCAATGGCCGAGCATAGACCACCGAAGGGCGCTGAAAGCACCGAAGTCTCTTTCATCCTAAAAACCCCTCGGTGAAACTCGGTGACTTCGGAGACCTTCAGTGGCTTTCCTTAGAAGCGCTTGCCCTTGACAAGAGACCACCGAATCAAAAGTCCCCTGGCGAACTTTCATCGACAATCAGATGCGGAATCTTGCTCAGATCCCATTCCAGCACCAGGCCGCGAGCCGTACGTTTCGCGCTTTCAGTTGAGGTGAGTTTTTCAAGCAGATACAAAGCCGGTTCGTAGCTGAGTGCGCCGCCCACTGAGGTAATATATTTGCCGTCCCTGACGAAATTGACGTCGTACCGGACGTCGACCTCTGGAAACATCCTGGCAAGCCTGCTGCGGTCACCGGGGAAGCTGGTCGCCACTCTGCCGTTCAACGCCCCGGTGGCGGCCAGAGGGAAGGCACCGTCGCAGACCGTGATGACATACAGAGCCGAGGCCACCGTCTGCTTCACCCAGCTCATGTAGGTCGCGTGTTGCAGATCTGCGTCCATGCTGGTTTTGGTGCTCGGGATAATCAAGATGTCGACGCGCGGCACATTTTCGAAAGAATAGTGCGGGGTGATCCGAATCCCTTCGAACGTGACGAACGGCCGGCCATCAGGGGTGACGATGAAAGGTTGAATGAAGTTGGTCGAATCGCGAAAAACCGAGTGCTGGAAGATGTCGTACGGCGCCATCAGCTCGGAGTTGTACACGCCATCGATGCAAAGGAAGGCGGCGTTGAGAATCTGCTTTCTTCCGTTGTCGGGGCGTGACCCGGTGGAGGGATAGAGGAAAGAAAGAACCAGCGCCAGCCCGCCAGAGGCAAACATAACTGAGAACAGGTTGCGTTTCATGCAGAGTCCTTCGCTTACACGGAAAGGTAGGTGCCTGTGCCGAGCGCGATCAGTTCATCGTCGTCATTGTGCAATTCCATCCGCGTGACGGCAACTTTGTTGCCGGTGCGCAGAAGGGCCCCCCGCGAAATGAAATAGGTGCCCCGGCCTGGCCGCAAATAATCCACCCGCAGGTCAATGGTGCCAAACTTCGACAGCCGTTCCACCTTCTCCTGGTTTGAGATGGGCCCCATCTTTTGCAGCAGTCCCATGAACGCGGTCAACCCTCCGGTGACATCGAGCATGGTGGAAATGACGCCGCCGTGAAGAATCCCATGGATGAAGTTACCCACCAATTCGTCGCGCATCTCTATTCGCAACCGCGCGCCCTCGAAGCTCAGCGCCTCGACTTCCATCTGCAGAAGCTTATTGAAGGGAATTTGCTGCTCAAAAACGGTTTTGACCTGCTCAATGATGGAAGGCAGATCCGATTTTCGGGTTGTCATGCGGGTTCCTTTTCCAATGACAGAACAAACGAACTCACAGCGCCGCTTGCACAGCAGGCGGAAAAATTTCCACCACGTCGCCGTCCAGCCGCAAGCTGACGGCCGGATCGCCGTCATGGTCCGTGGCGCCTCGATTGATCACCACATAAGACGCGCCGCGGTTGGCCGCCATGAGCGGAAAGGAGGCTGCGGGGTGAACAGAAAGAGTCGAGCCAAGCGCCACGACCAGGTCAGCCTGCTCTGCCGCCAGAGTGGCCTTCTGCAGCTCCGCCTGACGCAGACTCTGCCCGAAGCTGATGGTGGCAGGCTTGAGATAGCCGCCGCAGGTGTCGCACACCGGCGCTGCGCCGGTCTCCTTGAAAGAAGCGAAATGTGGCTCCGGGTCACTGCGCTGCCAGCAGCTTTGGCATTCGACGGCCAGGTTGCTGCCGTGCAGCTCCACCAGTCGCTCGTCCGTGGTGCCGGCGCGCGAATGCAGGCCGTCGATATTCTGCGTCACAACCATGCAGAGTTTGCCGGCACGCTCCAGCTCGACGATGGCCTGGTGGACGGCGTTCGGCTGTGCGTCCCGGAAGCTCTCCCACCCCTCCAGCTTGTAGTCCCAGTACTCGATTCTGGCCGCATCTGAGGTCATGAACTCCTGGTAGTAGACGGGCTGGCGGCGCCTCCAGACCCCCTGCGGGCCGCGATAGTCAGGGATGCCGCTGCCGGTTGAAATGCCGGCGCCGGTGAAAATCATCACCTGTTTCGAGTGGCGCAGAAAGTCGACTAATTGTGGATTTGGGCGGTCCTTCATGGCGGCGAGCGCGACTTCGTTTTGAAAGTACGGTTTGATTAAAATAGCAATTTCGTGCGAGCAATGCAATGCTAAACTGCCGCCTGAAACCTTGCGAAGGTTTCGAAACCTTCGCAAGGGTGCTCGGGCCCTGACGAAGCCTGGCCCTGACTGGCCGGCGTGATTCAAGCGGCAAACCTCGTGTTCAGAGTTAGAGGGTGTTCACGCTTTAGCGTGTTCTATTCTCCCCCCAACACGAACCGCTCAAATCCAGGAAAAAATCTTTTGCTTCAGGTGTGGCCGGCTCTGGCTGTCTTCCATCAAGATAGACACGCTAAAGCGTGAACACCCAAAGCGTACCTATTCATGCAAGGAAGCCTGGCCCCTGGCAAGCGCCTCGCTCAGCATACGCATGAATTGCCGGCGCGGAATCTCAACGGCGCCAAAGCTCGCCAACAGAGGCGTCAGGACCTGAACGTCCATCCACTTGAATCCACGGGCGCGCAAGTAGGCCACGGTTTGAACGAAAACAAACTTGGACGCGTTCGGCTCTTTGTAAAACATGCTTTCCCCGGCAAAATATTTGCCGATGAGAACGCCGTACATGCCGCCCACGAGCTCATCCTGCGGGTTAAAGGCCTCGAAGCAAGAGGCTAATCCAACCCGATGGAGATTGCTGTACGCTGCAATCATCTCGCGCGTGATCCAGGTGCCGGACTGGCTCTTGCGATTCTTGCTGCTGGCGCATGACAGGATGACCTCATGAAAGCACGTGTTGACGCGAAATCGAAAATGGGAGTTCCGCAGCTCCCGTTGCAAGCGCTTCGGAACCTGGAGCGCGTCAAAATCAAGAATCGCACGCCTGGCTGGGGCGAACCACAAAACCGGATCCCCCTCACTGACCGGCCACGGGAAAATGCCGTTCCGGTACGCCAACTCAAGGGAAGCGACCTCGAGGTCACCGCCCACGGCGAGCAGGCCGGACTCTCGGTCTGCCAGGTGTACAGGTGGAAATTTCACGATCATGGCGCTTGGCGGACCAACATCTCCTTCATCAGGGCCGAAATCCACGAAGAAATCTGACACGACAATTCACCGGAATTTTGCGTATGGTCCTAGTATTTCTAAATCCAATAACATAGCCTACCCCGGACAAGCCGGAGCCAAAAAAAGAAAATTAAGAGCGAACGCAAAGGCGCAAAGACGCAAAGAACACGCAAAGGTTTTTCTCTGCGATCCCTTTGCGCCTTCGCGTCTTTGCGTGAAACCTTTATCTTTTGGGACTTGATTTTCATTTCTTGCCAAAAAATGACAGAAAATAACTTGTCAGGGCCCAATCCTGAAAAGCCGTTGGGCTCTTCTATCAGTTGGAGAACTGGGGCTGCAAAAAGTTAAAACAATCCGGCGCAAATATCAACGATTATTCTGGTAGGGGCACGGCTATCTGAGCGCATCGGGAAAGGCCTGCAGGTCCAGCCGCCAGACAAGCGGCAAGAGAAAGTAGACGAACAGCGTCAAAAACGCGATAGACAGGAGGTTCATCCAGATTCCCGTGCGCACCATGTCCTGCATCTTCAGATAGCCAGAGCCAAACACCACCGCATTGGGCGGTGTGGCCACGGGCAGCATGAACGCACACGAAGCCGCCACGCAAGCAGCGATCATCAACCCAAACGGGTGCACATCGATGGCTAAGGCGAGCGCCGACAAGATCGGCAAAATCATCGAGGCCGTGGCAACGTTGGAGGTGATCTCGGTCAAGAAATTGACGCAGGCGACCACGAACGCCAGAATCACAAGCAGCGCCACACCTTCCAGCAGATTCAGCTGCGAGCCGATCCACTCCGCGAGTCCGGACTCTTTGAAGCCCGCCGCCAGGGCGAGACCGCCGCCAAACAGGAGAATAATTC
The DNA here is from genome assembly GCA_046757165.1 of bacterium. Classification (GTDB taxonomy): domain Bacteria; phylum Zhuqueibacterota; class Zhuqueibacteria; order Oceanimicrobiales; family Oceanimicrobiaceae; genus JBHHXT01. The sequence goes on along the minus strand of JBHHXT010000212.1, from coordinate 3,450 downwards.
CCCAGGGTAGTCTGGCTGCGCTCTCCCAATCCAGCAGCTTCGTCCCGGGCCGGGATCGAGCAGGAATCAAGAACAGGACCACCGCGCCGGCGACGGCAATGACCGTGTCATTGGTGCCCGGGATGATTTTGCTCAACACAAACGAGCGGCTGATCCAGGCAAGCGCGGTGCAGGAAAACACCGCCGCCACCCATTTTTCTTCCACGCTCATTCTGCCCAGCGCCACCAATTGCCGGTCGATTTCTTTGCGACCGCCGGGCATTTCCTGCCTGGCCAGCGGAAAGGCAACCCTGACGAGATAGAGCCAACAAACCAGCAGCAAAACCACTGAGGCGGGCAGCCCGAACATCATCCACTGTGAGAAGCTCACTTCGACATCGTAGAGCTGCCGCACGATGCCGGAGAACACCACGTTCGTCGGCGTGCCGATGAGCGTGGCCATGCCGCCGATGGATGCAGAATAGCAAATACTGAGCATCAAAGCCTTGCCGAAGATAGAATTCTGGTCAGCAGAGCCTGTTTCATCCTTGACAAATTCAGAAAGCTGATGGATGATGGCCAGTCCGATCGGCACCATCATCAACGTGGTCGCCGTGTTCGAAATCCACATCGAGAGCAGGGCCGTGGCGGTCATGAAGCCGAGAATGATCTTGCTGCTGTCGGTCCCCATCGCCCGGATGACATTGATCGCGATGCGTTTGTGCAGATTCCATTTTTCGATCGCAACCGCGAGCATGAATCCGCCAATAAAAAGGAAGATCATGGGCTGGCCATACGCGCTGGTGGTGGTCTTGATATCCAGGCCGCCGGTCAAGGGGAAAAGGATGATAGGCAGCAGCGCGGTGACAGCAATGGGAATCGTCTCGGTGATCCACCAGGTGGCAATCCAGAGCGTCGCGGCCAGGACCGCGCGGGCGGCTGCACTCATGCCCGCCGGCGCCGTAAAAAACAGGATGAGAAAAAAGAGAGCCGGGCCCAACACCAGGCCCAGTTTTTGTTTTGCGGAAAATACAGTTCTGTCGGTCGTGGGTGCGTCTGTCATCTGTTGCCACTCCGGGAAAACCTGAACTGAGCCGAGAGGATACAATTGGCGTGAGTTTAACCAATTCCGGGATCAAAGTCAAATATTTCTCGCACGTAAGCTTTGGGTTGAAGAGGCTCGGCCGCTGTGCAACGCGGAGAAGCAAAGTTCGCAGAGTACGCAAAGGATGAGCGGCCCAGTCAAAACACGGTCGCCGACGTGTTGGATCTGGACCTTTTTGCAGAACCTGTATGTGCATCAGTCCAGGCAAGGAAACAACAGTTTTGCTGCAAAAAGTCCGAATTGTTCTTGCATCTCATGAAAAATATGCTAAATTTAAACGCTGTTTTTGGTGGGCGTAGCTCAATTGGCAGAGCCCCAGATTGTGGATCTGGTGGTTGGGGGTTCAAGTCCCCTCGCTCACCCTCCTGACTTGGATTGGTCCCCTTCGTCTAGTGGCCCAGGACTCAGGACTTTCATTCCTGCAACAGGGGTTCGACTCCCCTAGGGGACGCCACGTCTATTGCTGAAAGGGCCGGGACCTTCCGGCCTTTTTTCTTGCTGTTTCCTCTGTCCCAGATCCCGGTGAGAGCCAACGCTTTGCGTGGAGATCCACCTAGCGGACGCTCCAGATCGCCGGTTCATCTGGTTCCTCATCGCCCGCGATTTCGCAAGCAAGATGCTTGCGTTACTTTGCGGGCCGCTCCGCGTCAAGTAACCAGACGCGAAGCGTCGAACATCCATCAGTTCCAGACTTGGTGTATCAGGTAGTGCCCTGAGGAGGACAAAGCGTGGCAACATTTGTAAAACACGAAGTTGTCGTGATTCCTTTCCCCTTTTCGGATCTACCCTGGCAAAAAGACGACCAGCACCTGTTCTCGCCATGCTCAAGGGAGATGATCTAATTCTTTGGAGGGCGCTTAACGAACACTGCGGAAGCTTTATGAGTATACAGGAATTGCAATAGTCCGGATCGGCCATCCATGCCGGAAGAAAAAACCTGTTGTCAAAGAACTGTACGATATAAAATCGTTCTGAAATGAAATTCCGTTGACCGACAACTTTTACTTCTTGTTGGCATAACAGATGCTGAAAATAGAGGACCTCTAAATGACTCGGCAAAAATCTGTCTTTAGTGGTAGTGTGATGCCCTCTTGGGAGCAATTCCCGCGAAAGCGGGAAATTATGGACACGCCTTTGCACAGACATCCGCGATTCTTCTTCACAACTTCAAGCACAGCCGCCTGAATTCCTGAAAATCAGCGCTGATCTGCGGGAGGCAGCCTCCCTAAAACTCATGATGCCTTGCCCCCACTGAACCCCTCTCCTTTCATCACCTCCTGACCCGCTGCAAAGGAGCTCTCCCCTTTCCGCGCCTGCACAACTATCTCACTGCCTCAGGGTTCAGCGTTGAACAGGGGCGCCCCTGGTGTGCCTTTCTTAGTTTCTCAAAAACGTTGCATTTGGCCGTGGAATGAGGTAACTTTGACCGTTAATCACAAAAAGGAATCTCGATATTTTTGCTCAGCACTATTCTTAATATCCAGGACATATCTGCCTCCAATTCTAACTCTCTGGATTCAGGGAATCATCACGAGCGGCAACTTTGGCAAAACCTTCGCAAGGGAAAGGTCGAGGCTCTCGAGGGGCTGTTTCGATTGTTTTATGCACTTCTATATGACTACGGTCTCAAACTTTCGGGACAGGAAGAGTTGGTGAAGGATTGTGTTCAAGAAACCTTTGTCACTATTTGGGAAAAGAGAAAAAGGCTCGCCCAGCCGGCCTCGGTGAAGGCGTACTTGCTCGTTTCGCTGCGGCGCCAGGTCTTGAAAGCGATTGAGCGGCAGACAAAATCCAGAAATGCTTATCAGGAATACGGCCAGGAGCAACCAGTCGAGGTGCTTTCGGCTGAAGATCTGCTCATTCTGGCCGAAATGTCAGACTCTGAGAAAAGGCGACTCCGAGACGCGTTTGCGACCATACCGGCTCGTATGCGCGAAGCGCTCTACCTGAAGACATACGACGGCCTGAGCTACCGTGAAATCGCTGAAGTGATGGACATTAGCTCGCAGGTGGCGCGCAACTATGTGTCAGAGGCCTTCAAGCGCCTGAAGGAGTTGCTGGCGTCGCCATAGAATGTCATTCCAGCCTGGTTCACCTTGAGGATAGGACTCGATGCAAAATTTGGCTGATAACTGATCAAGCACCGATCCTAACCCGGACGAGCCGGAACCAAAATGGAAACCGCGAATAAACGCTAATCAACGCGAATAAAATCAAAAAAATATTGGCGTTTATTCGCGTACATTAGCGGTTATCAACCCTGAGCAGTAAAAGTTTTGCCAAAAAATGTCAAGACTTTAGAACTCAGGGACTAGATTTTTTCGCAGACTTCGCTGCGAAAAAAGTCATTTAGCGCTTCGCGCCGT
>JBHHXT010000211.1:0-8620 GCA_046757165.1 bacterium | reverse complement strand
AGGATGTCCAGTCACTCAAAGGAGAACCATGGTTATCAAACCCAAAGTTCGCGGCTTTATCTGCCTCACGGCTCATCCGGTCGGGTGTGAAGCCCATGTTAGAGAACAAATCCAATATGTGACAGGCAAAGGCAAGATTGCGAACGGTCCGAAGAAAGTTCTGGTTATTGGCGCCTCAACAGGATATGGCCTTGCCTCCAGAATCACGTCAGCTTTTGGCTGCGGTGCCGACACCATCGGCTTGTTTTTTGAAAAGGAGGCCACGGAGAAACGTCCTGCAACAGCGGGCTGGTACAATTCCGCTGCATTTGAGAAAGCCGCCAGAGAGGAAGGCTTGTACTCGAGAAGTCTCAACGGCGACGCTTTTTCCGATGAGGTGAAGCAGCAAACCATCGACATCATTACGAAAGATCTGGGAGAGATCGATCTGGTGGTTTACAGCCTGGCCGCGCCGCGGCGAACACACCCCAGGACAGGTCACGTCGCTAAATCAACGTTGAAACCGATCGGGCAGGCCTACAGCGGGCGGACTCTGGATACCGACCGTGCTGAGGTCAAGGAGGTTCGGCTCGAGCCGGCCAGCGAACAGGACATTGCGGACACGGTCTCTGTGATGGGAGGCGAGGATTGGGAGATGTGGATGGAAGCGCTGGACAACGCTGGCGTGCTGGCACAGGACTGTCTTACGGTTGCGTATACCTACATCGGTACGAAATTGACCTGGCCCATCTACTGGGACGGAACCATCGGCAAAGCCAAAGAGGATCTCGACCGCGCCTGCCGGGCCATCTGCCAACGGCTGAAGGCGCGCGCGGGTGCCGCCTATGTCTCCGTCATGAAGGCCCTGGTCACACAGTCCAGCTCCGCAATACCGGTGGTGCCGCTTTATATTTCGTTGCTCTACAAAGTCATGAAAGAAAAAGGCGGCCATGAGGGAACAATCGAGCAAATCCAGCGGTTGTTTGAGACGCAATTGTACGGTGAGGTGAGAAGAGAACTGGACCAGGACGGACGGTTGCGCATGGATGACCTGGAGATGCGGCCGGAAATTCAAAACGAGATCGAAGAGCGCTGGGATATGGTGAACACTGAAAATCTACCCGAGCTGACCGATTTTCAGGGGTACCAGGAGGAGTTTCTGAAATTATTCGGCTTCGGCTTGCCAGGCGTCGACTACGAGGCAGATGTGAATCCGGTGGCTGAGCTGAATTCGTAGGCCAATCATCAGATGAATTTACCGTAGCTTAGGAATACCATCGATTCATCGAGTTGTTATATGTCTTGATGTCTTTCATAACCCGACCAGGATGAACCTTATGCTCCAGGGAAGTGGCCTGACGACACGCACGGTTTTTTTCGCTACACTCATTTTTCTTTCTGAACCCTCAGCGTTCCATACCACACATGAAGCCAGACAGCATGGGGTGAGCTGGGTTGCCGGTCCCGAGCCCGTAACTGAAAGAGATTTTGAGCCGCTCATTCGAAACCACGTCAACTGGATAGTACAAATCCCATTCGGCTGGCAGGGAAGCACCAATTCGCCGTCGATCAAACTCGTGACCAGCGGCGTCCACTGGGGAGAAACGGATATCGGGATCGAAACGACGACGAGAATGGCAAAACAGGCCGGCATCAAGACCCTGCTGAAACCACACATCTGGCTGCAGCGCAGCGAACAGGGCAAGTGGCGTGGCGAAATCGAAATGGACAGCGAACGAGATTGGGGCTTCTGGTTTGCCAATTATCGCAAACTCATCCTGCACTACGCCTGGCTGGCAGAGAAAAATGGCATCGAGGCGCTCTCTGTCGGCACGGAACTCTATGCGACCGCTGTGAAGCGCGAGCAGGACTGGCGCGACCTCATCGCCGACGTGCGCAAAGTCTATCACGGCAAGTTAACCTATTCCGCAAACTGGTACCGGGAGTTTGAGGAGGTTCAATTCTGGGATGCGCTCGATTTTATCGGGGTGCAAGCGTATTTTCCACTCACCCGCAACGAGAATCCAGATCTCTCAGAGCTGGTGAACGGTTGGGCACCCCACGTTGAGGCGCTTGCACGCCTCAGCAGGAAATACCATAGACCCGTTGTTTTCACCGAGATCGGCTACAGAAGCACGACGGATGCGGCCATCAAGCCGTGGGAATGGCCACGGCGGTCATCTCAGGCCGCTAACAAATCAGACCTGCAAACACAGGCCAACTGCTATGAGGCTTTCTTCCGGACGTTCTGGAACAAGGAATGGTGTGCGGGCGCCTATTTCTGGAAGTGGTTTCCCAAACTCAGTCACGCCCGCAGTTATCGCGGACGGGATTTCACACCACAACACAAGCCTGCCGAAGTCGTGATGGCAAAATGGTACCACCGCCCGGTGAATTGAACACACGGCTGCTTTGAGAATGGACTTTTTTTGACTGGGGGGAGAGGATGGACTTTGAGAAATCCTGCGCACCGTTCAAGTCTGCGTCAACGCTTTTCGGTGTCTCTTCCTGGCCAGATTCTTAGCGATCTTCTTTTTCTCGCTCGGTTTGAGGTAAAAACTCGACCGCTTCAGGTCTCTGTGGATGCCAGCCCGCTGACATCTTTGCTTGAATCGCTTGAGCGCACGGTCAATGGATTCACCTTCTTTGAGATTGACAATAATCAATGTGCTTCCCCCCTTTCATCCGAATTTGCTAAGGGCGAGAATTTTCATGAGATTGTTTGTAATTGAGCTAACGACCACCGGCGGCAAAAAGTTTCTGCTCCGCCCGGGACGGACCTTACATATCGCTGGTCATAATGAATAGCGGTTGTCGAATAAATGTCTCGTACTTTGGACGCAGTCGCTCGGCATTGTAATACTTGCCGACATCGATGACTTTCTTGCGACCGGTGACCACATCGATGGAGACCGAGTCGTAGCAGCCGTTGTTTAAGCTGACCAGACGACCGGTCGTTTTCGAGAGCACCAGGTCGAGAGCGAGGTTGCCATAGGCCATCGGTACGATCGAGTCGATCGCATCCGGATCGCCGCAGCGGACCAGGTAGCCCAGCCTTTGATTGACGATATTGATGCGCTTGCCGTTGTTGTACTTTGGCGAAAGCTCTTTCAACCTCGCTGCCACTTTATCCCCGATGCCCCCGAGCTTGCGGTGACCATACTGGTCTTGCTCTTGACCTTCGAACGACATCCCTGCGTCCTCTATCATCTGAGCTCCCTCAGAAACCAGGACAACAGCATAGCTGCTGGGATGGTGCTGGCGGTCAAAGACCAGAAGCTCGGCCAACTGCTCGACGTCGAATCTGTATTCAGGGATGACACACCGGTCGGCGGCGCCAGCGATGGTAGGGAGCATGGCAGTGTAGCCAGCATACCGGCCAAAGACCTCGATGACACAGAAACGCTCGTGTGAGCCGGCAGTGGTGCGCAGAGCATGCGTCAGCTCGATGGTGCGGGTCACACAGGTACTGAATCCGATACAATAGTCGGTGCCAGACACATCGTTGTCCATGGTTTTGGGAATGGCTACGATTTTGATCCCCTCATGGTGCAGTCGCTGAGCGTAACTCAAGGTATCGTCCCCGCCGATGGGGATGAGATAATCAATGCCGAGGAACTCGATATTTTTCAGGACATGCGGCGTGACGTCGTTGATTTCTTCGGCATAGGTATCCCGCAGGTGCTCGGGAACGATGGATCTGGGCAGATGGCTCGGCCGGGTGCGCGATGTATGCAGAAACGTGCCTCCGGTGCGACCGGCCCGGTTCACCACGTCTTCGGTAAGCGCCAGAACATGTGCACTGTTGTCCACGTTCTTGTCCGGAACGAAATCTACCAGACCGGCCCAGCCTCGTTTGACACCAAGCACGCGATACCCTTCGCGGAGAGCGCGAAAGGTCACAGCCCGGATCGCCGGATTCAGGCCCGGCACGTCGCCGCCGCCTGTCAAGATACCTATTGTCCCTTTGTAACTGGCCATAATGCATCACCCTCTACTGTCTTTCAAATCACAGACAAGACATCAGTCGCGTCCGCTAAACGAGCCAACTTTTTCCTAATTCTAAAAGAATAATGAGCTCTGAACCTTGACCAAACGCGACTGACAAAACATAGCAAAAACCATCTTAAGTGGCAAGGGAAAGATATATAGGTGCATAATTATTGTTTTCGTTGTATGGGGGCCTCTCAGGACATATATTGCAATAATACGGTGCCAGAAATCTCATCATCAACATGAAGGTATTGGGTCGCAAATCCACCATGATATTCCACTTCTCCCTGTACGGGTTTCTCAAGAACCAAAAATATTTTGAGCCGTTCCTGATTCTGGCCTTCCTGGAGAAGGGGTTGAGCTTCACGTTGATCGGGATGCTCATTGGTTTTCGAGGGATTTGCATCAATTTGCTCGAGATTCCAAGCGGCGCCACTGGCCGGCCTGGCGATAAACCGCTTGGCCGGCGGAACAAATTTCCGGCCCGTCGGCGTGCTCGGATTGATAAGTTTGCTACCCATTCTGGTGCTAAAAAGACCACGGCGCAAAAACTCAACGCATGGCCCGTTCGCGGCAAGAAATGGTAATGCGGCGCTCAGATTTCCTTCGCGCTCTGAATAATTCGTCCAACCAAGCCATACTCGACCGCTTGCGGTGCAGACATCCAGAAATTTCTATCCGAATCCTTCGCGATCTTGTCAAGCGGCTGGCCGGTCTGCCTGGCGAAGATGTCGTTGAGCCGTTGCCGCATTTTGATAATTTCCTTTGCTTCGATCGCCAGGTCAGAGGCGCTGCCACTCATCCCACCGAGGGGTTGATGGATCATAAATCGTGTGTTCGGCAAGGCGAGTCTATTCTCTACCGGCGGTGCAGCGTAGATCAGGGCCCCGGCGCTCGCCACCCACCCGGTGCCGATGACTTTGACCGGCGCTGAGCAGAACCCTATGAAGTCAAAAATGGTGTCGCCTGACTCGACGTGCCCACCCTGAGAGTTGATGTAGACTTTGATGTCCTCTTTCGATTCCGCTGACAGCACAAGCAGCTTTTCTGTTACTTCCCGCGCCATCTCCTGGTTGATGCCACCGTAAATGAGCAGCGTGCGTTGCTTCAGCAGTTTTTCTTCAATCATAGCACGGTAATCTTTGCCACCGGCCGCTTGCAACCTGTTCTTCATAAAGGCCGTTCTCCTAAGGTTTTTGGGTGATTTGAGGGACTCACATAAAACGTCCTGTTTTACAATCGGCGTTACGTCCAATTCCGTTTACCTCATAGGGAGACTCTGAGGCTTAATGTATCAAATCGCGTCGCCAGTGTCAAGCAAAAGTTAGCTGTCGGATAGGGGTTTTGCTGCGAAATGAATTAATACTTGCAGAATGCGAGGACCAAAAATAAGCAGTCCGATGATCACCGAGCCGACAGCCGCGATGAGCACCGCTCCGGCTGCCAAATCTTTGGCTTTGCCGACAAGAGGATGCGGCTGCGGAGAAGAGGCGTCCGCGAGATGCTCTACCGCCGTATTCAACGCCTCAGTCGCCCAAACCAGGATGATTGCAACGACAAGCAAGCACCACTCTATTCTGGTCAGCCCACAATAGTATCCCGCCAGAGGCACGGCTACAGTAAAAAAGAGGTGGATCCGGGCGTTGGCCTGGGATTGCACCAACGTGAGTACGCCGCTAAAGGCGAAGGCAAAACTCCGAAGCAGAGTTCTTAGTTTAGAGCTCATTGCATGAAATAATCACCCTGTGCACAACTCAAAACCAAGTAAAGTAAGAAGTTCTAAGGCAATGGTCAACAGGATTTTTCGTCTTGAAATCCGCTTACGAAATTTCAGCAGTAAGCGGATTCAGCAGATTGAGCGGACCTGGATTCAGGGTCACGGAGGAAATTAGTAGCGTCGAAATCCACCGCCACCGCTGCCACCACCGCGGCTGCCCCCTGCAAAGCGGTCTTGCCGACGAGGGCGCGCCTCGCTAACTTTGATCCGGCGTCCCTTCAATTCCTGACCGTCCAGCTCCTTGATTGAATTTTCGCCTTCTCCTTTGTCAGACATCTCGACAAATCCGAATTCTCGCGACTCGCCACTGTACTTATCCCGGACGACATTCGCTGAGGCGACGTCGCCAAAAGATTTGAACAACTCCAGCAAATCCGTGCTGGTCACATCACAAGATAGATTTCCCACATAGATTCTCATTCGGTTCTCCTTATGATTTAATAATTGCGGTTTTTCCTACAAAATCTCAAGTAGCTCGATATCGAAGAGCAAGTCCTTGCCAGCCAGCGGATGATTTGCATCCAGCGTCACGCTCGCCTCCGAGACAGCCGTAATCAGGAGATGGAGCGTCATCCCATCGTCATGGACGCTCTTCAGGCGCACGCCGACACGCGGCTCGACGTCGTCCGGCAGGGTGTTCTTGCTCACTTCCCAGACCATCTCCTCGTCGCGTTCGCCATAACCTTCTTCAGGTGTGACAAGAATTGATTTGGTTTCTCCGACCTCGACTCCAACAATCCCGTTTTCGAACCCCGGGATCAAATCTCCAACACCGATTTCAAATTCTAGCGGTTCCTGACCGGTGTTGGAATCGAACACGGTGCCGTCCATCAATTTGCCCGTGTATTGCACCTTCACCCGATCGCCGCGTTTTGCACACACCATCAATGACTCCTCCTCACAAAAAGAGTAGAGAAAGCTAAGTAAAATATGTCAGGAGCACTTGCTTATAGAAGTACGCGATGAAGACTCGAGATGGGCAGGCTTCTTCGTATCTTCAAGTATACGAAGTGGCGCTGGCATATGTCTATATCACTGACAGCGTCAATGTATTGTTTATCTCAATAAAATGCAACTGTTTTTTCATACCGACAGCTCTCGTTCTGCTGGATCGCTCGTCCAAATCGTCACTGATGTTTCCTTGCTTCTTGCGATCGAAGGATGCCTTACTGCACAATAACCTTCCCTGTCGCTCCTGTAATCGATGAATAGTAGTCAAAGGTGCCAACAGAGGTAAACGTATGTGGCCAGGACTGATTTGGCTGCAAATTGGGAGAATTGAAGGCACTTGTCGGATTCATGGGGGTGCCGCTTTCGACCGTGCGCACTTCACCATCTTTGTTTGTCCAGCGAACAGTTGTGCCTGCAGAAATGGTCACCTGCTGCGGCACAAACTGGCCATTCGTAATCGACACGTCTACGGTTTGATCCAGCTCCGGCTCAAACGGATTGTCTCCACTACTACAGCTCCAGGAAATTGCCAGGATACCCCCCAAAGTCAACAACGATAAACGCTTGATGGTCATCATGTTCCCTCCTCGTCGGTTGGATTCGCTCGTATGGTTAACTCGGCGTGCGTGGACTTAGCCCGCCAAGCTTGCCGAATTTCTTGTGTGCCCAAAAACCGGTCGCCACAAAGGCGACCATCAAAACAAAACGCGTATCGGCCAGGATTGCGAAAGCAATGCCGGCGATGAGCACGGCCATCGTCATGACCTTTCCCCATTTGATGATGGAGGCCGCACTCCGCAATTCCGCCCGTAAGTGGCTCAGTAAGACCGCGCTGCTCAAAGGAAGCAGTCCGAGGCTTGCAACATGAAATTTGAAGCCGCTGATCAGAAGAAGTAGCACGGACAGCACCAAGCAGCCGCAAGCATACATCCGGCACCCCTCCAGTCCCAGGAAAACCACGGTGGTCCTTTTGGCGGGATCGGCTAACTGATCATGCTCATGGTCCAGGTAGTGAAAATACACCATGATCGCAACATAGATGAGACCAACCCCGGTGGCCATCAACAAAGCAAACGGCGTCAGTGAAAATGTTTGCGCATAGTAGCTGCCCGTCACCAGAAAAAACATGCCGGCAAAACCTCCCAGCCAGTCGCCCAGAAACGGCCGGTACGCAAGCCTGAACGGGGGCAGCGTGTATAAGACGCCGCTCAGATAGCCAGGAACGATAAAATAGAGCACAATATTCAAGTCTATTTTCAAGGCACAATAGAGGATCAAAACAAACAAGACGAGGTGTGACAAAGCAAAGCCCCGCCACAGATCGTGTATGCTCAGCAGCCTGGCCTGCAGGACCTTGCTGCCGCCGGATTTGTTTGGCCGCAGCGCACGCCCGTCGGCGCCGCTTTTCCAGTCATAAATCTCGTTGATAATGTGCGTTGGGTACCCCTGCACCAGGGCGGCAACGGACAGGACCAGCCCAAATGCCAGCCAATCCACTTCAAGGGTGTCCAGGCGGGCGGCGGCCGTGCCGATCAGCGAGCCGGTCACGGACCAGACCATGACGGGCAGGATGCGAAAGAGCATGAAATAGCCTTTGAGTTTATTGCGCAAACCCTCTCCTTCCAACAAGTAGAATTGTACGGATGTCAAGAGGTGATAATATATTGGAAAAGTGAACACAAAATCAAGAGGAGATTTCTGCAGAGAATGAATGTCCCCCATTTTGGGGGGAGGGCTTGCCCGCGCGAGAGCAGTTCAGAAACTTCACCTCCAGGGCGCAAAGAATATACCCTGCGGGTAGACGGCGAGTTTGACGACGTCGAGCAAATCCGCAAGGTTCAGCTCGTCTCCTTTTCGCGGTCGAATCCTATCGAAAGCATAACCTGCGCTGCCATTCAACGCACTTAAATTGATTAACAT
>JBHHXT010000210.1:0-8673 GCA_046757165.1 bacterium | reverse complement strand
GCACCAATGCGACAGCAAAAACAACCTAAGCCCCTTTAGGGGCAAGATGTTAGACAATGCCCCTGTGTCCAGCAATATTTGTGGGACACGATAAGTCCCAGGAGGGGAACTGACGCGTCTGCGGCGCGGCCCAACAGCTCCTGCCGCAGGTTCCTCCCGCGCTCTATCGTCACCCAAATGCTTCGCCAGCCGCCGGAGGTGGCCCATCGAAACTCCCGGGAGGAGATTTGCCCCCGCTCCCCTCCGTGGCGTGGAGGGGCAGGTTCAGACTCGTCCAGAGTCCGAAAACCTGGGGTGGGTCAAGATACCTGCCGCTTTATCCAGGTTAGGTTTCAATGCAAGATTCCCTTCAGTATCTCCACTATCTCCAATCGAAATCACAAGAAAACGCGCAATACCAGCTCCAGTCAAACCCACCTCTGAAAACGAACAAGTTCGTTTTCTGTCTCCTCCCGGGAGGAGATTTGCCCAGCTCCCCTCCGTGGACTTAACGTTTCCGACAAATATTGTGCCGGGGAAAGGGAAAATGTCAATAGAAACAACCCTGTAGAGGTTGACCAAGCCGCGCCCGGGACAAATTCCACCACCTTATGTTTTTGCTTTAGAATAGTTCGATTCTCGAAATAAATAGACAAAAAAATTAGCTCAACTGGATCTTTTTCATTAACGCGATGAGCTTGTTTTGTTCACTCCTGTCGAGTGAGCGGGTCATCTCTTTGACCATGGTCTCGGAGGCATTGATGTGCTCTTTTAACCATTCCTTTCCCGTCCCGGACAGTCGTACGTAAATGATTCTTCGATCGGCTTCCTTTGAAACTCTTTCGACATAGTGCTTGGCCACGAGTTTGTCCACAATGGACGTGGTGGTGCTCAGGGCGGCCCTGATAGACTTCGCAAGCTCCTTCATCGTCAGTTGTCCTTTCCGGCCCAGGTATCGAAGGGTTAGAAGTTCTCGCTGGCTCAATTCCACATTCGAGCTCAGCAAGAGTTTTTCAGACAGAGCAAAAAAATGACTCCCGAGCACGTGCGCGCGATAATCCAGCTCGATTTGTGACAGGATTTGGGCAAGGACTTTGCTCTCCACCTGCGTCCTGCTCTCGCCGATGTGCTGGTAAAATGGTACACAGGCCAGGAGTTTGATACCACACTTTTTGAAATACTCCAGAATCACCTGTTCATCGACCCGGTCTCGCACCTTGTTGGCGATTCCGTAGATGTGTTTGATGTTCAGCTCGTCCGCCAAACCCTTGATGCGTGCAGCCGTCTCGAGTGAACGGTAGTACGGTTCGGCGACCACAAGCAGCGTCTCGATGAACTGCACGGTGCCGCGCTGTAAATATTCCAATCCAGCCGCCGTGTCGATGAAGGTGATGAGCTGCTCCTCCCGGCCCAACACGTCCGTCACTTCACGCACCAGGGTGTGGGCGCGACAAAGACACCCTCGATCGGCCCCGTTGACCCGTGCCATGGTTATCAACGGGACCCCGCCCGGGGTGTTGTAACTGAATCTTTCGACAAGCGCCCGCGGGGTTACTTCTCCGGGTATCCAACTCTCTCTCAATTCGAACAAGGTTTTCATGCCGCCTGCTCTGGCGGGCTCGATTCCTGCAGCGAATGCCAGGCCCGGATTCGAATCGGCGTCAATCATGACGACTCGATAGCCTTTTTGGTGCAACGACACCGCCATCGGCCACAGGAGTGTCGTTTTGCCAACCCCGCCTTTGCCTGCAATCGCAATTCGCATCGTTTAAGTTGATCGTTACAAACTATCCCAAACGGCTCGTGCCCTTTCATAGGGCGAGACGATATCCCTGGCCACAAATCGGGAGCACAGCCTCGACAAGGTCGAACTATCCGGGGTGTGATGAAAATCAAAAAAATATTCCTCGAACAATAAGCTTTTCGGAATCCCCAGTTCAGACAGCGCCCCGGCCATGTCAGCAATCATCGCCCCGTTGCCACACAAGTAGAAATGTTTGTTTTGTAAGGTCTCGAGCAGGGGCGGCACGGATTCGGTGACCCGGCCTCGAAGCCCCTGCCAGCCATCAGCATGTTGAGACAGGGAAATATGATAGGTGAAATTCGGAAACTTCGCCTGCAATTCATCCAACGGCTCGAGCAAACAAATATCATCCCGAAGCCGCAAGCCCCAGTAGAGTCGAATCGGGCGCTGGAAGCCATTTGGCAGAAGATGGTGCAGCAATGAATTGAACGGACTGAGTCCCACGCCGGTCGCAATCAAGATCAGCTCCGTATCGGGTTCTGTCGGAACCATAGATGGCCCGGTCGGCCCTCGAAAGCTGATCACATCGCCAACGCGCAGATCACAAATAAACATCGACACCGGCCCGGTCGGAATGCGTCGCACCAGCAATTGAAACGTGCCCGCGTTGTTCGGCGGTGAAAAAATGCAGTAGGGGCTGCGTCGATAGCCCCAGTCCCGGCTCTCGCAATCGATCGCCACAAACTGGCACGGTTGGAACTCGAAGGGCTCCTCATCCACGACGGCGAAGGAAACCAGGAAGGTCCCCGTCTTCGTCAGCTTTTGAGCATTAGTGACTTTCGCCCTGCGAGGCAATCTGGCCGTCTTATCCATTGCCAAATCTCGCGTCTATTTACTGCTTTCGGGACCATTCCCCCCTCCCTGCTTGCTCCGGGTCATGCATCGTGGCCGCCAGGATGGCTTCTTTTCCGCGCTTCCAGGAGATGCGCGCAAACTCCCTCGAACTCCGGCTCATGGCAGTCACAGTTGGGGTCATCGCAAACCATGTGGCTTTCGTGTCCGAGATAGGATTCAAATTCATCCATAAATCTGCGTTTGCCCTCTTCCATCCCGGAGCTCGTCAGCAGGACTCGCTGCGCGCCATCCTCTTGTGTGCTGGCATAACCGAGATACCCTTTGTCTACCAGACGCTGGATATTTTCTGCTAAAACGCCCTCGTCTGCATTGAGAAACTGCATGATTTTTTTCATCGATACGACCTCACCCAAACCCTCCCCTCGCATCCAAAACATCATCTGCAGGATCTCATCCTGCCAGTAAATGGGATTGTCGTTGGACATGATCAATTCCTGCTGTTGGCAAAGAGCTTCTCAGCGATACGCGCAATCGCCAGAACCGCCGGGCATTCTTTCTCATGGTCCAAAGGCGCGACGCCCTGACGCTCGGCTTGCAACAAGCTCTCATCGTTTGGAACGACGCCGAACAGCGCCATATCCCGATTGCTACAGAAGTCTCGAATCGCACTCTCATCCTCGGCGCCCCGGACCTTGTTGGCGATACAATAGACGTACTCGACCCCCAGTTCTTTAGCCAGTCCGTTCATGCGGGCGCCTGTTTCCATCGATTTGAAATACGGCTCGATGACGATCAGGAGACAATCGACGTTTCGAACCGTGCCCCGGCTCAAATGTTCGAGACCGGCTTCCATGTCGATCACCGTCGGTCGATCATACTGCTCGACCATTTCTCCGACCAGCGTGCGCACGGCAGCATGGGCGCCGCACATTCAGCCGGCACCGGCGTGGTCGACCGCGGCCATGAGCAGGAGTTTGACGCCATCCGGCGTATCGATCCCGTATTCATGAATGATTTCATCCGGCTTTTTTGCCAGTTGCAGCCGCGCCTTTCCCTCTTCATTGGTGACCCGTTCGATCACGGAACGTGGCATGGGCCTGATCTCTTTGTGCTGTTCTCGAGGAAGGCCTAGGGTTAGCGCCAAATTGGGATTCGAGTCCCCATCGATGGCCACGAGATCCTGGTTCTGCTGTCGCGCCTGCAACCGGGCCAGGGTCCCGGCAAGGGTCGTTTTGCCCGACCCGCCTTTTCCGGCAATGGCAATTTTCATTCTATGCTATCCTTGTTTACCGGTCTGTGCACCTGTGCACTCTTGATTTGAAGAGTAATCGTAACAAATCGTATTGAATGTTCCCAAGCCTGATCCAACACGGTTTGCAACCGTGTTTTAGGTCCAAATCCGCGAGGAATACACAGTTGCAAACTGTGTATGATCACTACTTCTCCCTTCTTGAATTATTGTTAGCGATTGGTGAATGGCACGAACCTGCTGTGCCACAATTCCTGTTTTCACAAGACCTGAACCCACCACCACATTTTCTCTTCAACACTTCGGGAGAAGCAATCATCCCGACCAAGCAGAGTTCGAGGTCAATCCCGACATTTTGGGACCTTGATGCGGAGCGGATTCTTTAGAGATGACTTGTTTCCACTTATCTCTACGCTGCCTGAATTCATAGCAGCATGAATTGTTGACGAAATCTTTTTCCCCGCACTCACCTTGAACACAAGAACCGCCACAATTCCGACAGAGCCAACGATTGTCATTATCTGTATGTGGACCAAGTAGCCAATGACTGAAAGTAGTAGAGCAGAATAGAGTAGCCATGTGAACATAGAGTTGTACTCATAAGTAATATCCGCTTCACTCTCATCGACGATTCTGTAAGGTCGAAGCATCGAAACCTCCTTTACATTGCCAACATTGACTTATTGTACGGCCCATGCACCCGGCTTTTGAAACTTCTCGTCGGGAATTGGAGAGTTGAAATCGACATCGGTGATTCGAAACTCCTCCAATTTCTTGCCATTGCTTCGGTAGTAGGTGTTGCGGTGGCTGAACGTAATCCCGAATTCTGTGGTGTGATCGGACCAGTAGATCTCTTCCGGCGGCACATCACTGCTGACACGAGCATAATGCTCGATTTTGTGAATCAGTTTGGTCTCGTCATCGACGAACAGAACCCAGCGGTCCCGCCCAATCTCTGGCTCGAAGGTGATCTCCAGGAGCGACACCGGGCTGCCATTGAGCACTGCGGCGCCGATAACCTTCGGAATGACCCCCGGGTCCGTCATCTTGAAGGGAATCGAAAAACGGTAAAAGGACATCTCAGCTGAACAAAGGGGCGTGCACTGGTCGGAATCACACATGTAGCCCTGTTTGCGCGCCAATTGTACCGGGTCGACGGGTTCCCCGTTTTGCACGGCCCAGTAGTCCCGGCCGTCAAAACCGATTTCAATCGGCCCTTGCTCGTTGGTCGTCTCGATCAACAAACGATAGTCCGAACCCTTTCTGAAAGAGTAAACCGCTGGCAGTTCCTCAATCGGTTGGCCGTTTTCATCGAAAACCGTTCGCACGCGCGTGTAGGTTCCCTGTTCGATCGAATTCCAGTTTTCCATCCCGCCGGCAGCCGCCACGACTTGCGCCAGCAGTTCTTCGCCGCTGGGGGGGGCAAAAAAGAGCTGCCAGGACAGGAATCCGGCAACCAGCAAGGCGGCTGCCAGCACGCCAACCTTCGCCATTGTTCTTCTGCGAACAACAATGGGATCGATCATGTCCTTGATATCTGCTTTGATTTGGTTTGGGACTTTGATCTCTTTGTTTGATTCAGGCTTCATTTTGCACCTCTCCTTCCGTTTTTTGATTAATCCCTGAGTTGTAAAGTTACCGTCTTTTAGAAGCACAGCCGATTACTCGATTTGACAGCTCATCAAATTCCACTTCGTGCCCTTTGTGTACTTCGTGGTTTATTCTTTCTGCCACCACCCATATTCTTGATTTACGAGCACATACTTTCTTGCAGCTAACGCCCTTGCCATTTGTGTCTTCTTCTGTTGAAAAACACTGTCCAATATGATTACGTCGTTGCGTCCCAAGTTCTATACTCCTGTGTCCTAAGCCGGACAAGCCAGAAATTCAAAATCTTAAACTCGAAAATCGAAAAAAACTGAACTACAAAAGGTCTTGCCAAAAAATGACACAAATTGACTTGTCAGCGCCTAATGGATCTCATTACCAGCTCACGTTTAAGATAAACCGACTAGCTAGCAGATGCGAGGCAAGGGGTCCCCGACCAGCATATCCAGCACGCGCGTTCCTCCGATCTGAGTTCGCAAAAAAACCATCCCTGGCGGCTCTGAGATCACGTTGCCAATGATTCTTGCCTCTGCCCCCAGCGCATGGCCTCGCATCACGTCGAGGACTTTGTCTGCATCTTCGGCCCCGACGATGGCGACAAATTTTCCTTCATTTGCCACAGTCAACGGATCAATTCCCAACAGCTCACAGGCGCCGTTGACTTCCGGGCGAACGGGGATCTCCGTCTCCTCGATGGCAATCGCAACATGAGAATTGACCGCGATTTCGTTGAGCGTTGTGGCCACGCCGCCACGGGTGGCATCCTTGAGACAATGCACGTTGTCCGTTGCCTCCAGCACACGCTGTATCAAGTCATTCAACGGCGCGGTATCGCTGACGATTTCAGCTTCCATGTCCAGCGTTTCCCGGGCCAACATGATAGAAATGCCGTGGTCGCCGACCGGACCATTGAGCAAAACTTTATCGCCTGGTCTGGCATTTAACGACGAAATGTCCAACTTATGCTTGAAGATTCCCAACCCCGCTGTGTTGATAAATATCTTGTCGGCACTGCCACGATTGACCACTTTTGTGTCCCCGGTGACGATCTTGACGCCGGCGGTTTCGGCGGCATGCTGCATCGAATCGAGGATGCGCTCCAGGTCGTCAATCGCGAGCCCCTCTTCCAGAATCAACCCAACTGAAAGCCACACCGGTTCAGCGCCAGAAACGGCCAGGTCGTTAATCGTGCCGTGAACCGCGAGCTGACCGATATCACCGCCCGGGAAGAATATCGGGCTGACCACATACGAATCCGTGGTGAAGGCCAGGCGACTTTCACCGTCGTTCAGGGTCAACACCGCAGAGTCATCCATACGGTCGAGCAGCGGATTTGAAAACCGTTTGGCAATGAGCCCTTCGATCAAATTGTGGCTGGCTTTGCCACCGCTGCCATGGCTCAACGTGATCGCCGTATCTCGCAGATAGAACTTTCCTTGTCTGGCCTGATGGGCCTTTTCAATTCTATCCAGTGATTCGTCCAGTGTTTGAATGGTGCTCACCTTATGTTATTCCCACGCATCTTTTTCAAAAAAGTGAAAAAAATGGAACATGGATTAGACGGGTTTAACGGATCGGAACGGATCAGATGCGTGTCAATCCGTTCAATCCGCGTTCCATTCATTTGCAGCTTTGACTCGGGTCGAGAATCTCGCGGCGCTGTCCGGCCATGGAAAGCCGGCCGTAATTGTAATAGGCAGCACAGGCGCCTTCCGACGAGACCATGCACGTGCCAATGGGCGTTTCAGGGGTGCATTTCGTCCCAAAGACTTTGCACTCCCAGGGTTTGATGACGCCCTTTAGCACCTCTCCGCACTGACAGGCCCTCGGGTCTGCGATGCGCACCCCCGGCACCTCGAATCGCAGTTCAGCATCCCACAATGCAAACTCGGGCTTCAGCTTCATGGCGCTGTCGGCGATCGAGCCCAGACCCCGCCACTCGAAAGTGGGCCGAAGCTCCATGGTGTCGGCGATGGCCCCGAGTGCCTGCACATTGCCCTCGTCGCGCACAACCCGGCCGTACTGATTCTCGATTTCCGCTCGCCCTTCGCGAATTTGTTTGACCAGCATGTAGATCGACTGGATAATATCGACGGGCTCGAATCCCGAGATGACGAGAGGTTTGTGATACTCGCGGGCAATAAACTGGTAGCACCGCATGCCGATGACCATGCTCACATGACCGGGTCCCACGAAGCCGTCCAATCGGAGATCCGGTGAGTCGAGAATCGCCTGCATCGCGGGAATGACGGCGATATGATTGCAGAAAACGGAAAAATTCCTGATATTCTCTGCTCTCGCCCGCAGCAAGGTCACGGCGGTAGAAGGTGCCGTGGTCTCAAAACCGATGGCAAAAAAAACGACCTCCCGCTCCGGATGGGTACGCGCGATCTTCAGGGCATCGAGGGGGGAGTAAACAAAACGCACGTCTGCTCCCGCGGCCCTGGCATCCAGAAGGCTGCCGTTGGACCCTGGCACCCGCATCATATCTGCGAAGGTGGTAAAGATCACGCCCTCGGTCCTGGCGATGGCGATGGCGTCGTCCAGGCGTCCGATGGGCAGGACACATACCGGGCACCCCGGACCGTGAACCATGTCGATGTTGTCCGCTAGCAAATCCTCGATGCCGTATTTGTAGATCGTATGCGTGTGGCCGCCACAGACTTCCATGAGCTTCAGTGGGCCGCCAGGGGCGAGCTCTGCGATTTCCTCCGCCAGACCTCGGCTCAGCCCGGCATCACGATATTCATCGATGTATTTCATGGCTTAATTGGGCCCTTCAAATATCATCTCCTCTATCTAAGCCGGACAAGCCGGAAATTCGAAATCCTAAACTAAACTCTAAATTCGAAAAAACTGAACCCAAAAAGTCTTGCCAAAAAAATGACAAAACTTGACTTGTCAGCGCCTAGATAAGATTTTTGGAGATCATTATTTATTTAGTCTATCAATCCAATAATCAGGTCGTCTATGTTGGTGTGCCACTGCTAACTCAGCTTGCTCAAGTATTTCAACCTGGATTTTACCATGATAATTCATGAATTTCTCACAGCAAGGGCGAACACGTAAGGAGTGAAATGCTTTAGCATTTCGTGCAACGCTAAAGCGTTGCACTCCTCTTTATCCCGTTAAGTTATTGCATAATCAAGCGATTAAGGAATATTTGCTAATCTCTTGTGAATAATCCAGGCTTACTCATACTTTTTTAATACCTTTTTCAAATCTTTGACTTTTGCAC
>JBHHXT010000209.1:0-8684 GCA_046757165.1 bacterium | reverse complement strand
CAATATTGAGGATCGTCGCTCGGAATCTGCAGTGGTTAGTTGCGTCGTTTGGAATCGTAGTTGGAGATAGGGATTAGTGAGAGGTAGCGAAACGTGACGAAAATGTCAAGAAAAAGCTGGTTAAATGTCACGCCTGATCCGGACCCCATTCAAGTTCGCAAAAAAAAAGAAGTCCTTGACTAAAAACTATGAATTCATTAATTTTGGCTGTTGGCCTTCGGCTGTTGGCTTTTGGACTCGAGAAGTCAGATCAGCAACAGCTTTCAGCCAACAGCTAAAGGCCAACAGCCAGCAGCCAATAACCAACAGCCCAAAGGGTCGATAGCATGTACACGCATGTCCTGGTTCTCAACGCAAGCTACGAGCCCATCCATATTTGTGATGTTCAGCGTGCAATCATTCTGATCGTTAAGGGGGTTGCGCGAAGCGAGCAAAATACGCCACATGTCATGCGCTCGCCGTCTATTGCGTTTCCGGTGCCAGCCGTGATTCGGTTGGTTCATTACGTCAAGATTCCCTATCGCAAGAAAGCGTACTCGAAGAGCCACATCTTTCTCAGGGACAACCACACATGCCAATACTGCGGCGCGGTCGATGCGCCCAATAGGCTGACGCTCGATCACATTCTGCCGCAGTCACGCGGGGGCAAGACGGTGTGGGAGAACCTGGTGACCTGCTGTCGCAAGTGCAATTCAAAGAAGGGGGACCGCACGCCCAGAGAGGCAGATATGGTGGTGCGAAACAAGCCCAAGCCGATCAGCAGCTATTTCTACCTCCATCTGGTGCGCACCAAGGCACGGGATAATCACTATTGGCGGAAATATCTCTACTACGAATAGAGAAGGCCGAACAGGGGTGGAACAGGTAAGAGCCTGATGGTTAGCAACCGTCCAGCCATCGACCCGCTTGCGGCTGATATTGGTGGTGACCATGTTCTCAGACCGCACGCGAGCATAAAGCGGAGCCGATTCGGGTGTTTGAAGTTTGTGGCGAAAGAAGTGACCGGCGCCGCCAGCCCGGTAACACCAAATCCCGGGATCTAAAGGACAGCTCGTGAAAAGTGGCATCCTGACCTTTCTGAGATAATCCACAATATTCGCACTTAACTTACCGATTGACTGGTATACTCGAAAACAGGCACTTGTAGCGTCCTGGCGGGTTTGAGTTTCTTTTTTGAAAGACAGATCAAATCATCTGTGACTTCTGGGGAATAAGTCTTCTCTCCACATTGAACGCATACTTCAGCGGGGGCGTTTTCGATGAGAAAGTAATCATCTTCAGAATCATAAGCAAAAGTCACTTTTCGAGATTTACTTTACCCCCACAAAAAACACACTTCACTTAAATCACCTCCTAACTCTACAATCGAACCATTCATCTAAATGCGGTTCATACGTAGTCACGATAACAACTTTAGGCGGGAAGGAAGCTTGAACATGTAGATCTCGCCCTGCGTCGGCACATCAGCACGCCCAACAGGAGTCATTTGGTCAAGACTTTGATCCGGTCGCCGGCCTTGACGCGGTCTGTCAGCTTTATACCATTGATGAGCGCCAACTTTTCCGGTGTGGCCGCCTTGCTTGGATACCTGGCGAGAAAGTTCTCGAGCGTGTTGGCCCGCTTGACTCGCACGACTTTGATGCGCGTGGGTTTGGCATTTTTTGCTGCCCGGTTTCGCAAGCGGTCAAAGCCTGCCATGGTATGCCTGAAGGTGCTTTTGTAGCGGCCAAAACTTCCTTTGCCGCTGAAGCCGTGGAAGACGTACACCTGCCGGTCTTTCTCGATAAAATAGGACAGCACGGTCAGGGTGCCCTGCTGGCTCGGGATATCGGTTTGTCTGATTTCGGTGGTGTAGCCATGGGTGCGCGTGTAGTCGGAATCGATGACCGTGCCCTGTGAGCTGGAGACGAATTTCTCGGCAGCAGCGCGGGCGCTGGCTTCCTGCGCCAGGGTGAATTGAATACCGGCGGTCTGCTCTTTGTTGCCCATCTGCACGAACTGGGGCGTGTTGACCACCTGCCAGTCCGTGGGCACCGGGAACTGAAAGTCGAGCTCCGGATGGTAGAACATGCCATTTTCGACAAAGCCCTGGCGAGGATCTTCCCCGAACACAATGCCGTCGATCAGGTTGAGGTAGACGTTGCGATTGGTCCTGAAGGTCTGGCCGGGGTTGTTCTCCTGTGCCGTCCGGGCCAGGTTCAGGGTGGTCGCTTCGCGTTCTTCCGGGTCGGGGTGGGTGGACTGCCAGGTGGGGAGACTGTGGCCGCTTTCGGCGCGCAGCCGGTTGAGCGTGCCGAAGAAGTGCGACATGTTCGTGGCGTCATAGCCGATGGCAGTCGAGTACTCGACGCCCAGCTGGTCCGATTGTCGTTCCTGGTCGCGTCCGAACTTCAGGAACAGCAAGCCGATGCTCTGGGCGGCCACATCGCTGAACTGGCGGAAGGTTTCCGAAAGCATATAACCGGCGGCAAAACCCACCTGGGCAAGCTGTGCCCGGGTGTACGCTTTTGCGCCATGCCGGGCAGTGACATGGCCGATTTCATGGCCGAGCACGCCGGCGACTTCAGCTTCCGAGTTCATATAGCCCAGAATCCCACGCGTGAAATAGACATAGCCGCCGGGCAAGGCAAACGCGTTGATCACCGGACTATCCAGCACCCGGAAATGAAATTGCAAATGCGGCCGGTGTGAGATCTTGGCCATCTTCTGGCCCATCTGGTCCAGAAATTTCGAGAGCTTCGGGTCATCGTATAACCCGTACTGCGCAACGATCGCCGGGTCGGACTCGGCTCCGAGCGCGATTTCCTGGCTCTCGCTCAACAAGCTCAATTCCCTTTTGCCGGTCACCGGGTTGATCGCGCAGGAATTCAGAAAGTGCAAACAGCACAGGACCACAACCGCGGCGCTGACACGCCTGAAAAATTTCTGATTCACCTCTAATCCTCCTTATTATTTGGCTATGGGTTATGCTGACACGCGGTAATCCCCGACTGTGAAGTCTATTTACAAGACTTTGCAGCTCAGGGCTGCAGAATGAGGGTGCTCACGCTTCAGCGTGTTTTCCCCTCACCCCGGCAAGCTGAAGCTTGTACACCGCCCCACCCGCGTCAGGAATCGCTCGATTCAAGAAACACCTTTTGGGTTCCGCTCGTCCGGGCTAGGGAAACCGGAGTTGAATCCAGGCCAGTAGCACTGCTGCCACGCATGGGGAATCTGTTGACATTAAATGCTTTTTTTCCTATGATCAGAAGCTGTTCAATTGAACACCATTATGTGAAATTCGTTCACGAAAATCAATGAAAATCGTTTTCACCAACTGAGAGAAATTACAGCTATCCCTTTACCAGAATCAAGAAATGGAGGACGAGATGACTGCAAGCAAATTTATCGGGATCGTCTTGAGCATTTTGTTTGTATCCGGTTGCACTCGAGAGAGCAAGGTGCCATTGGAGATCCATGACAATGTCTCCGAGCTGCTGGAGAAGTTTGCGCCGGTGGAGATCACCGCCGACATCTCCTTTTTGCCCGCTAATGAGAAGCAGGCGCTTGCCCGGTTGATCGAAGCCAGCCAGTACATGGATGAGATCTTCCTGCGTCAGGTTTGGGAGAAGAATCCGGACTACCGGCAGGCACTGGCCGCGCGCAAAGATGAGCTGGGAAAAAAGGCCTACGCTTATTTCAACATCTCGTACGGCATCTGGGACCGGCTCGACGAACATGATGCGCCCTTTATCAACGACATCGAGAAGCCCGCCGGCGCTGGCTACTATCCGCTAGACCTGGACAAAGCGCAGTTTGAGGCCTACCTGCAGGCCCATCCTGAGCAGGCGGAAACGTTGACCGGGTTGTTTACCGTGGTGAGAAGACAGGGGGGAACCCTGGCTGCCATCGATTATTCGCTGGCTTACCGGGAGTGGCTGGACCCAGCGGCGAAGCTCTTGCGGGAGGCCGCGGATTTGACCGAAAAAGAATCTCTGAAGAGATTTCTCACCCTGCGTGCCGAAGCGTTTTATTCCAACGAGTACCGCGAGAGCGACATGGCCTGGATGGACCTGGACAGCCCGGTGGAGATCACCATCGGCCCTTACGAGGTGTACGAGGACAAGCTGTTCGGATACAAAGCGGCGTTCGAGTCGTTCGTGACCGTCACCGACCCGGAAGAGAGCAAGAAACTGGCCCGTTTCAAAGCGGAGCTGCCGGCCATGGAGCGCAATCTGCCCATTCCCGAGAACATGAAGAACCTCAACCGCGGCAGCGAATCTCCCATCCGCGTGGTCGACGAAGTCTTTACGGCCGGCGATACCAGGGCAGGCGTTCAAACCATTGCCTACAATCTGCCGAACGACGAGGTCGTACGGGAACAAAAGGGCAGCAAGAAAGTGCTGCTGCGCAACGTCATCACCGCCAAGTATGAGAAGATTCTCGAGCCCATCGCGGAACGGCTGATCAGCAACGATCAGCTCCAATTCCTCTCTGCGGATGCGTTTACCACTCAGGTTCTTTTCCACGAGCTTGCGCACGGACTGGGGCCGGGAAAGATCAGCATCAACGGTCGCCAGACCGAAGTTCGCCTGGAGATCAAGGAGCTTTATGCCGGCCTCGAAGAAGCGAAGGCGGACATCATGGGCCTGTACAATATCTTCTATATGAGCGACAAGGGACTTCTTGCGGCGGAGATGCGGAAACAGTTTGCCGTGACTTTTGTGGCCGGTTTGTTCCGCAGCATGCGTTTCGGTATCGGTGACGCTCATGGCAAGGGCAACGCCCTGCAGTTCAACTACCTGCTGGAAAAGGGCGCGATCACGCAGGATGAAGCGACGGGCACGTTCGCGGTCAATTTCGATTCCTTCGAGAACTGGGTGCGGGAGCTGGTGCAGGATATCTGTATCTTGCAAGCCACGGGGGACTACGACGGGACGAAAGCGCTGTTCGAAAAATATGTGAAACTGCCGGATGCCCTTGCTGAGGGAGCCACGATCCTGCAGGGGATTCCAGTAGACATCGTCCCGAAATATCCGGTCGCAGAACAATTGGCGCAAGGGACGAATTGAGCGTTCTGAATTTCTTGAGAATGCTTGCGCATCTTAGCTTACAAAAAGGAAAGCAAGTCCGACACCGTACAAAAGTGCAAAAATGAGGGGTACCCAGTTTTCGACTACCGTAAGCGGTCTGTATAGCTTTGGGTCCTTTCCTTCGCCCAGAGCTTTCCATTCGGCTAACCACCAGGGGCTGGTAGGCAAACGTGTTTCGAATTCGCCAATCACTTTGAACTTCGCAGAATTTATTTGCCGGTAGGATTTGACCAATCTCCACCAGGCAAAACACAGCGCCAATAAAGCCAGGAACGGAATAACCAGAACGTTCTTGTTGCTCAACTCAGGGCCCTTTTCGTACAAGAAGCCGGAGGCGCCCAGGATAAATGTGTGAAGTGTGAGAAAGAAAGTATTGGCCAGGTTTCGTCTCGCGCTGATTCTATCGGCCATCTCCACGTACAGTTTGTATTGTACCAGAACGCTATCTTGATATTTTTCCTTCGAAGCGTAGTTTTCCTGTGTTACATGCTCATTCCATAGACCATCGACTATGGGCTTGCTCTTCCCAGGCATCTCAGGATTCCCCTCCGTTTTGAAGTTCTTTGACTAACGCTCATGAGCCTTCAACTCAGGCACCGCCGATGCGCAGCAGGTTCTCGACATCCTCCAAAATAGTGCTGATGGCTTCCGATATGGACAGGCCGGCGACATTCCGAAACTGAAATTTGCCCACTTTTTTCTTGAGTGCGGTCGGTATCTCTTTTTCAAAGACAAACGGAAGGATGTGTCTCTTGCCTGCTCGTTTTCGAGATACAAACCGTTCTCACAGAGAAGGTCCCAAAAGAAAAGGTTGAGTTCCAGATCCTCTGCACGGTAACTGTGGCTAAAATAGGCCTGGACTTCTAGTGCATTTTCTTGATTGCGGGAGTTTGCTTCCATAAGCGCGTTAATTTCCAGGGAGTTGACTGCGAAAAGAGCTATCGTGTGAAAGTACCGGTAAAATAAAATAATCTTTGGTTGAAAAGTCAAATAGAATTTGGCCGAATCCGGAGCATAGGGGTTCTTTCACCGCCACCCCTTCTTCCTCCCAACCACGCCACACAACAAACACCCCTCCCGACTGTGATTCCTCGCCGGACAATACTCGCGCCCGAAGTAAATGATCTGCAAGTGCAGCGCGTTCCACTTTTCTCTGGGGAACAGCCGCTTCAAGTCCTTTTCCGTTTGCTCGACGGATTTGCCGTTTGAAAGTCCCCACCGGTAGGCCAGGCGGTGGATGTGTGTGTCCACGGGAAAGGCCGGCACACCGAACGCTTGCGCCATGACCACCGAAGCGGTTTTGTGGCCCACACCCGGCAGCGCCTCCAGCGCCTCGAAGCTGGCTGGCACTTGCCCCTGGTGTCTTTCGACCAGAATCCTGGACAGGTCATGAATGGCGGCTGCTTTTCTCGGCCACAGCCCGCACGGCTTGATCATCTCGCCAATTCTTTCCACACTGAGCCCGGCCATCTGCTGCGGCGTGTCGGCTTTTGCGAAGAGTACGGGCGTGACCCGGTTGACCATGATATCCGTCGTCTGCGCTGACAGCAGGACGGAAATCAGGAGGGTGAACGGGCCCTTATGATTGAGTGGAATGGGCGGCTGCGGATAAAGCTCGTCCAATTTCTGTATGATGATTTGGGCTTTCTCTTGTTTTGTCATCCCCTTCTTCCTGTAAGGTCCATTCGCGAGTGGAAAAAGTAAATATACAAACTGGTTTGCGAAGATCAAAAGGAACTTCGATTCTTTGATTCCAACAGTGTAGTAAACCTTTTGTCACGACCATTTTTCCAGTTGATTCCTTGACCTCTAAATGGTATATTGCTGTACTTCAAGCGTTCTTTTTCTGTAATGTAATTCTTCAGGCCGATAGGCTGTAGGAAACAGTCTAACAGCCTACAGTCTAAACACCTGATTCTTCACCCCAGGCCAAGGGAGAGGCGATGATTCAAGAAGACCTGTTCATCGATGGCAAACGCACCCCGGCGCAATCTCACAAAACACGACTCCTGATCAATCCGGCCGATGGCAGCCAGCTCGCTGAAGTCGCCGACGGCGATGCTGCGGACATCGACACCGCTGTTGAAAGTGCGCACCAGGCATTTGTGCGTGGCCCGTGGCGCACCATCAACAGCCGCGAGCGCACGAAGATTCTCCTGCGGCTGGCCGGGCTGATTCGCGACCAGGCGGAAGAGCTGGCTTGCCTGGAGAGCCGGAACGTCGGCAAGCCCATCCGGGAGTCCCGTGACGAGGTGGCGCTGGCAGCAGACTGTTTTGAATACTACGCCGGCGCCATCAACAAAGTCGGCGGCCAGACCATCCCGGTCGCCGCCCCGGGCCTCAGCATGACCTTTCGTGAGGCGGTCGGCGTGTGCGGCCTGATTCTGCCATGGAATTTTCCCATCGCCATCACCTCCTGGAAAGTCGCACCGGCCCTGGCGATGGGCAATACCGTGGTCGTCAAGCCGGCGCGGCAAACGCCGCTGACCGCTCTGCGCCTTGCAGACCTGGCTTTTGAAGCAGGTGTCCCCTCCGGCGTGTTCAACGTTGTGCCCGGACCCGGCGAGACCGCTGGTGAAGCCCTCGTCCGCCACCCGCTGGTGCGCAAAGTCTCCTTTACCGGCTCTACAGAGATCGGCACCAACGTCATGAAAGTCGCGGCCAACGATATCAAGCGTGTGACCCTCGAGCTGGGGGGCAAGTCGGCCAACATCGTGTTCGCGGATACGGATTTGGAGCAAGCGCTGCCCGGAACGGTCTGGGGCGTGCTCGGAAACGCGGGCCAGGATTGTTGTGCGCGCAGCCGTCTGCTGATCGAACGGGCTATCTACAAGGAGTTTGTGAACGAATTGAGCGAACATTTCCAAAAGGTTCGTCTCGGCGACCCGCTGCACGATGAAACCGAGCTGGGGTCGCTAATTTCGACGCAGCACCGGCAGCGGGTTCAAGAGTATATCGATTCTGGAATTTCTGATGGCGCCGAGCTTGTCTGCGGCGGCGGCCCTCCACAAAAACCGGTGTTGCAGCAAGGGGCCTATCTCACGCCGACGTTGTTCGCCGATGTCCGCCCGGACATGAGAATTGCGCGCGAGGAGATCTTTGGCCCGGTGCTTTGTGCTCTGCCGTTTGATAGCGAGGCGGAGGCGGTCAGAATCGCCAACGAGAGTCCCTACGGCCTCTCCGGCTCAATCTGGACACGCGACCTCGAGCGTGCGCTGCGCGTGGCGCGGGCTGTGGAAACCGGAGTCATTTCTGTCAACACCGGGCATAGCGTCCATTTGGAAGCGCCATTCGGCGGCGTCAAGCAAAGTGGAGTTGGCCGCGAGCTCGGCCTGGCGGCGCTCGACCTCTACAGCGAATTGAAGAGCGTGTTCATTCGAGTTGGGCCGCCG
Organism: bacterium; assembly: GCA_046757165.1. GTDB lineage: Bacteria > Zhuqueibacterota > Zhuqueibacteria > Oceanimicrobiales > Oceanimicrobiaceae > JBHHXT01. Next base: position 220 of record JBHHXT010000209.1, on the reverse strand, counting down.
GACCAGCCTTAGCAGTCTACTTCTTTTTTTGCCATCCACCGAAGTTCAACCGAAACCACCGAGTGTCACCGAAGTGATTTTTGGGGCTTGCCTGCGCGAGCAACCTTGCGAAGGTTCCAAACCTTCGCAAGGTTCTAAATGCAATGCTCCACAAGACTAAGTACTGGTTTTCATAAATTCGAAGACATATCGCCTCACGCAAAGCCGCAAAGTCCGCAGA
>JBHHXT010000208.1:0-8738 GCA_046757165.1 bacterium | reverse complement strand
ATATATGTTTAACCTGGATTATTCACCAGAGATTAGCAAGTATTGATATAAGTATTTGATTATGCGTATTTTAACGGGATAAAGAGGAGTGCAACGCTTTAGCGTTGCATGAAATGCTAAAGCATTTCACTCCTTACGTGTTGGCCCTTGTTAGGCGAGATTCATGAATTATCGAGGTTAAGAGAACTCAGATTCTATGGCAAGCTTGAAGAGTAGAATAACATCAGGCCAATGTCAAGAAAGGAAGCTGATCATGATGGCAATCAAGAATTTTCTTAGCTTGCTGTTGATTTTTGGGGGAACAACCTGCTTCGCTTACCAGGACGACCAAACCGACAGCAACATACCTCATGCGATTGCCGACATCGAACGCAAGCTGCAATTTGAAATATTCGAATTAAGAAAAGTCGCCGAGTTTACACAACTCCGATTGCAAGCCAACTTCGCTCATGTCATACTGCCGAAAAGAGTCACGCTGCGATTTGGAGATGGTACCGAGATGAACGCCAAATGGAAAACTTCGGAAAAAGGCGGAGAGGCGTTCAACAATCAGCCGCGCTATGAAATCGCTGCCTACGAGTTTCAGAAGTTATTTTTGGAACCGGAAGAATTTGTGGTTCCCCCGACCGTAGCGAGATGTCTGCATATTCGCCAGTGCCGCGGAATCGAACGGAATGCGAAACCGACCTTCAAGAAAACGGATGACGTCTTCTTCGTGCTGCAGTACTGGCTTTCGAATGTGACTCCGGAAAATGTTTTTGACGAAGCACGCTTTGCATCCGACTCCGTCTACGCCAGATATTTTGCAAACATGAACGTCTTTTCTTATCTGGTGAAACACAGCGATTCGAATAGGGGCAATATGCTCATTTCCTCTGACCCGGGCAATCCGCGGGTGTTTGCAGTGGATAACGGCCTCGCATTTGGAAAAGCCCTGAGTGACCGCGGCACGGAATGGCAACAGATCGTTGTAAAACGTCTACCTGAAGCCACCATTGAACGCCTTCGTTCGGTGACACGGCAAGATATTGAAGAAACCCTGGGAGTGGTGGCACAATTTGAAGTCCAGGGCGGACGGTTTGTTTGCGTTCCGGTGACCGATAATTTGAATCCGAAAAAAGGGGTTCGCCAAAAAGATAGCATCGTTCAGTTCGGCCTGACGCAAAATGAGATTGCCGGTATTGTATCGCGGCTGGGCAATCTCTTGCGCAAGGTTGATTCTGGCAAAATCCAAACTTTTTAGGTGCTTGGCGCCAGACATCGACAAAGTGTTGTCGATAATTTTTTTGGGTCGATCGTTTCAGAAAAGGCCGTCATTTGAGCTTTGCTCGTCATTTGTTGTCATTTGCCCTGCAACTCATCGATGTCCAAACTCAGGAACATCGCTGGTCGCAGGATTATGACAGAGAACTCAAAGATGTTTTTGCGATTCAGTCTGATGTGGCACAACGGGTTGCAGAAGCGTTAAGAGTGGAGCTCTTGGCCGGAGAAGAGCGGCAACTGAAGAAGAAAGTGACGGAGAATATTGAGGCGTATGATTTGTATTTGCGGGGCCGTAACCAGTTGCACAAATACACTGAAGATGGGAACAGGAAAGCGCTGGAGTATTTTGAAGAGGCGCTCGACATAGACCCGGGCTATGCGGCGGCTTACGCTGGATTGGCTGACTGTTACTACGGACTCTCGAATATCTACTTACCTCCAGAGCAAGCGATGCCAAAGGCAAGGGCAGCAGCAAAAAGGGCATTGGAAATAGACAATTCACTCGCCGAAGCTCACGCCACACTGGCGGTTGTGAGAGCATTCTACGATTGGGACTGGGTGGCTGCAGATAGAGAATTCAAGCGAGCTATTGAGCTCAATCCGAATTATGCCAGTGCACATCATTTATATGGCATATATTTGGTAGCAAATGGAAGATTCGATGAAGCCAAAATAGAGTTGGATCGAGCCCATCAGCTTGACCCGCTCTCGCTCAGCATAGAGGTGACAGCGGTCTGGCCTGACTACTTTGGGCGACATTACGAACAGGCAGCCAGGAAAGTTCGTAAGACGATCGCGATGGAACCGGATTTTCCCCCAGCGCACTTGGTCCTGGGAGCAAGTTACAAACAAATCGGCGAGTTCACCCGGGCGATTGCGGAGCAAGAAAAGGCATATGAATTAAATAGAAGCTCTGAGGGTTTGGGATATCTTGGTCATACCTATGCCTTGGCGGGAATGAGAGACAAAGCGCAGAAGGCGCGCGAAAAGTTGCAGGCACGAGTAGAGCGAGGAGATCATGTTCCATCAGTTGCTATAGCACTAATTTAGACCGGCCTTGGGGACAAAGATCACGCATTCGAATGGCTGGAAAAAGCCCATGCGGATCGCTCTGAGATGATGATTCTCCTTAAAGTCGATCCAATATTCGATAACCTGCGCTCAGACCCGAGGTTCTTTGCGTTGCTGAAGAAAATGGGGTTTGAAAAAGATCCGGCAAAACGTGACTCACAAAATAGATGACGGCTCGGCCCGTCCCTGGCGGGACAGAAATGCGTCGAACGGATTGGGATTCTATGTTTCGTAATTTAGCGCTCGGTGAATCATTTTCTTGACATCATCATTTACATTGACAAATAGCAACTTAATATCGGGATGTTCTTTGGCAAAGACTCTAAAAAGTTCGTCTGCAAATGTCCGTTTTGTAAAGAGTTAGATTGTGCTATCGAGCTTGGTTTCGACGTTGAAACGCATGTCCGGTTGGTCGCTGATCTTCTTCATGTACAGGGCATGTGCCAGGCAAAACGGAATGCCGGCCTCGCGAATCCGTCGAGCAGGCACGAACGGCTGAACAAATTGCTTGAATATTTTGAAATTGTTTTGGATATTGCGTCTTAGCAATATCCCCCCGTCTCGGTTCATAACACGAAAATAGATGGTGGGGGAATGCAAATCAAAACCACAACAGAACTGAGCTTCGATTCTGACGGTATCCATAAGAGGGACTCCTTCGGTTAACGGTTAGAAAATATGGTTCTTCCCGTAATGCCGCCACAAAATTTGAAGTGTCTTATGTAGGCCTAGAAGGGCACTTATGACCCCTCACAATTATTGTAAATCCATGCTTCCTAAGGTGTCTCGAACTTTTGCGCTCAATATCGCGATCTTGAAGGGAGATTTATACAAGGCCACTTTGTGCAGCTATCTATTATGCCGCATACTCGATACTGTGGAGGATACAACGTTCAAGAACCTCGAGGCGCAAGAACAGCTCCTGGATTCTTTCAAGGAAATGTTTTTGAAAGAAGATTTTTCTGAGAAAACAATACAAGCCTGGGTCGAGGCCTTTTTTGCCGCAGCAAGATGTCGCGATGAGGAAAATGAATACTATCATTTGATTAGAAATACAAAGCTTATTGTCGAGAACTTTCTGACCCTTTCAAGCGCTTCACGGGATGCGATAGCCCAATGCATTGCCGAAATGGCATCCGGTATGTGTAAAATGGTGGTTAGAAGAGAGCGTGAGAACAGTAATTTGTGTTTTCTGAAAACGATTGACGACTTACATGAATATTGCTATTATGTGGCCGGGACTGTCGGCATTCTTTCAACCCGACTTTTTTTAGAATATTCAGATTATTTCAGTCGTTTCACTTTACAGCATATGAACAAGCCGGCCGTATCTCTGGCCCTGGGCTTACAGATCACGAATATCATCAAGGACTGCCAGAGAGACTACAAAAGGGGAGTGTGCTACATCCCCGAAGAGATGCTCTTGAGCAATGGCCTGGATTCGGAAAATCTTTTTGAATCCAACAATCGGGAACAAATACAAAATATTGTGAATGCACTCGTGGAGAGGGCAGCCAATCATTTGTATAAAGCAATGGACTCGATCCTGTCGTTTCCCAAAAGAGCATTCAGGATTCGGCTTTCGTGCTTATGGCCGCTAATACTAGCCATTAACACCCTGATTGAAGTAAAGGATAATCCCAATTTACTGTCCGGAAAAAATGTAAAAGTCTCGCGGTCCAGGGTTGGAAAACTGATTCGGCGGACAACCATCCTGTGTTGGAGTAATCGCGCGCTGAGAAAGTACTTTGATGGATTTCGAAGGCATTTGGTTGAAGATTCGGCTTAAGATTGTTAGTCCCCATCAGGAGAACCCAAGGCCAATGAGCGTTACAAAGCCCAACCGCGTCACACGGACTTTTACACAACAGCTTGTGGCCGAGCCGTCGAAAGTATTTCCGTTGCTGTGCCCTGTGCGCGAGGCGGACTGGATAGACGGCTGGGACCCACTCGTTGTTTTCAGCCAATCTGGCGTAGCTGAAGCTGATTGCGTTTTTCTCACTGAGGCGAGTCCGAGCAATGTAATCTGGTACATTACCAGACATGAACCCGACAACGGCTTCGTGGAGATGATCAAAATCACCCCGACCGTCACCGCGTGCAGATTGACCATTCAACTGCTCCCGGTCGAAGGTGGATCGGAGGCGACAATTACCTACGCTCACACGAGCCTGGGACCGGAAGGTGACACCTACATCGCATCATTTACGGAGGAGCATTACCAGCAATTCATGCGAGATTGGGAAACACGGATCAATCATTACCTCTCCCACGGGAGTATGCTCCGTGTAGCCGGTGGCTAACCAATCCAGCAAGATGACGCTCGTCCCTCGGCATGTGGGTCGCGTTAGGCAAGAAACCGTAAACAAAAAAGATTCTTCGTATTCTTCGTATGAGAAGCATGATTAACAAAACCAAAGGACAACTGGAAGCGGAAATCAGCGTGGCCATTACCCAGTTTGAAAAAGACCATCTGGGTCGAGGTCCGAAGGAGTCTCGTACATTTATCATTCAAGATTTAGTACTGATTCGGCTCAAAGGCGTATTAACACCGGCCGAAGAGAAGTTGGCTCAAGATGAAGGTGGCGCCCAGCTCATCAAACAGGTCAGAATGCGACTCATCGAAGGGTCTCGCCCACTTTTGGAACAAATAATTCATGAAAAGACCGGGGCGAAAGTCACAACGATTCACACAGACATCAGTACCCATACCGGGGAACGGATTTTTGTATTCGGATTGAATAAAGATTTGGAGGAGGAACTGAGAAATCGCAGTTGAATCAAGTTTCGCTGGGAACTTTTTTGAGACGGGTTAGTGCTATTTCGTAGAAACTTGGTGGACAAATCAAAGAGCATTTCGACCGTGTTTGATTCCCGAAACTCGTGATCGAGAGGTTCGGTGAGGTGTAACCAGCGTGTGGATAAGATGGATTCCCAACTCTGGTTTTCTTGTTTGTTGGCAGACAGGATAGAAAACCGTCTCTGAATCGAGAAGGTGAGCTAAACCGTAAGCCAGGACTCAGAACCCCGCAAGGGCGGGGTGAGTGCTGGCTTTTTTATTTTTGAGGTAAATCCGGTTCGAACGGTGTGCTATCAAATCTTGAAGATCATGGAGGGAGACTGCTGTTTGCTCGGGGTATACGGAGTGTACTGAAAAAGGGAGTTCTGAAATGTTGGCATGGTCTTGTTGTCGAGATCAAAAGCATGAAGTACAATCGCTTGTCTCTGCCAGCTTCTCAACTGGAAATACAAAAGAACAAAAGAGGAGACTAGCTAGCAATCATGAAAATAAACAACATTTTGTGCCCGGTGGATTTTTCAGAGCATTCGGACCAGGCTCTGAAATACGCGACCTTTTTGGCCAGGACCCATGACGCTAAGCTTACCGTGCTGCATGTAATCGAACATCTGCATGGATTTGACCATTACATGATACTCGCGCTAACGCCTCAAGAAATCAATGAAAAGATGGAGCATGAAGCCAGAATTCAACTCGAGTCCTCTGTTGACCGGATCAACGGCGGCGCAAAAGTTGAAACCGACGTCCGCGTAGGCAAAGCATTTGTTGAGATAATCAAAAAAGCCAAAGAGGACAATATCGATCTGAAAGTTATTGGAAGCCACGGTCGCAGCGGGCTCGCGCATACCCTCATCGGCAGTGTCGCTGAAAAGGTGACGCGCAAAGCACCCTGTCCGGTGCTGGTCGTCAAGAATCGAGACACGACATTTGCAATGCCGTGAAGTTCTATTATCGAATAAAGTTAACGAGGAGAATATGACTCGACTCAACAAAGAAGAAATGGCTCGAAGAACACTGCTGAGCGGGGCAAGCGTCGAGACGTGGGGCTTCTTGTTGCTGTTGAAACCCAAGGAATAGTAAAAAGGAGGACAAAATGTCAAAACAGGAAACTCAAAAGCCGCAAGAAAAAAAGATGATCGGTGGCGGCTGGGTGCTGCTGCTTTTTGGACTCTTGTTTGCCGCAATCATGATTCTGGGATTCTTGCGTCATTGAAACGCTAGCATCACAGGCCGCGATCCGGAACACGCGGCGGTGGCCGTCACCGCAGGGATCATGCGTATCCTCAATCAAAATGAATTGGCTGGGGTCATTGGCCATGAACGGGCCCATGTTAAAAACCGGGACATCCTCATCGGTACGGTCGCCGCTACCATTGCCGGCGCCATCAGCATGTTAGCGACGATGGCGCAGTGGGCGATGATCTGTGGCGGCGGCCGTAGCGACGATGAAGATGGCGGCAGTATTCTTTCCTTCTCGGTCATGATCATTGTCGCGCCCATCGCGCCCGTCGCGGCCATGCTCATTCAAATGGCCATCGAAAATGATGATAAGGAGGTGAGGCAAAATGGGTAGTGTAAAGGATCTCGTGGTCTTAAAAAAACCGGCTGCTTTTGAAACCGGGATCGCGAATTTCATGTTTTCCGACCGATATTCGGTCTTCGACTGGGGCGAGATGCCCAACCATTTTGCAAACAAGGGCAAGGCACTCTGCCTTGTCGGCGCCTACTTCTTCGAGAAACTCGAAGAGATGGGCGTCAAGACCCACTATCTGGGTTTGGTGGAAAATGGGCAAGTCAAGCGGCTGCGGCAGTTGCAGGAGCCGGTTAACGCCATGCAAGTGAAACTGGTGCAAGTCATCAAACCGAAGCTGCGAGAAGGCGCTTACGATTACTCTATTTATGATAGCGGCACCAGCAATTTTCTGGTGCCGCTCGAGATCATCTACCGCAATGCTTTACCGGAAGGGTCAAGCGTTTTCCAAAGGCTGAACAATGGTACCTTACAACTCGCAGAGATCGGCCTTGCAGAGATGCCTGCTCCCGGGCAGCGTCTCGAAAAGCCCATCCTCGATGTCTCGACCAAATTAGAAGCGACCGACCGCTATCTGAGTTGGGACGAAGCAAGAAAGATTGCCGGAATCAATGACCAGGAAACAGGCCTGATCAGGCAGACCACATTGCAAATCAATGACCTCATCACTCGAGAAGCCCAAAAAATGGATCTGGTTCACGAAGATGGCAAGGTCGAGTATGGCATTAATGAAGACGCGCAACTCATGGTTGTCGACGTGCTGGGCACGCCGGATGAGTGCCGGTTCACTTTTCAGGGCATCCCGGTAAGCAAGGAGGCAGCCAGGATTTACTACCGCACCACCTCCTGGTACAAGGAGGTGGAAGCGGCGAAAAAGCAGAACAACGTGCAATGGAAGAAGCTGGTCAGCTCGCCGCCGCCTTTGCCGGAAAAGCTCGATAACCTCATCTCGCAACTCTATATGGCATTCTGCAATGAGCTGACTGGCCGGGAGTGGTTTGGAACCTCTTCCTTGAAAGATGTTCTGGCAGAATTACAAGAAGTGTTGCCATCGAGGGAATCCGCCCGAAGGTAAAAGTGTTCAGGGTAAGACAACCGGTCGCAATGCTCGAATTGGCGAATCCTAACGATTCAGCTATTGGCATTTAGCCGTTGGCTGTTGGTTGCAAATTGGTTGCACCCAAGGAGAGACTTTAGTACTCTGAATATAAGGAACAAAGGATAAGACCTAACCTCATCAGCAAGCTCAAGGCCAACAGCGAAGAGCCAACGGCCAGCAGCCCACAGCCAACATGCAAAGCTCGCAAGGACTAAGAATCGAAAGTGAAGGCGCCAGCATCTCAAAGCCTTTGAGCGAACAGGTCAACCTTTTGGGCGCGAGGCTCGGGCAAGTCATCAAAGAGCAGGCGGGCGACGAGCTTCTGGAGTTGACAGATCGACTTCGCCTGCTCTGCAAAGAGGCCGCCCAGAATGGCAACGTCCAACTTCGCGAACAGGCTGCCGGGATGATCGAGGCGCTATCCGCAGACCAGATCATCTGGCTTCTGCGGGGCTTTACCGCCTTCTTTCACCTGGTCAACAAAGCCGAACAACAGGAAGTCGTGCGAATCAATCGCGAGCGCACTAAAAATGCACCAGCGACAACCCCGCGGCCGGAGTCCATTGCTGACGCCATCGCGCAGCTAAAGGGAAACGGCTTCACCTTCGAGCAAGTGATGACCTGGATCGATCGGCTGGATATTCAGCCGACGCTGACCGCCCACCCAACTGAAGCCCGGCGCCGCAGCATTCTGCACAAACAACAGCAGGTGGCCAGCCTGCTGTCAAAACTTCAAGAACAAGATTTGCTGCCAGAGGAGCGCGAGGACGTCCTGCAGGACATCTACTGTCAGATTGCCCTGCTGCTGGCTACGGATGATGTGCGGGCAGAACGTCTCACCGTGTCAAGTGAAGTCGAACACGCGCTGCATTTTTTATGCACGTCCATCTGGCAAGTTGTGTCACGAATCTATTCGGATTTGCAGAACGCGCTGGAAACCTATTACGGTACATGCAGTGAACTGCCGGTTTTTT
>JBHHXT010000207.1:0-8744 GCA_046757165.1 bacterium | reverse complement strand
GCAAATGACGAGCGAAGCTCAAAATGACGGTTTTCTCAGCAAACGATTGACCCAACAAACATTATCGACAATACTTTGTCGATGTCTGGCGCCAAGCGCCTATCTCCCCTCAATAGTTCGATCTCTCAATTAATGCGCTTGTGATGCCACCGTATTCAACAGCTCCGACTAGAATATTAAGCAATCCTAACATACTGAAACTAAAGCCCCTTATATCCAAAACCGATAAGATTTGGATATGACTACCTGCAATCCAAGCGCTAACCTGAAAAAAACCATGCACCATACAAATAATAATTCCACGGCAAAATTTCGCCGACTCCCTAAACAATTCATCTGGGCAATCGTCGCCATTAGCGTTTTGCCCTCCCTGCTCAATCTGTTTGGTGTGGATTTCTCGAGCCAGGGTAGCCCTTTTCCCTGGGACAAAGCCGCGAGCATGGCAGATGATACAAGATTGAATGCCATGTTCTCCCATTTGTCCGGAGCGTTTTCTCACACAATTCTGGAGTGGTCTGCCTTTTGTACAGCGATTTTCACGGTCATCCTGGCATTTCTTTATTTTAGTATCAAAAGGGATATCGTGACCCCCATCATTGCATTGGCGCTTTTGTGGGCCGGATGCATGGACGCCTTTCACACCTTTGCGGCTGACCGATTGATTGATGCGACTGCGCCCAACCGCAACTTGATTCCCTTCACCTGGGCGATCTGCCGGGCCTTCAACGCATGCATTTTCCTCTGTGGCGTGAGCCTTTTACTCGTTCATAGACGTTCAGAAAAGCGAGGACCCGCGAGACTCGTTTTTGTCTCAACCGCTGGTGTGTCGTTTGGCGCTGCTGCCTATGCCATTATTGCTTATTGCGCCACAAACGAGTCGCTGCCACAGACGATGTTTTCGGATGCGTTCATCACGCGCCCGTATGATGTTGTTGCGCTCATGCTTTTCATCATCCTGGGGACAATCGCGATACCGGTTTTGAACAAAAAACATAGCAACCTTTTCATGCAATCGGTGTGGATAAGTATGATCCCAAATATCGCCACACAAATGCATATGGCTTTCGGCTCGACGGCGCTGTTTGACAGCCATTTCAATATTGCACATTTGCTCAAGGTGGTTGCTTATCTGGTGCCATTCGCTGGTTTGGTCTACAGCAATCTCCAAACATTCAAAGCAGCAAAAGGTGCCAAAGAAAGGTTAATAGAGACACAGGTAGAATTGACAAAAACGAATCAAGACCTGGCGATGGAAATTAATGAACGGAAGAAAGCACAGAAGCAATTGGAATATTACGTTGCCCAGCTAAGAATTTCCAATCAGGAATTGGATGATTTTGCCTATATCGCCTCTCATGATCTAAAGGAACCGCTGCGGGGTATGACCAACTATGCAGGTTTCCTCATCGATGACTATCAGGATAAACTCGACGATGAGGGGCGTTCTAAGCTCGAGACGCTGCAGCGCCTTGCCAACCGCATGGAAATCTTAATTGATTCCCTGCTCTTCTACTCACGTCTTGGGCGAACAGGCTTGTCTTATGAGAGGGCTGATCTAAGTGAAATACTGCGCGAGGTGTTAGATTCCCTACGAATTACGCTGGAAGAGAAAGGTGTTGAGGTACGGGTCCCAATGTCATTGCCAACCATACAATGTGACCGCGTCCGCATGGCTGAGGTCTATCGCAACCTGATTTCAAATGCTATCAAGTACAATGATAAGTCTGAAAAGTGGATTGAGATTGGTTTTCGGGAAACTCAGGGTTTAGATGGCCAACAAGGAGATAAAGCCACCGGACGGCCAATCGTTTACTATGTTCGTGATAATGGCATCGGTATCCGCGAAAATCACCGCGACAAGATTTTTACGATTTTCAAACGTCTCCACACTCAGGACAAATACGGCGGCGGCACGGGCGCCGGTCTCACGATTGTGAAGAAAATCGTGGAGCAGCACGGCGGCAGAATCTGGGTCGAATCCACCACTGGCGAGGGGACGACGTTCTATTTTACATTGGCGGGCGACAGGTTGGATAATGAAGTTACAGTTGTGAGCGAATCAGAAGTTGGCCTTTCTACGCGACCCATTTCGCAATACCAGGAGCGCACATCGTGATGCGATTGGCAAGAAATATTTCCGAACTCTTAAGCCGGACAAGCCGGAACCAATGACAGAACTTGACTTGTCAGATATTACATGGAGGTAAAAACACCATGACGACAAAATCCCAAAAAGCCAAAGTAAAAGTGGCAGATGTTGGGGTCACCCGCATCAAGGTTGAACAGAATCCGATCGCATCTTTGGTCAAAGAGAAGCAAAAGGAGATCCTGGATGCCTGGATGGATACCCAATTGAGCAGCATCACTCTCCGCGAGGACTTAATAAGTAAGGATGACTTGCGTAAACAATCGACGCAAGTCCTCGACGCGCTTGTAAAAGCGATCAGCTCCGGTAACCTGGAGGACATCAGTACGCCGGAGTATGAGCCCGTTAGCAAAATGCTGGCCGATATTTCGCACCGCCGCGCCGTCCAGGGATTCACACCCTCCGAAACGACCACGTACATTTTCAGCCTGAAAGATTCTATTATAGCGTTTTTGCAAGCTGAATACAGACAACAACCCGAACTCCTCAACAGCGAAGTCATCGTCATTTCGAAACTGCTCGACAAGTTGGGTCTGCTGACCTTTGAGACCTTTGCAAAGGGACGGGAAGAGGTTATTCAGCGTCAGCAAAAGGAGCTGCTCGAGCTCTCGACTCCGGTGATCCGTGTGTGGGATGGCGTTCTTGCAGTGCCGCTCATCGGCACGCTCGATAGCAACCGCACACTCGTGGTCATGCAGAATCTTCTCGAAACGATTGCAGAAACGGGCTACTTCGTCGCCATCCTGGATATTTCCGGTGTGCCGATCATGGATACGCTTGTGGTACAACATATTCTCAAAACAGTGACCGCCGCCCGGCTCATGGGCGCCGAGTGCATCATCAGCGGCATCCGGCCCGAAATCGCGCAAACCATGGTACAGCTTGGCGTCGATATGGCCGGCGTGAAGACCAAGGCTACCCTGGCCGGGGCTTTGGAGATGGCTTTTGAAATGCGCAATTTAACTGTTGGCGTGATTGGCAAACTTCAAAATGAGGCCTGAGATGGAACGAATACCGATTCTGAAAATGGGTGAGCTCCTGCTCGTTACCATTCAGGTGGATATGCATGACCGGTTGGCGATGACACTCAAAACCGATCTAACGGAGAGGGTCCAACAGACCGGCGCTCGCGGGGTTCTTATCGATATCTCTTCTGTTAGCATCGTCGATACATTTATGGCTCGCATACTCGGGGATATCGCCTCCATGACCCGCATTCTGGATGCCGAAACCGTAGTGGTCGGCATGCAGCCGGCCGTGGCAATTACCCTGGTGGAACTTGGGATGACCCTGGCAGGTGTGATGACCGCCCTGGATGTCGAGCAAGGCATGGGCTTGCTGAGAGAACGTCTCGGGATGGCCAGGGAGGGCTCCTATGCCAGAAGTTTTGAAAAGTGAAAAAATGGCCATCTCCATCGAACGAGACCTGGTCGCGGTCAGGCGTCAGATCTGGCAACATGCCGTCGAAATCGGACTGAACATCCTCGGAGTGACTAAATTCGTCACGGCATCGAGTGAGCTCGCCCGCAACATGGTCGACTATGCCGGAGGCGGGGTCATTTCAATTGAACAATTACAAGACGGACCCAAAAAGGGAATCCGGGTTATCTTCAAGGATGAGGGCCCCGGTATCGCCGACATTGAGCAGGCTCTGCAGGACGGTTTTAGTACGGGCAACAGTCTGGGTTTAGGGCTCTCTGGCTGCAGACGGCTGGTATCAGAGTTTGAGATCAATTCCGGGTTGGACAAAGGCACGGAGGTGACGATCACCGAATGGAATATCTGAATTTTGGCATCCACAAGCCGTGTCCCGTGTCAGACCAAAGTCATGTCGCAAGCCTTCGCCGGGATATCAAAGACCTGATCGAGCCCAGCCGCTTTGACGAAGCTCTCGAGGGCCGCGTGCTTGTAGTCGCGACGGAGCTGGCAACCAATCTTCTTAAGCACACTGCGCAGGGTGGTGAAGTGTTGATCCGGCGGTTAGAGGAAGATGGGAGAAACGGGGTGGAGTTGATTGCTCTGGACAAAGGACGAGGGATCGCCAATGTGAGTCGGGCGATGGAGGACAACGTCTCGACAACAGGCAGCAGCGGCACCGGGCTGGGCGCCATCAAGCGCTTTTCTCATGAGTTTGATATCCACTCTGAGCCTGGTAAAGGCACAGCGGTGTTTTCGCGTCTCTGGCAGAAAAAATCTGACAACGTGCGGCAGAAAACCCGAAAGCGTGATGGGATTGAAGTCGGTACGGTGATGCTTGCCATGCCGGGCGAGGATGTTTGCGGGGATGGCTGCTCTGCTGCGAAGCTTCAGGGTTGTACGGTTTTGCTGGTTGTGGATGGCCTGGGCCATGGCATGGAAGCAGCGCTGAGCACGCAAGCAGCCCAGGCTTTGTTAGAGAAATGCCACCAGCTTTTGCCGGCGGAGATTATTGCCCGGATGCACGAAGCCTTGCGCGGCACCCGCGGTGCAGCAGTTTCGGTGGCATCGTTTGATCACACAAAAAGGCGCATCACCTGTTCGGGCGTGGGCAACATTGCTGCACGGATCGTTTCAATGGAAAAGAAATATGGTTTCGTTTCGCTGAACGGCGTTGTTGGTTTTCAGCGCATAAAAATTCAGGAGTTCACCGAGCCCTGGCCTGAGGACGGGCTCTTAATCATGCACAGCGATGGTCTAAAATCCAGGTGGGATTTGAGCGAATATGCCAATTTGAGCGCGTGCCATCCGGCCCTGATTGCTGCCGTGCTGTACCGGGATTTCACCCGTGGCAGGGATGATGTGACTGTGATGGTTGCGAAGTGGGGAGGAACATGAACTTATCTATTTCAAAAATCTCCCTCAGGAACGATCAAGATCTCATCATCGCTAGGCAGCGGGCGCACCGCATCGCTGCTTTGGCAAACTCATCGAGCCTCGATCAGAGCCGTTTCACAACTGCCGTATCTGAAATCGCACGAAATATTTTACAGCACGCGGGGTCGGGCGTAGCACAATTCCAAATCGTTGAGCTGGATTCCAAACAATACCTGCAAGCACTTTTTCAGGATCAGGGTCCTGGAATTCCAAATCTTGCGCAAATCCTGGAGGGCGCTTACCAGTCAAAGACCGGCATGGGGCTTGGCATCGTAAATTCCAAAAAGCTCGTCGATGCGTTTTCGATTGAGAGCGAAATGGGGAAAGGTACGGTTGTGCGTCTGGCGATTGCTGTGCCGGAAAATACAAAAATCACTTCCAGCGCTGTCGGGAAATGGGTTAGAGAACTGGCCGAAGAAGCACCCGCAACCGCAGCCGAAGAACTCGACCGGCTCAATCAGGATTTAATGCAAAAATTGCAGGAGCTCAGAAAAAAAGAAGACAAATTGCAACGTCTGTTGGAAACAGAAAAAAATCTGAGTCATGAACTTGCGGAGACGAACCGCGGAATTGTCAGCCTGCATAGACAACTTGAAGAAAAGAATGCTGAATTGGAGAGAAGCAATCAGGACCTCGAGCAATTCGCTTACATCGCGTCGCATGACTTGAAGGAGCCGCTGCGGGGTCTTCAAACCTATTCCATCTTTTTGCTGGAAGACTACAGCGACAAACTCGACGAAGAAGGGCAATCAAAACTGCGGACCCTGAAGCGGCTCACTCAGCGCATGGAATCCCTGGTCGATTCCTTGCTGTACTTCTCCCGGGTGGGGCGTCAGGACTTGGCGATTGCCAGGACGGATTTGAACAAAGTTTTGGATGGCATTATCGATTCCTTACATATCAGTTTGGCGGAAAAGGCGGTGGAAGTGCGCATTCCGAAGCCTTTGCCGGTCATTCAATGCGATCCGGTTCGGGTTGGAGAGGTGTACCGGAATCTGCTGACCAATGCCATGAAATATAACGATAGAGACGAGAAGTGGATCGAGATCGGTGTTGCGGATGAACCTGAGAGATTGGAACCCAATGATTCAGACGGGGAAGGGTGCGCAGGGCCGGTTTTTTATGTGCGAGATAACGGCATCGGCATCCGCGAAAAACACCTGGATAAGATTTTTACGATTTTCAAACGCCTTCACGCTCGGGACAAATACGGCGGCGGCACCGGGGCCGGTCTCACGATTGTGAAGAAAATCATCGAGCGGCATGGCGGCCGAATCTGGGTGGAATCCACCACTGGCGAGGGGACGACATTCTATTTTACATTGGAGAAAGACGTTCTTGATAATACGGTTACGGTTGTGAATGAATCGGAAGTCGGCCAGCACTGTTCATAGTGCACGCTTCAGCGTGTTTTTTTCATCTCGTTCCCACGCAGAGCGTGGTTACGAGTTTTGAGGAAATAAATTGAAAAGGAGTTCAATATGAAACACATCTTAGTTGTTGAAGATAACCTGGAGGACTTCGCAGCAATGCAGCGAGCGTTCAAACAATCCAGGTTTGCAAATCCCGTCATTCATTGTCAGGATGGGGACAGCGCGCTGGATTATCTATTCCAGCGTGGCGAGTATGAAAATCCTGAAAAGTCACCCCGCCCGGGTTTGATCTTACTCGATTTGAATCTCCCGGGCACAGATGGTCGCGAGGTCTTGAATGAGATTAAAAAAGATACCGACTTGAGGAAGATACCGGTCATTGTCCTGACCACCTCGACTGATGAAAGAGACATTGAAAAATGCTATGAGTTTGGCGCTAATACTTATATCCGTAAGCCGGTAAGTTTTGACGGCTTCTTAAAGGCTATTCAGTGTCTTCATGATTACTGGTTTGAAATTGCTATCTTGCCCGAAAGGGAGACGCGCTTTGGCTGATAAGCAGCACCCTAGCATTCTGATCGTAGACGACTGCCCGGAAGATCGCGAGCTTTACAGACGGCTTCTTGGCAAAACATGGGTTCAGGATATCGCTCAGGTGATGGAAGCAGAGTCCGGAGCAGAAGGACTCGAACTCTGTCAAAAGCACTTGCCCGAATGCATCTTGCTTGATTACCGGCTGCAAGATATGGACGGACTTGAATTCTTGTCTGAACTGAAACAACTGAAACGTTGCAGTGAGTCCGCGGTGGTGATGCTAACCGGGCAGGGTGACGAGAGCATTGCTGTGGAGGCCATGAGAAGA
Source organism: bacterium (assembly GCA_046757165.1). Classification (GTDB taxonomy): domain Bacteria; phylum Zhuqueibacterota; class Zhuqueibacteria; order Oceanimicrobiales; family Oceanimicrobiaceae; genus JBHHXT01. The sequence goes on along the minus strand of JBHHXT010000207.1, from coordinate 1,510 downwards.
GGCGTCGCCGATTACTTGCTGAAGAGCAAACTCGATAGCGAGTCATTGCTTCCTGCCATTCGAAATGCCATGAAGCAGCGGAAACTTTTGCTGGAACTGGAAAAGACGCGGCGCCTGGAACGTGAACTTGCATATCATGATTCTCTGACGCAACTGCCAAATCGACGGCTGTTCAAAGATCGTCTCAATCATGCGATCGCACAGGCGAAACGCCACAGACAGAAAGTGGCATTGCTCAATCTGGATTTGGATGGGTTCAAGAAGGTCAACGATAGTTACGGCCATGACCTCGGCGATCTTCTGTTGCAGTCAGTAGCAAAACGGCTCAAAGATTGTGTCCGTGATTGTGACACGGTTGCCCGGTTGGGCGGCGACGAGTTTGCCATTGTTTTAGAAAATATCGTGCAAATGCAAGACGCCGGCAAGGTCTCCGAGAAGATTCTCAAGGCGATTTCAAAGCCATTTGTTCTGGAAGCCAGGGAATTCATGATATCAATAAGCATTGGCATTAGCGTGTTTCCTAACGACAGTATGGATGAAGAAACACTGGCTAAACACGCCGACACAGCCATGTACCGGGTCAAAAGAGAGAAGAAAAACAGTTTTGGATTTTACAATAGAACAACCAGCGTCAACGATTTAAAAGAACTGCAGCGTGAGGATAGGCTTAAATATGCAATTGAAAATGGTGAGCTGGTTGTGCACTACCAACCGCAAATAGATGTAAAGCACAATGAAATTATTGGTGCGGAAGCGCTTGTCCGATGGCAGCACCCTGAACAGGGCTTGTTGCTCCCGGCTGAATTTATCTCACTGGCCGAGGAGACGGGATTAATCGTCCCGCTCGGTGAGTGGGTTTTACGTATGGCTTGTGAGCAAAGTAAGGCATGGCAACAGTCGGGCTTACCACCCATTCGTATGGCGGTGAATCTTTCTCCACGCCAGTTCCGTGTCCTCAATATCAAAGAAAGCATTACCACGGTTTTAGACGAATTCAAACTCGACCCCACCGACCTGATGCTGGAAATCACGGAAACCTGCGCCATGCAAAACGTCGACTATGCCATCGACACGCTTTTGAGCCTGAAAGAAATCGGAGTCCATTTTTCCATTGATGATTTTGGCACCGGTTATGCATCTTTGAATTACCTGAAACGGTTGCCATTCGAGATGATAAAAATTGATCGGGCTTTTATAAATGGCGTCCATGCTTATCGTGATGACTGGGCGATTGTATCCACAATTGTATCGCTTGCGCATAAAATGCATATGAAGGTTCTGGCCGAGGGTGTGGAAAATAAAGACCAGCTCAACTATATGCAGTCGTTGAGCTGTGATGAAATACAGGGCTTTTACTATAGCCGGCCAATCACACCCGAAGCCTTTATTGAGCTCCCGCAAAAGTGGGCTGTAGATTTCCAGCAAACATCAAGAGAATCGTAATTTATAGTATAACCCAACCCGGACGAGCCGGAACCAAAATGGAAACCGCGAATAAACGCTAATCAAC
>JBHHXT010000206.1:0-8833 GCA_046757165.1 bacterium | reverse complement strand
CAATAATTCGCTCTTTATTTCTCCGCATTACAAGCCGACAACATTCGTGTCCATTCGTGCAAATTCGTGGCAGAATCAATTGTTTTGTTGCGGCTGAAGGCCGCGCTGGGTGATTCTGTGCCGCGCTTTCAATGAAACACCATGCTTGCAAAGGTCACCAGGGAGTTTTGTGAGTCCACCTCGGCGTTTGCGTAGTTGAGCAACTTTCCTTTCCTGGCTTCGATCGCGTTGAGCATGGTATAGATTGAGGAGAAGCCGCACACGCGGTAGCGGTCCCGATGCTGCGCGACAGTCTGGCAGAATGACTGCGCGTCCATTTTCTCGATATGGCCGATCAGGGCATTGTCAAAGCCCGTGACTTCTTGTACAAAAGTCTCGTCGGGCGGTTTTTCGTCGCCATAGCGCGGGCCCACGTGTGAGAAGTCTACGCTGGCGATCACGCAGACCTTCTTGCCACACTGCGCGATGGTTTTCTTGAGCGCCTGTGAGAATCGTGCAATGATTTTCTGTTCGCGTGCAAACGCCGGGTCAGTGAGCATTTCATAGGAGAATGAGCATAAAATCGGCACAAAGGTGAAGGTGCGTTGTTTGCCGTACAGATATTTGAGAAAAACAAGTTGAAATTCGATTACGTGTTCGTTTTTGTGTGGCAGCGGTTCGGACCTGGCGAGGTCCGGGTAGTGGTGTCGCAGCAAATCGATAAACTCCGCGTCGTGTTTGACGGGTCCAAGCGGGGTCTCGAAGTCTTTTGCCAGGGCTGAATAGAGGCCTTTCAGGCCGGAGTGGCCGGTGCCGAGAATGACAAAACAATCTGCCCCCTCGGATTCTGCCAGCGCCCGGTAGGCGTGCGAATAACACGGACCGCCAGCGCGGATGTCGATGTGCGGTGCGAGCAGCGCCTTGAGCCGCTTTGGCTTGCCGTTGCTCTCCGGCATGCCCGCACCCTGCGAGCTCCTGAAGAAGCGGTCGATCTGCTGCTCGAGTTTTTGGGGGTTCGCTTCGTAGCTCTGGCCAGCATGGGCTGCCGGACGCACGGGCAGATCCAGGAATTCCTTCTCGATGGATTTTCGCCGGGCGACAAAATTTTGATTGTCCAAAAACAGGTAGCTGTCGAGTTGGTCCAGGATTTGAGCAAGTTGTTCATCCTGTAGCGAGCCGCCATATGCCAGTGAGTATTCCTCCTGCAGGTCTCGCGCAGAATGCTTGCCATCGCAAAACTGCAGGAGATAGAAAACGTCGGGTGAGAGAATGAGCATCTCGGCGGCGATGGCGCTCGGGTCTCGCAGACCGACCATTTGGCCGTGTTCCGTTTGCACCGGAAAAACCTCGACGTGTCTGAGTTTGGGATATTCAATCTTTGCCACACGCTACTCCTCGCTTTTCTTCGGCCGGATGACCAGGGTTTTCAAAGATTCCCCGGCCTTGATGGTGGTGTCGACTGCCTCCCTGACGTTCTCGAGCGGATACCTGTGCGTGACAAGCTTTTCGGCCGTGACAACTCCTTCCTTTATTAAACGCATCGACTCGCGCGTATCATCCGGGCCGCACGAATAAGAGCCCAGAAGGTCGATCTCGTTGAAGTAAAGGTGGTACGGAGAAATCCTCAGGGTCTCGTGTTCACGGGTCGGCGTGAAAAGCAAAACCGTGCTCCCTTTGCCGGCACAGGCGAGGCCCGTTTCCATCGCTGAGATGGAGCCTGGTCCAACGATGACCAGATCGGCTAGTTCGCCGCGTGTCACTTCCCGGACTCGCTCGGTCATATTTTCCTGTGCAACATTTACCACCGTATCGGCGCCAAATTCCAGCGCTTTATTCAGGCGGTAGGGCACCGAATCGGCCGCGATAATGTGGCGCACTCCGTAGTGGCGCGCCAGCAAAATGTGCATCTGGCCCATGACGCCGAGTCCGATGACCAGCATCCGGTCCCGCGGTTGCAGGCCGCCTTTTCTGAGCGACTTGACCACGCAGGCGGTCGGCTCCACCAACGAGCCGTCTTCGAAAGAGAGGCTCGCCGGCAGTTTCAGCGTGTCACCTTGCAGGTTGATGGCTGGAACGCGAAAGAACTCTGCCATGCCACCGGGATCCAGATTCGTGGCTTTCCAGGCGGGGCAGAGAGAGTACTGTTGCTTGTGGCAGAACTTGCAGTCGAAGCATGGTGCGTGGTGATGGACAAAGACGCGGTCGCCGGATTTGAAGTGTGTGACATTTTTGCCCACTTCTTCGATGATGCCGGCCGGCTCGTGGCCAAGGTAAAAGGGCGCCTTCTTTTCCACGTACCACGCCATCGTATCGCTGCCGCAGATTCCACACGCTTTCATGCGCACCAGCGCTTCGTTGTCAGCGATTTGCGGCACGGGAACGTCTTCGATCTTAATGTTATCCAAACTGTAAAGTTTTGCCGCTTTCATAGGTGTGGCTCTATCCCGTCTGAAACGGTAAGTCGTGCAGGTGTCCGCTCTGCACCTGTTTTTCTGTTTCAATCATGACTTTGTTTCCAGGCTGCGCGAACTTCGTCCGTACGTAGCAGAGTGCAATATTTGTCTTCAACGCGTATGAGTAGGCCGCGCTGGTGATGAAGCCCACTTTTTCATCCTCAATGCGCACCGGCGCTTTTGCGCGCGGCAGCGTGTCTCCGTCGAGAGCGACTCCCATCAAATGTTTTTGCACCTTTTCATAGGTGTCCAGGCGCGCGATCACTTCCTGGCCGATGTAGCACCCTTTGTCGAAGTTGACATGAGCCCACATGCGAGCTTCGTGCGGATTGATCCCTTCATCAAAATCTTGTTCATAAACCGGCCATCCGGCTTCGATGCGCAGAATCTCGTAGGCCTGCTCTGACATCGACTGCACACCCAACCCGGCGTCGTTTGCCAACAGGGTATTCAGCAGCGCGGGCAAGACAGCAGATTCCACGATCACGTTGAAGCCGGAGCGGTCAAGCTCATCGCTGCGCTGCACGAGCAAGCGGTTGCCCTGCCAGGTTGTTTGTGTGAACGCGCAATCACGCAATTGCTCGGCCGGACAGTCGAGCACGGCGTGCAGGCTCGCCGCAGATTTTGGCCCGAAAACCGACAGAACGCCGTATGTGTCGGAGTGGTCCTGCACCTGCACATCTTCGATAAAGATGTATTTGTCTATCCAGGTTCGAATCTTCTCGCCGTTTCCGGGACTGGTGATGAGATGAACAGCATCTTCAAGTTTCAGCAGATGCACCCGGTCGATGATGCGGCCTATCTCATTGGCGAAAACAGTTATCTGGCCTTCTCCGGGCTCGAGGGCACGCAGGTCATTGGTGGTGAGACGGTGCAGCAAGTCGACGTGGTCTCTGCCAGTGACTCTGAGATAGCCCGGGCTTTTTCGTTGCATGACCCCGGTAGCTTGCCTGGCGGCAGCAGTTTCAGCCGCGGTTTTGGACTCGATGGTGGTCATTTCTTCAAAGTTGTGCTCAAGGTGGACCATGACTTCCCGACCGGATTTCTACGAACCTGGCTCTATCGCATACTTGATCCCCTCGCCCTGCATGAGGAGGTCAAATGCTTGGTTGAGTTTCGTCAGTGGAAATGTGCCGGTTATGAGCTTGCTGACGTCAAGCTTCTCTTCTACCAACAGGTGATATGCCGTGGCGACATCCCTCGGGGTGAAATGGAATGTGCCGATGAGAGCAATCTGGTCGTAGTGGAGTCTGTTGGTGTCAAAGGAAACGCTGGTGCCCGGCGCGCAGCCTCCAAACAGAATCACGCTGCCGCCCCTTGCTGCCAGGTTGACCGCCTGCTCCCAGACGACGGGCTGGCCCGTGCATTCAAAGACCCGATTGGCGCCGTAGCCGCGGGTCAATTCCAGCACCCCCTCGCGCGTGTCTTGCCGCGAAACATCGATCAGGTGGTCGGCGCCTAACTCTCCTGCTAATTCTAACCTCTGCGGGTGCTTGCCAGCGACGATGATTTTATGCGCCCCCTTGATACGCGCCATGAGAATGTGCAGCAGTCCTATCGAGCCTGCGCCAAGAATCAGGACCGTGTCGTCGGGGTGCATGGTGAGCTGCTCGATGCCATGCACGACACAAGCGAGTGGCTCGAGAGTGGCCGCCTGTTCATAGGAAAGTGAGGCCGGCTTCCTGAACGTGTTCAGCTCGACAACGTGGCGAGGGATTTTGATATATTCAGCATAGGCGCCCAGGAGCATCGTGTCCATGGTCACCGGGCATAAGTTTTCGAGTTGTCGCCGGCAGTAGGTGCAGTCCCCGCACGGGGCCGTATGCACTCCCATGATGGCGTCCCCTTCGTGCCAGCCGTTTACGCTTTTGCCCGCGTCGGCGATGATGCCGGAGAATTCGTGCCCAAACGGTGTCGGCATAGGCATTTTGGGATGCCCGCGACGGAAGGCCTTCAGGTCGGTACCGCAGGTCAGGGCAGCTTCAATTCTGATGATGAGCTCCCCTTCTTCTGGTTCCGGAACCGGGGTTTCGCGCATCTCCATCCGGCCAGGTTCCACCAGAAAATACGACTTCATAATCCTCCTTCCCTTCTCGTTCTCCATCCGATTCGAGTTGAGGTTACGCCGTTGCTGGCTACGATGAGTCTATCGGTTTATGGCCTCCGTGCCGTGATTTTCTCCTGTTGCAGGCCGCGCCAAAGGGCGCTTCGGACCTTTCAAAAGATTTCCAAAATATTAAACCTGCCGTCTAAAGTCAAGGGAAAAAAGCCTGTGCAGGTAATCCCTCGGTTACACCAGGACGTAGCGCAGCCATCTTGCCTGCAGTCTGGGAGACTGCGCTACATTTTCATCCATCAGTAAGGGGTTACCTTTGCCGAAGGTGCCGGCATTTCATGCGTTGGCTGCGTATTTTTGCAGCGGAAAGTCATCGTGGATTTTTTTGACTCTATGCGGCAGGAACGCGCGTCTAATCTCACGTTTGCTGAGCTTCCCCAGTGCGCGTACCTTCACCGTACCGGTGAGTTTGGAAAAGCGCAGAAGCATGAGCCCAGGATTGTTGACGGCGAGGGCTTGGTTTAGTTCCTCCATTGTGACCTCGTTTTCGAATTCAATAAACCTGTCCATGATGTCTCCCCAAGTTGCTGTTGTGGTTTATTGGAATCATCTCCCCTGCAACTTGACAGTTGCACGGCCCTGTCTCCAGGGGGTTGCTCAAGTGTTCATCGTGCCAGTTCCTTGTGCGTTAGAGGATTTGACCACGGGGTGTGACTTCACCTCAACGCGCATCAAATCAAACCCCATGATGGTATTCGGAAAAATCTCCCTGGCCTCGGCCAGCAGGTGCTTTTCGCCGGTTTTATCATACCGGGCACTGATGTGGGTCAGAATCAGTTTCCTGGCGCCTGCTTCTTTTGCGATGTTTGCCGCTTGCGCAGCGGTCGAGTGGCCGGTATCCTGCGCCCAGGCCGTTTTGGAGGTCTCGAATGTGCCTTCGTGGATGAGCACATCGACGTTTTTGGCCAGGGTTACCGCGTTTTTACATGGCACCGTGTCGAGGCAGACCGCGATTTTCTTGCCCGGTCGTGTTGGCCCGATGACTTGCTCCGGCTCGACTTGCGTGCCGTCCGGCAGCTCGACGGTTTGCCCTTGCTTCAACAATCTGCGCACAGGGCCGCTGGCGATGCCCAGCCTTTCGGCACTGGTCTGGTCGAACTTGCCGGGGCGTTTCTGTTCCTCGATCCGAAAACCGAGCGTCGTCATGCGATGCGTGAGCGGCATGGCGGTGACGGTATACTCGCCCATGTCCCAGACGGTCTTTTCAACCCCGGCGGCCACCTCGTTGAGATGAATGGAATAGCCAAACGTCACCTGAGACACGGATTGCATGAATGTCAGGTACTCCGCCAGGCCTTTCGGACCATATACTTGCAATTCCTTTTGTCGTCCGCTCAGTTGCATGGACGTCAACATTCCGATGAGTCCGTTAAAGTGGTCGCCGTGAAAATGAGAAATGAAAATTCTGGCGAGTTTTCCGGGTTTGAGCTTCGCTCTCAGGAACTGCACTTGCGTGCCCTCGCCACAATCGAACAACAGGGTTTCTCTGCTACGCAAAATGGCCGTCGATGTCGGCCAACGGAGTAACGTCGGTGTCGCTGCCCCTGTTCCGAGAAGAACGATACGCATTTCAACGCTCCAGATGAATGCGATTGGCAGCTCAACCGTTTTTTAAAAACTCACCTCGGAGTGCGAGAGCAACTCCGATCAAAATTAACATACCGCCAATCAGTTGAATTGCAGTTATTTTTTCTCCCAAAATGAAGAAAGCCAGGATCGGGGCGCCGATGGGCTCGCCCAGCGTCAGCACCGATACCGTCGCTGCCGAGACGTGACGCAGGGCCCAGTTGAAGCTCGTGTGGCCGATGACTTGTGGCACCAACGCAAGGAGAAAAAAAAGGACAAACACCTTCAGGCCGTAATTGGTGAAATTGAATCTGAAGGAGGTCGTCAGCAGAATAAGAATCACTGCGGTGATTGCATAAACCACCGTGACGTACTCGATCGTGTTGACTCGTGCACGCAGGTCGCGTCCCAGCAGATAGTAGCCGGCGCCGGCAATCGCGCCGCAAAGAGCGAGCGCATTGCCAATGGCCGAACTTTGCCCGGCGCCCAATTTGTGTGCGCTCATGGTCACCGCACCCGCTATGGTCAAGACCATGCCGAAAGACAAATGACGCGTCCATCGCTCTTTCAAGAACAGCAGCGAGCCGAGACCGACGAAAATCGGCATGGTGGCCATCAGCACGACCGAGTTCGCGACCGAGGTGTATTTCAAGGAGGTAATCCACGCGGCAAAATGAAGACTCAAGAACAGCCCCGAGCCCATCGCCAGTAACAAATCTCGCCGCGTGAATGCGGCCAGCGGATTCGTCCTCTTGACCAGACACGTCGAAACAAAGAACAGGGACGCAACTCCAAGCCGGTAGGAAGCGATGACCATTGCCGGCGCGCTGCATAGTTTGATCAAGATGGAAGCCAGAGAGATCGACAGGATGCCGATGAAGATGACAGCATAAAAGGCCATTTCGCTCACTCAGGCAAACAAGAAAAAGCCACTCCGTGCGAAACGAGAGTGGCTTTTTGAGATTCTCTCGATCCGGGTTACGGCGGCGACATGCCAAACGCTTCGTAGTTGTAAGCGGTGTACTTGCTCCACTTCTCCGGAACCTCGTCCTCCGGGAAGATCGCTTCCACCGGGCACTCCGGCTCGCACGCGCCGCAGTCGATGCACTCCTCAGGATGGATGTAGAGGATCTGCATATAAGCCTCATCCCCCTCAGACAACTGGGTGTCCTCGAGCTCGTAGATGCAATCAACCGGGCAGACGTCGACGCACGCGCGGTCCGTGACATCCACACAAGGCTCAGCGATGATGTAGGTCATGGATTCACCTCCTTTCTGTACTTTGACTAGGGGTTGCCTTCTTAACCATTCTTAGACATGTGGCGATGACTTCTTCGATAACGTCGTCATGGTTGACCGCGATGCGGCCGCTCTTGAGATAAAAGATGGTCTGCATGATCGTGCCCATGACCATCGCCCCACCGAGCTGGAGATCCATTTTGCGAAAGATCCCCTGCTGCTGCCCGAGCCGGAGAATCTTCGCGAGCATCTGTTTTGGTTTCATTCTTTCGCGGGAGAGCTTCTTCAGCTCTGTCTGGTGGGCGGCTATAATAAAGCTGTAGCGCCGCCCCTCTTTGCGCGAGAATTCAAAAAATCCTTCAATATAAGCGCACAGCATCCCCTCCGGCGTTTTGGCGTGCTTGAGGTACCCTTTCAGGAACTTCCAGAAGTAGTCCAGGTTTTGCTGGAACACGCTGGCGGCCAGGTCTTCTTTACTTTCGAAATGACGGTAGATGGTGCCCTCGGAAATCCCGGCTCGCAGGGCGATGTCTCGCGTCGTGGTCGCTTTGATGCCCTTCCTCATAAAGAGCGCCAGAGCAGCGTCGACGACTTCCGGTTTTTTGGTCAGGGTGCGTGCCAACTTGCCTCATCGGAGAAGTGAGTAATTACTTACATCGAGAGAATACAAAAAAAAACCATCTTTGTCAAGGTTTATTTTTTCATTGAATGTCCTTCATTTTTGGGGGGACAGTTAATTCAAGCCTGATCCAACATCCCGCCTTTTGCGGGACAACCGTGTTTCAGGTACAAATGCGAGAGGTATACACAGTTGCAAACTGTGTAGGATCACACTATGTGACCGCATTTTCCCTTTTGCGCCAGCGATCTTTTACCGCGAAAACGAAGTCCTCCGTTCTTCAGCATTGATCATATTCAGGCAGATTCAAGAGCACGTTTTTCCCACTGCTCGACGTTTACACCCTTAATCAAGAGCCACAAGGGGAAAAGTATCTCCCCCCAACCCGTAAACTGGCCAATTGTCGCATCGAAGTTGGGAAAAAGAGAGAATAGAACAAAATCTATCAGATAGCCAAAACATGCAATGATCAACATGATGCCCAGAAATTTGGGAAGGTAACCCGACTTGAAAACCAAATAGCCCATCGGAAATAGCCAGAGGCCCCAAAATATGGAGGCGATAGTAATTCCAAGTTCGTGAAAATCAAGAAATAACATCACTTGAGCTTGCAATTGATCTGCTGTAAATACTGTCAAGTAGTCAGCGCCGCTCAATAGCAACAGGGCGGCAAATTGGTTGAGCTCATTGAGCATCGCGATCGGGACAGCGACCAGTATGAATAAAACCAGACCCACCAATATTCCGATTATCTGGGTGATTAGAGCGCTTACAATGCTGAGACGGAATAGCGACTCAGAAGCCATGTTATGGCTGAAAACAATCAAGGAAAGAAGCACCGGTGGGGCGGTCGACTTCGGT
>JBHHXT010000205.1:0-8860 GCA_046757165.1 bacterium | reverse complement strand
CCCAGGAGGAGATTTACCCCGCTCCCCTCCCTGGAGGGGACAGGTTCAGACTCGTTCAGAGTCTGAACCAGGGGTGGGTCAACATGGCCCGCCGTTTTTTGGACAACCCCAGGATCGGTTCTGGTGATGCCCGGTCATTCTTTCACGCGTCTGCCTTTGCTAATCCTCACCGACCACCCCATGCCGCTTTCAACCCCGAATTTTTGCGCAAAGCTCCCGCCATTTACAGCCAGGCCAAGCATGCCGTTCGAGTCCGGGTAGAGCAGGGGGTGTGCACGTTCAACATAGCCAAAACTCTTGACAAAGGGCAGCTCCATTCGGAGCACGACAGTCCTGCCATTGATGAGCTCCAACTGGACGGATGGCATCTTTTCAGCATTCAGTCCTATTTTCGTGGCCAACGCCAGGGGAATGTTGGTCACAACGTTGCCGTAAGGTCTTTCGATTTTCACGATGCTGCCAGTCAGAACGCCATCCCGCAACTGCGCTGCTTGATAAGGAAGCTTGACGACCGGCTGCTCCAACACGGGGCCGACTTGCTCGAAGGTGATCACGCCCGCTGCCAGCCGTGCGCCCGTGTAGGCGTAAACGTCCCGGCCGTGAAAAGTGGCGGCTTCTTCGGACCCGGGACGCCGGTTTGCGTTCTCGTCAATTTCGCGCACTTCGGCAAGACCGATCTCATCAGCCACCAGAGTCAGGGTGCCGTTGTCAGGCGTCACGATGAAATGGCCGCTTTTTGTGCGGACAACCACTGACTTCCGGCTTGTTCCCACTCCCGGGTCGACCACAGAAACAAACACCGTTCCTTTGGGCCAGTGAACAACCGTGCCGGACAGGGTTTGCGCAGCCTCCCAGATATTGAATGGCTCGATCAAGTGGGTGAGATCGTGGAGCTTGAGATCGCGGTCGACCTGAAGGGCGACGCCTTTCATGCTCGCGACGAATCTGTCCGACAAGCCAAAATCAGACATGAAGACCAGGATATTGGGCTTGATATCCGACTCCTTTTGCATGGTACAGTGCTGTATGGTAAAACATGACAAGAAAAAGATCAATGCCTGAACACAACTTTTATTAGCCATCGACAGACTCCACCGTCGATTGTGCCCGTGTCGCCATCGACGGCCTGGCGATACGGCGGTCGATGAAATAGACCCCCAGGCCAAGCACGACCAGTGCCAGGCCAATGGCGGACTCCCGCGGCTTGTCCACCATCACAAACGCTAACGTCCAGACGCTCATCACCAGAAAGAGGATGGGCGTAAACGGATAGCCCCATGTCTTGTAGGGCCGGGGCAAGTGCGGCGCCCGGGCACGCAAAACAAAGACTCCGGCGACGGTCAGGGTCGTCACCAGGTTGAGCGTAAAGCCAGCGTAGACCATGACCTGTTCGAACGAGGAGGTGTAGATCAACATCAGCATGATGATGAGCTGAAACAGGAACGAATTGACGGGAAGGCCATTTTCAGCCCTTTTGCCGAGAATTCGGAGTGCCCGGTAATCTTCGCCCATGACCTGGGTAATCCTCGGTCCGACAAAAACATGACCGCTGACCGTAGAAACGAGCAAGAACGCGATGATCGCTGCCATGATTTGGCCGCCGGTCTCACCAAATATCCTGGCCCCCGACAGGTAGCCGATCTGAATTCGACCCGACAGCTCTGCCATGGGGACGGTGTAAAGAAAGATGTAATTCAGAAAGAAATACAACACGAGAACCAGCAGTGTTCCCAGGAAAAGCGCTTTCGGCAGGTTTTGCTGTGGCCGTTTCAGCTCGCCAGCAACGTAGATAGCGGCGTTCCAGCCGGCGTAGGCAAATGAGACATAGATCAGCGAAACAGCAAACCCGGGCGTCGGCATCAGACCCAAGTCGCCTGACCGGGGCGCGAGGGAAATGGACTGAGCTTGCTCCAAACCATACCCCGCGGCGACAAAAACCAGGATCAGGAGAACTTTGAAGATGGTAAAGAAATTGTGCGAGTAGCTGCCGACTTTGAGACTGACGGAGTGCACGATGGTGAAGAGCACGACCACGGCCGCCGCCACGTGTTGCACCGGCAGGCCCGGGAAAAGGGCTTGCAAGTACGTGCTGAGCGCGATGGCTGCCAGGGCGGCAGGCGCGGCGAAACCGACGGTGACCGAAATCCAACCGGAAAGGAATCCCAGCGCCGGATGGTAGATTTTGGTGAGCAAGTGGTACTCCCCGCCCGAGCGCGGCAACGCCGCTCCCAGCTCGCCATAGGTGAGCGCGCCACAAAGTGCGATGATGCCCCCGACCACCCACAGCATGAGCAGCGGGAAGGCAGAGCGCAAATGCAACACTTGAAAACCAAGACTGGTAAACACGCCCGTGCCGATCATGTTTGCGACCACAATCGCCGTGGCTGTGAAGAGACCGATCGTCCTTATGTTGGAGGCAGAATGGTTCATGTTCGCTAGATGTCATAGTACGATAATTTTCATCAGTGTCAAGGGGTTTCTTTCAACGTCGTCATTATCCCCTATTTTGGGGTTCAAGCCTGCTCCAACTAACTTCGTGATTCCGTATCGCTTTCCCCATATCCTCCGGTGTTCAAGCCGGATCCAACACGGTTTGTAACCGTGTTTTAGGTACAAATTCCAGAGCATCACACTATTTCTCCTTTCCTGAATTGCAACGGACAGAGCAAATGTCAAACATGTGTCAATTCGTGCCAATTCGTGGCCAAATCAACTATTGGGGTGCGGTTTCCGCAAATGTATTTGCAAAAAATCCCTGATTTGTTAAATTTGAGAGAACGATCTCAACCTCTCATCCCGATAGCGATGCCAAGGAGAAGCCCTGATGAACTCGGAACAACGTGGTGCGAGCCAGCGACTGGATTCTTCCAACTTTGACCTGCCGGTGCACGAGCTCCGCTCCGGCTACCGCTCAGCAGTCTATTTCTGGCGCACCAAGCACATCCTCGAGCAGGAAAAGAAACACCCCCGCATCACCCATCAAATATTCCAGAAAAATGACAACGTGCGCATCTGCGGCACAGACGAAGCCATTCAAATACTGAGGTGCGCGACGGGCTTTTACAAAGATTACGGTCAGGCGCAGTCGCTATTTCAACGGTTTGCACACGTAAAGAAGGAGATGAACCGGCAGATGCAATCGCGCAATGAAGAGGCGCTGCGCGAGCTGGTCGAGCACCGCCTGGAACTGTCGCTCGAGCTCGATCATCTCTGGGTAGATACATTTGCGGAGATCGATGTCTATTCCCTGCAGGATGGTGAGGCGCTGTCAGCCTGGGAGACCGCCATGCTCATCGAGGGCGACTACTCCTATTTTGCACATCTGGAGTCGGTTTACCTGGGTGTTCTGGCAAGGCGAACGAAGATCTGCACCAATTCACATGCAGTCGTGCAGGCGGCGCAGGGCAAACCCGTGCTCTTCTTTACCGACCGCTTCGACCATTTCTGGCTGCAGGATGGCGACGGCTACGCCGCTCACCTCGGCGGCGTCAGCGCTGTGGCCTCGAACGCCATGGCCTCCTGGTACGGCGAACAAGGCATCGGCACCATTCCGCACGCCATGATCGTCTCCTATGACGGGGACTCGGTGCAAGCGACGGAGAAATTCAACCAATATTTCCCACAGGCCAACACCATCGCCCTGGTGGACTTCGACAATGATTGCGTCAACACCGCGTTGGCCACCGCACGCAGGCTGGGGGATAAACTATGGGGCGTTCGGCTGGACACGGCCAGCAATCTGGTGGACAAGTCACTAACCCGGGACCCCCGCTGGAGTGATGAGGAGAAAGCCGGCGTCTCGGCCCCACTGGTCGAAACGGTGCGGACAGCACTCGACCGGGAAGGCTTCCAACATGTCAAGATCATTGTCTCAGGCGGCTTCAACCCTGAGAAGATCGCCAGATTTGTGCAGCTCGACGTGCCGGTAGATATTTACGCGGTGGGAAGCTGGATTCTGTCAGGCCAATTCGACTTCACGGCGGACGCCGTTCGGCTGAATGGTCGGAACCTTGCCAAAGTCGGTCGCGAATACAAACCCAACGACCGGCTGCTCAAAGTCGATTGAGAGTCACTACTCTGCTGTTGGCTGTTGGCTGTTGGCCATCGTTTAATGGCTTGCGTACACTCAGAGATCTTAGTACCTGACGAGTTCTTTTCCTGTCACTCTTTGGCAAGACTTTCTTGTGATACATTTTTTTCGAGCTTCGAGCTTAGGATTTCGAATTTCCGGCTTGTCCGGCCAACAGCCAAATCAGCTAAAAATACACGTTGGCATGCACCCCTGTGCCCGTCGAAATGCTCATCGTTTTCGCCCCGGAGATATCTGCCACTCTGCCGTTCACCATCGCTTCCACGCCCAGGCTGAATTTGGGGTTGATAAAGTACTCTCCGCCAAACCCGATCCCAAACAGGAAATCCGTCAAGTCTGCCGGCCCGGTCGGGTCGATGAAGGACACGCCGACGTTCGCCGAGATGTATGGTGCAACTCTTTTCATCTGCAGGTAAAACCGCGGCACAAGCAGCAGAGTGAAAGTTGTCCCGGTGTTTTCGACATAGGAAAGTGCAATCCCCGGCGCGACTGTCAGCTTATCCCCCATCCAGATCGGCACCAGGATGGCCGTTTGCGTGCTTTGAATAGATGCTGTCAGGCCAAGATGGCGCTCGACCGAACGCTCCTGGCTTTGGAGCGTCCCTGTACCTGAGAAAAGGGCTAAAGCCAAAACCAGAAGGGGAGCAAGACTTCCCTGTTTACACCGTCTCATTGCAATCTCCTTATGTTGGTCGTTTGCACTTCTTATCTGAAAGAAGGCCATCCCCCAGCCCCAAAGGTCACGACATGAATGTCGTGTTACACCACCTGGCGATATATCGACCGAAAACTGCTTTTGAGGCCAAAATGGACGATATGTTAATGAAAAATAAAATGCGTCCGGGCCCGACGTCCTCATCTGCGACGGCCTGTTGGTCTTGTAGCGTTCTGTAGGTTACAGGCCTTGCATGGCGATGACATAGGCAAGAAACGCCATGGCAGCGGCGCCCAGCTCGAGCTCGCGCTCGTTGACTTTGTCAAAGGTATCGTTGTCGGAGTGATGGTAGTCAAAATAGCGGTGGGCATCGACAACCAGTCCGATAACCGGCACCCCGAAGCGCTTGTTCAATGGATTGATGTCGACGCCACCAAAGCCGGGCCGGATGGCTGCTGCGTCGATCGGACTGAGGAAACGCCCCCAGCTCGCGATGCGGCTGAAAGCCGTGGACTTGGCTTTCACGCCAAACCCTCTGGGCGCGAACCCGCCCCGGTCGCTTTCGATGGCCGCGATGTGCAGGGAATCGGACCGGGCCACGCTGTCCGCATAGGCCCGGGCGCCGCGGGTGCCGTTCTCCTCGTTCATGAACATCACGGCACGAATGGTGCGTTTCGGTTGCAAATCGAGCGCGTTCAGCAACCGAAGCGCTTCGATGGCTTGGATGCAGCCAGCGCCATCGTCATGGGCGCCTTGACCCTTGTCCCAGCTATCGAGATGTCCGCCGATCAGCACGATTTCGTCGGGCTTTTCAGAGCCCGGGATCTCACCGATGACGTTTGCGGACGGGACATCGGGCAGGGTTTGGCTGGTCAAGGTCAGCTTGACGCGGACGACGCCGTCCCGTTTCACAAGTTGACTGAGGAAATTCGCATCGACCGTGCTGATTGCCGCGGCTGGAATCTTGTGCACGGCGTCCTGGTAGTTCATCGCGCCCGTATGCGGCACGTCGTCGAGCCGTGTGGTCATGGAACGCACGAGCACGGCCTCGGCCCCGACCTTTGCGGCTTCGATGGCGCCGCGTGAGCGCTGGTCCACCGCGGTCCTGTAGGCGGCGAAGGTATTCGTCAGACTCGCGTCCATGGGGCGATTGTAGAAAATGATCTTGCCCTTGGCCTTTGCGCCGAGCGCACGCACTTCGTCAAAACCCTTGACTTCGACCACCTCCGCGACCATGCCATTCTCTGGAGTCGCAACGCTGCCGCCGAGTGCACACACGTTCAAGGCTACGGTTCCGGAAGAGGGGGAGTTGACGACGATGGCCTCTTCCACCGGGCCCCGCACCCAGTGCGGCACCATGACTTTCTGCAAGCGTACGTTCTCGAGACCCACTTTCAGCATCGTCTGCCGGCTCCACTCGACGGCAGCCGCGGCTTCTGGCGAGCCACTCAGCCTGGGTCCGATTTGCAGACAGAGCTCCCCGAGCATGGCATAGGCCTGCCCACGCGTCAGGGCCGTTTGGATGATTTGGTTGGCGATATTCTGATACTGTGCCGGGTCTTGGTCGCTGTTCTGCGCCCGTGTCGGCGGGGCGGTCAGGGTCGTGAGCAAGAACATGATCGGGGCTAGGCGCTTCTGCAGGATTCTTCGCATCTGGCTTCCTTTCAAGTGATTTCGATTCGGGCCACTCAACTAGAGCTTCTCAACAGAAAAAAAACGATCACGCCGGTCACGGAGACATAGAGCCAAATCGGTAAGGTGAACCTCGCAATCCTGCGGTGCGTCCGGCGTTTATCTGCCAGTCCGAAAAACAACGATGACAAAATCATCGGCAGCATGACCGTCGACAGCAGGATATGGGTGATCAAAATAAAAAAGTAGACCGGTCGAATCCAGCCCTGTCCCAGAAATTTGGTGTCGCCTTGCAGAGTGTGGTAGTAGACATAGCTGACGAGAAAGAGCGCCGAAACGCACAGGGCGGTGATCATCAGGTTCTTGTGCAAATTCTCGCGCCGGTTCTTGATCGCCCAGAAGCCCAGGAGCAGCAAAGCGGTGCTCGTGGCGTTCAGCCCGGCGTTCACGGCTGGCAAGCGGGACACGGCAAGATTGGCCTCACTGCTGCCTGGCCTGAAATAGATCAGCCAGACCAAAAAGGTCAGCGCCACCGTGGTGAAGAGGGCGTTCCACAAATAAAAAGTCCGGTTGGTCATTGAAATCATCGTGACACCTCGACATTTTCATGTTTCTGTTGCAAACCATTGAACTTATGATTTTTTTGTTGCAAAAGCAAGAATTCCGGAATGATTTGGCAAAGAGTGCGTTCATGAGGAAACCAGGTCAAAGCGCTATGGGCGGTGCTCAGGGCCGGCTGACACATTTTCCTTGATTTTGCCCCTTCCTTTTTCTTCCTTCAACAGGGCTCTCAATCCCGCGTCAGGATTCGCCGTTCGTAACCTTTATCGGACCGACAGATGACCGCCATCGCTTTGCTGACCCTGCTTGCTCTGATCGCCTGGCTCACCTGGGCTTGCCGGTATGCCCCCGAACGCGCGCGGCAGCACATGACTGTTGGCCTGGCCATCTACATGTTTCTGCAACCTTTCACGGAAATCATCGCAACGCTCACCTTTGGCTTGCAGCCACCAGAGGTAGAGTCATGGATTCCGCTTCATTTATGTGACTACGCCGCTTATGCGCTCGGGTTGGCGCTCCTTCTGCGCAAGCAGTGGCTGTTCGATTTTATTTTCTACGCCGGTATTTCAGCCGGTCTGCAGGCAACCATTTTTTATCTATCCAATCCGTTTACCTGGACAAACCCCTTCTTTGTCGAGAACTATCTGAGCCACTGGCTGCTCATGGCCGGGCCGATATACATGCTGGGCACCTCAACCCTGCTTCCGACGCACAAGGGGATCTACAGAACCCTGGGCGTGATGCTGGTTCTGGCGATCCCGGCAGCCATCGTCAACAAAGTACTCGGGACCAACATCATGTATTTGTGTAAAAAACCGCCAGGAGCGAATGTGCTGAGCTGGTTTCCTGATTGGCCCGGCTACTTGCCATTCCTGCTGCTGATTGCGCTCGCGGAATTCTATCTGCACTATGCGATTTTTCTGGGTGTGCGGCGGAGAGCCCATCTAACAACGTAGCTTTTGTTTCGGAAAATGATAATGAAGCTGCCATCGAAAACCTTAATCGCGCCCGAGAAGTTAAGGGATTACCTCCTTTTGCCCAAAACCACACAAAGTTGAAAATAAACCTGGAACAAAATCCCTGATGAAACGTTTACTTGTATATTTGAATAGTTGTTCAATTACTGAAAACTGAATGTCCGCTGGAAAAACGTACGAGGACCACTTCATGACCCGGCTAACCGAAGAGACCTGCATCCGCAAGAATGTAAACGTACCCTTGTTGCGAGGCCTGCAAGCACGGCTCGAAGAAAAAGATGGCCTTGAAAACCTGGCAGATTTGCTCACCATTGCCGGCAATGAAACCCGATTGAAAATCCTGTTCTTGTTGGCCCAAGAGTCTGAGCTCTGCGTCTGCGATCTGGCAGACGTCAGCGGCATGACGGTCTCCTCGATCAGTCACCAACTGAGCAAATTACGTGCTTTCGGATTCATCAGCAGGCGGCGAGAGGGCCAGACGATCTTCTACCGGCTGCAGGACACGCCTTTTGTCGAATTCCTTAAACAGTTATTCAACCTGGAGGACTGAAGTGATGAACAAGGCGGTTTTGGCCACTTCCGGTTCTATTCTTTCTGCATTCCTGGCCTCTATGTGCTGTATTGCACCGGTGGTTCTTTCCCTAATCGGGGCGGGTAGCCTGGGCTTTGCCGCCGCCTTCGAACCGTATCGACCTTACTTAATGGTCGCCACGGGGATTTTTCTGGGGACCGGTTTTTATTTCACTTATCGCAAACGCGAAATCAAGTGTGAAGACGGAACCTGTCGAGTCGAGTCCCCTCGCCTGGTGAGCAAGGTCATTTTGTGGCTCGCCGCAGCGATTGCTCTGGTTTTCATGTTTTTTCCGCAAATATTGAGTTTACTTTGACAACAGGTAGATAGGCGGTAGACTTTTAGGCTGTAGGAAAGAATCGCATTTGATTAGA
>JBHHXT010000204.1:0-8984 GCA_046757165.1 bacterium | reverse complement strand
GGGAGGAGACAGAAAACGAACTTGTTCGTTTTCAGAGGTGGGTTTGGGCGGAGATGATTTAGCCTTGAGCTCGGCGACATAAATGTCCCATTACGGACTCTGCACGGGCTTTTGGGACGGCCCCCTGGACCTTGTTCTGTTGTCACGACGCGTGTTAATGCCAGGCAGAATCGCAGAAATCAAATAATCAAGAAGGATAGCCTCATGTTTGACAAGAAAGCCAAAGTCGAGCTGAAAGTCCCGGCGCATCTGTCCTGTCTCGTCAACCTGCGCAATCTGGTTGACAAGGTCGGGCGAGAGCATGGATTCTCGAATAAGGTCATTCAAGCGCTGAAACTGGCGGTGGAGGAGGCGGTGGCGAACATCGTGCAACATGCCTACAACCGTGGGTCGAAGCCAGGCTCCGCGGCGGGGATGTTGCTGGCGACGGTTTCAGTGTTCCTGGCTTGCCTCTTTTGGGCGGCTCCAGTGCGCCCGGATGGTGCGCCCGCCATCTCTGGCTTGAACAATGCGGCCCCGCAACAGAAGTACCTGTCTGCGAGCCAGAGTCAATGTCATGAGCATTATAACAGCGGCATTCAGGCCTACAACAACGGCCTGTATGAGAGCGCTCTCTCTCACTTCAACCGGGCGTTGGCTTGTTATCGCGCTGTTGACCACCAGGAGCAGATTGCGCACTCATTGACCCGGATTGGGGACACGAACCGGCTGCTGGGACGGACCGCAGAGGCGATTGCGGCTTTTCAGCAGGCGCTGCGGCTCTATTCCAGCGGCGTGCAGAATCCAGCCGCGAAAGCGGAGACACATCAGTTGCTGGCATGGACCTACCATGATTCGCAATCCTATGACCAGGCGATCTTTCACTTTCGCACGGCGCTGCGGATCTATCAAGAGTTGGTCAATCCCCAGGGCGAGGCCGGATGCCAATTCGGGCTTGGCTCCAGCTACCTGAATAGCGAGACCTGTCCTCTGGCTATCGACGCGTTCGAACGGGCTGCGGTGATATATCAGCGATTAGGCAACCGTGAGCGTCGCGGGGATTGCCTTTACTACATGGCAAGATGTTACTACTTGCAGGAGAGATTCGAGCAGGCCATCGACACCTACCGGCGGGCCATCGCGGCAGGTGCGGATACCCGAACACGCGCACACAGTCAGCGGGATCTCGGCAACTGCTATTCGAGTTTGAGGTTAGACTCCCAGGCCGTGTCCGCCTTTGAAGCGGGTGAGCAGCTTTTCCTGCAACTGTCGGATTTCAAGTCCGCAGGTGATTGCCGGTACAAGGTCGGTCAAAGCTTTTTCGACCAGAGCAACTGGCCGCTGGCAATCGGTCACCTGGAGAATGCGGCAGCGTTGTACAGACAGGCGCCGGACGCTTTTGAGAGTCTGACCGCGACGGTGCTTCAACTGGGCAACGCGTACTACAATGACAACAGGTACGAACCGGCGTTGTCCTATTATGAACAGGCCTCTGGTTTGGCGCAACGGCATCAGTTGCCTGACCGGCAAGCGCAGGCGCTGCAGAGCTCCGGCGATTGTTATTATGCGCTGGGCCGCTTTGAAGAGGCGATTGCCAGGTTGGGGCCGGCCGCCCGACACTTCGAGTCTCTGGGCCGGCCCGCCGAGGCGGTTGCTGCTCATCTGAAGCGAGGGGACGCTCATCTCGAGCTTGGGCAGGAGCAGGCGGCGTTGCAGGCCTACCTGGAGGCACGGAGTTTGAGCGGTTTTCGACCCGAGCTCAGGCATGAATCAGCCGGCTGCCATCTGAAGATCGCCGAAGTGCTGAACCAGATGGAGAGCCGCGAGCAGGCGCTGGTGGAGTATGAGCAGGCGCTTGCCATC
This sequence comes from bacterium, assembly GCA_046757165.1. Taxonomy (GTDB): domain Bacteria; phylum Zhuqueibacterota; class Zhuqueibacteria; order Oceanimicrobiales; family Oceanimicrobiaceae; genus JBHHXT01. The sequence goes on along the minus strand of JBHHXT010000204.1, from coordinate 7,142 downwards.
TATCAGGAGGTCGAGACGGGCGCGGGCGAATTCGCCGGCTGTTACTTTGGCATGGGGCAATGCAACCTTGCGCTCGAACACCATGCAGAAGCGGCGCTGCATTTCGCCGAAGCTGCGCGCTACTACCTGGCTAACGGGGAGACCACCAACGGTGCGAGTGCATATTTCAACGCCGCTCTGGCGCACCAGGGCGCGGAGGACTATGGCGCCGCGCGCAGGAGGTTTGAACAGGCGCTCCGGCTTTATGAACAGGAGAACCTGTTACGTGACCAGGCCTCGGTTCACCAAAAACTCGCGCTCCTGGCTCGATTAGAGTTCAATGATTCCGACCAGGCATTGCAACACCTGGGAAGGGCCATCGGGATCTATGGAGGCACAAACGATTCGGCGAGACTCGCTGAATGCTACGCGGACCGCGGGGAGATCTATTTGAGTTCCAGCCCGCCTGACTTGACCCGGGCCGAAGCGTCCTTCGTGGAAGCGCGTCCTCTTTTTGGTCATGAGCTGGGTTGGGCCAGATGTGACAAAGGGATCGCGCACATCAAGTTTAATCGCGAGCTCTACCAGGAAGCCATTGAACTCTTTCGGCGGGCTAGCGACGTTTACGAACGCTCCGGTGATTACGACACGGCCGCTCTGTGTCGCGAGAACACGGGCAATGCCCTGTTCAATTTGGAGCGGTGCGATGAGGGGGTTGCTGCGTACCAGCAAGGAGTTGAGCTGTATAACAGGGCGAACCAGCCAGACAAAGTTGCCCGATGCAGGTTGCGTTTGGGCGACTGCCACCTGGCTTTGTTTCACATTGATTTGGCGCGGCAAGCGTATGATACCAGCCTGAGCTATTACGAGGGCTCGCCAGATTACACCGGGCGGTGTAAGGCCCTGCTGGGCCTGGGTGACGTGCATCTGAAGCTGGGGCGCTACAGCGAGGCCCGCTCCAGGTATACAGAAGCGCTGAGACGAACGGGTCCCTATGTCAGCAGCGACCTGAAGGCTCGCGTTCATGAAAAGATTTCCGGCGCCGCCAGCGCTGTGGGCGATTTCGATGACGCCCTGGCTCATCTCCAGCAGAGCGAGAACATCTACGCGCAGGAAGGCAAGATATCAAAGCAGCTCAGCAGCTCAGTACGTATCGCGAGCCTGTTCGACCAGAGCGACCGTTACGAGGAGGCTCTGGAGAAATACCGGGAAATCTATCATGCCGCGGACCAAGAGAGCCTGAGCCAATATCGTCGCATCGCCTTGACCAATATGGGCAACATCTATTATCAGATAGGGGTGACGGATTCAGCCCGCAGCCACTACGAAAGAGCGCACCGGCTGGCGCGGACGGCCGAAGACTCTATCGCCAGCCTGACGGGTCTCGGTAATGTGCAGCGGAAAAATGAGCAGTATGACGAGGCTTTGGAGACTTTTCAACAGGTGTATGCCATCGCGCACGCCAGGAAGGATTCCAGCAGCATGGCCACCGCCCTGCTCAATCTGGGCAACGTCTATTACAGTCTGCAACAAGTGGGGCGCGCCTATGACCATTATCTGCAATCCAAGGAGCTCAGTGAGCGGTTGGAGTCGACGGAGGGTATTGCCACAGCTCAGAACAACCTGGGCGTCATCGAGTTGCAGCGGGGCAACAATCCTACGGCACTGGTCAACTTCCGGGATGCTGAGCGACAGGCTCACAAGATTTTTCTGAAGAGAATGTTGATCACGAGCTATGCCAATCAAGGGGTAACTTATGAGAATATGGCGCGCTACGCCGAAGCCCGCCAGGCGTATGAAAGCGCCATCAAATTGGTGGAGGAGATCAGAGGACGGTTCAAAAAGCGCGAAGAGTTGTTTCAGTCCTACATCAAGAGCACGGATGAGCTTTATGACCGCATGATCACCCTCTTGCTGGAGAGATTGCGCGATGACAAGGCAGCGTATGCCTACATCGAGCGCTCACGGTCGCTGAATTTGATCGAGTCGTACAAGAGCATGGTTGAGGCTTCCGGAGATACGCAGAAGCTCGAGGAGCTGCGCAAGGCCGAGCAGGCCATCGAAAAACACCTTGCTCTGTGGCGGCGAATTCATCGTGAAATCACCGTGAACCCCGACCGACCGGTTCCTTCCCATTTGATCGAGCAGGAGGCGGAAAGCGCTCAGCAAGTCATGGAGCTGGAGCGTGAGCTCTTGAACAAATATGACGATTACCCGGGCATGGTCGAGGTCCGGGCGGCTTCCATTTCCTCTATCCAGCATCGCATTCCCGCTGATGCGGTTGTCGTCTGTTACTATCCCTCGGAGTCGAGGCTCTTTATTTTTATCGCCTCACAAAAGCGCTTTGCCGCCCAATCTGTCAACATCACCAGAGACTCCCTGTATGCCAAAGTCGGGCGATATCAAGAGACGATGCTTGCCCAGAGGGCGGCCGCGATTAAACGGTTTCAATATGCGGGCGGGCCGAACGCTGGTCTGGATATTAGAGACTTTATGAAAGTGTTATCGTGGCAGGATAAGAACGTTCTGCCCATGACCAGGATAACGACGGATCTGTACGACTACCTTATTCAGCCGATCCGGGACGAGCTGCGGCACGCGCAAACCATTATTTTTATCCCGTCTGGTAGGTTGTTTTACCTGCCGCTGCATGCATTAGCCCGGCAGCGATCAGATGGCAGTTTGCGATTCGTGATCGAAGATTGGACGGTGGCCTACCTGACCTCGACGACCTTTACCAACAGCTTGAACGCCCGGCGATCCTTCGCACAAGCGCAATGCCTGGCAAATGTTGGCGCCCTGGGATATTCACTGGGAGAGCCACCACTCACTGGCGTCCGGCGCGAGATGAACAGCCTGAGGCAATTTGCACCGCATGCAAGAATTTTTCAAAATGAAGAGGCCACCATTGCCCGCGCCCTCGAGCTTGGCAGCCGGAGTTGCGTCTTCATCATCTCGAGCCATTGTGGCGTGAATGCCTCGAATACGGCGGAAACATACATTCTCCTTGCAGATGGGAAGTTGACCTTGAAGATGATCGAACGCAGCCGGGAGTCCGGCGGGTTCGCCAATATGAATCTGGTCATCTTGCCAAATTGCGAAACAGCAGTGGGTGAAGAGAATCCTGAGTTTGGGGTGCACAACCTGGTGCAGTCTTTCAGCTCGGTTGGGGCGGCCTCGGTGCTCGCGACCTTGTGGCAAGTCAGCGATCTTTTTACACCGGATTTGATGCACTTTGTTTATCAAAACTTGTTTTCCAGAAGGATGGATAAGGCGCAATCACTCAGACAGGCGCAAATATCCATGCTGCAGAATCCCCAAACCCGGCACCCGTTTTTCTGGGGCGGATTCTTGCTCTACGGCTATTGGTTTGAAGATGTGATACAGATCACGGGTGACTGAGTAAGCGCTGGTTCCCACGCTCCCGTGGAGAACCAGTTATTTGACGCTCCGCGTCAAGTAAAGGGACGCAGAGCGTCAAACCGTGGGTTCGAATACCAGAATTTCTGTCGCACTCGCTAATCGCGCGAAAGCGTCCAACACGGTCACAGACCGTGTTGGACCATATTGGGGTTTTAAAACGGGTGGAGTTACGAATGAACTCGAGGAAGACGTTAACGACTCTAACGTGTTTGACGGCGTGCATTCTTGCGCCTCTTTCCGCCCGGGACGACGGCGCCGCGGTTTTCGAGAAAATCTCGCCATCCATCGTCGCCATCCACGCTTTTGATCGCGACAACCAAAACATCGGGCAGGCCACGGCTTTTGCGGTCGACAGCAATGGCGTGCTGGTCACCAATGCGCACGTGCTTGGCGGCGGGGTTCTGTTCAGAATCACCCTGCCCTCCGGCCGCACCGTGCCCGTTGCACGCATCCTGGCCATCGACCACTTGCACGACCTGGCGTTTCTTTTCGTCCCGGGCTGCGAGCTGCCGGCACTCGAATTGGGTGATTCCGACGCCATCGCGGTCGGGGAACGGGTGTTTGCCATCGGCAACCCGCGCGGGCTGGAGAACACCATCTCAGATGGCGTCCTGAGCGGCATCCGCAAGTTTAGCGGCCAGGGCGCCATGCTGCAAACCACGACGCCGGTTTCCCCGGGCAGCAGCGGCGGCGTCCTGGTGAACGTCAAAGGTAAGGTGGTCGGGGTCACCACGTTCATCGTTGGCGGCGGCCAGAATCTCAATTTTGCCATTCCGAGCAACGTGGTGAGCCAGGAGCTGCGGAAGCTCGGACCCTTGCCGGCCGCGGCAGGCCTGGAGGAAGCAGCCGCTCGGAGGGAGCTGCCCGTCCTGCGCGAGCCGGTTCACGTGCACCCCACTCAGCACTCGCTCTATTTGCTGATGAACATCGGCTATTCTGCATTCAATGCGCGGGATTATGAAGTGGCCCGCGAGAGCTTCCTGAAAGCGTTCGAGCTGGACAGCACCGAGGTCGAGGCCATGACCGCGCTGGCACAGACCGCGTATGTGATGACGGATTATCAAGCGGCGCTGTCCTGGTACCAGCGCGCCGTTGCCCTGGACACAACCGATGCCAAAACCTACTACAACTGCGGCGTGACCGCCAGCAGGCTGGATAGCGTTCGCCTCGCCCTGCGGATGTATGAAAAAGCCGTCCACCTGCAGCCGGAGTACGAGGAGGCATGGTTTGAAATCGGTGTGCTGCACGGGCAGCAGCGGGCGTACCAGCAAGCGGTGCAGGCCTTTAAAAGAGCGCAGGGTTTGAATCCGTCCAATTGGCGCGCGCTTTACTATCTGGGCATGACTGCTGACGCGATGGGGGACCCGCAAAACGGGGTGGTTTGGCTGCGGCGCGCGGCTGAGCTCGAGCCCGGCCACGCCGACATCTGGTTCAAGCTCGGTCTGGCGTACTATGATGTGCGCAAGCATGGGGCTGCGGACTCGGCGTTTGCGCAGGCGGTCACCTTAGCGCCGCAGCACGGGCCTGCCTGGCTGTGGCGGGGCATTAGCGCCAACCGCAAAAAGGAAGCGGACAAAGCGCGACAATACGCCGAGCAAGCCCGGCCGCTCCTGACCGATACCGTGGACAAACTGAATCTTTACATCCTGTCAGCGGATGTCTTTTTGCAGCAAGACGCGCCTGATGAGGCGGTTTCTGAGCTGCAACAAGCACTCGATCTCAGCCCGAATGACTTGCGTGTACATGAGCTTTTGTCGCACGCTTATCTCGCGCAAGGCGATTACAAAAAAGCCAACGAGGAGGTTGGCATTATTGAAAAACTCAAGCAGCAAGCGCTAAAGTAAGCGAATCTGATTCCGGTTCGAGCCTTTGTCTCTCGGCTTTGAATCTTTCCCAGTTCTTGTGCTCGATTTGTCTTTCTGCAAACACTCTCTCGGCAGCTCCCCAGACTTGCCATAGCCCGGCGAGCGAGGAAGGGAAGGAGTCGCCTATTTTCGTCAAGAACGGATGCAAGATTTATGGTGCATCCACAAATAGTATGAGTGGGCGGCGGCTGTTGGCGTTTGGCCCTCAACACGCAACCGCCAAAACAGAAAGGAGGAGATCATGAACCCATATACCAAACTTGTGATTGCCATCGCCCTTGCCGCGCTTGCGGGCTGCACTTGCCAGAAAGAGGTGGAGAAGTTTACCGAGGAGAAACCGTTGGCCGTGGAGGTGACCCGCGCCCGCAGCTACTATCACGCCAGAGATATCCGGGATCGCTTGCAGGAGAAGGGCTTGCAGCCCTACATCGTGACCTCGAGCGACTCGACGGAAGGCGGCGCATGGTACAAAGTGATCGTCGGTGCGCATGCGGACTCTGCTGCGATGCAAGCGTTTCGCGACACCCTGAAGGCGAGGTATGGCCTGGACTCGCTCAGGCTTGTCGACTATCGTACCATCAAGGAACACATCGCCGAGGTCGTGGTCGACAGCGTCAAAGAGGAGCAGCACATCGAGGCCGACCGGCCCGGCGTGCCCCAGAAAATTTATGATGTGATCACGAAATTCCCCAAGACGAATATGTTCTACGTGCAGCAGATGTACGTTTTGAATGCGCCTGAGAAAGATGAGGCGCCGAAGCGGTTTGCTGTCAGCCGGCATCTCGAGCTGGACTTGCCGCGTGGAATCAGCCGGCATCGGTTGATGAATCTGACGGTAGCGTTTGCTGAAGCGGTCTACGAGGACAATATTTATGGCGACCGGGTGACGCTGGACATCCTGAAACTGAAGCCAGACCACGGCCTGGACACGCCGCAGGTGACCAAAGCGGGCTTCTGGCCTGTCTCGAATGCAAGCGAAACACAGTTGGCCATCGCCGGGTTTTTTGCGGACTTGATTCTCAACACCGGCGAATATGCGACAGAGGAAAAGACGGAGATCGAGGTGGTGTCTTTCAGTCGTTTGGTGGGCTACAAAACCGTTATCGAGCCGAAGCCGGGGTACTTCCGGACCTACCTGATCCTGGTGGATGAAACCGGGGAGTATGCTATCTTCTGCCAGTCGACAGACAAGACCGAGGAGGACCTGTTCAAAGTTCTGAAATTGGTGGGCACGAGCCGTGGCTTGCTGGAATATGACGAGTTTTACAACACATTCTTTACCTTGCCCGGCGAGCTTGACAGCAGCGACACGTTTGTCGGCTTCTATATCGACAAGCTGGATTGGCGCTATGCCAAACAGAAGGACTACGAAGATTGGGCTAAAGAATGCGTCGGCCATTGGGCAGCGCAAGGTCTGTTCTACAGCGAAAAAAAAGGTCCGTGGTCGTATGGCATCTTCGATCTGCTCACGGAAGAGAAAGCGCGACATGAGAAGACGCTCTATTCTGCGCATGAAAGTAAAGGCAAGGCGCGAGTGAGCGTCTACGGCACGGACGGTTTTTTCGTCAGTCGACGGCGGTGGAAAGAGAATTCCTTCGAGCTTTACTGGCATCCCTGGGAGGTCAACTTCACCATCAAACGATATGTTTGCATGGTTGACAATATTGGCGCTACCTGGTTGACCCGCGACGAGCTGGTGGCGAAAGCCGAGCGTTTTCAATTTGAAAAGGGAGGGTTCCGGGAAATCGCGCTGGCCGATACGCTGAGGGCTGAGGGCTGAGGGCATCGGCCAACAGGCCAACAGCCAACGGCCAAGAACCAACGGCCAAGAGCCAACAGCGAACAGCCAACAGCGAACAGCCAACAGCCAACAGC
>JBHHXT010000203.1:0-8988 GCA_046757165.1 bacterium | reverse complement strand
ATTTGCTGCTTCACCGCGCCAGGTTGATCTGTGTGGGTACCCTTGTTATCAATCACGTGACGCCGTCGCAGTAAACTATTGTTTATCGTCAAAAATTAGCATATTTTAACAGTTTTCTGCTTGACAATGGTTGCAAAAGTCTTACCTTAATGCTGTGAGGTTAAGGATTTCTTCCGGCACCAGGGGTGTGGAAGAAAATAAGACGAAGCAATCAGGACGTCTTATTATCAACAACCAACGAGGCACAGCGTTTTGAGCTGTGCCTTTCGTTTTTCAGGCTCTACTGAATGAGGGTGTTCACGCTTTAGCGTGTTTTCCCCCTCCCCCCGGCAAGCTGAAGCTTGAACACCGCCCCCCGGTCACGAACCGCTCTTTACGGAAAAGAAACTTTTTGGTTCCGGCTTAAGCTAGACGTTTTCCGTTTGCTTGTTGGCTTCTGACAACAGCTCGAGGTCTGTGATGATTTTCCTCTGCCGCCGTGCGATGGAGAGCACGTACAGAAAGATGGCGAGCCAGACAATCGTATAGGCAGAAAACAGAAACCAAAGACGGTCGGTGTAGCCGGAGCCAACGATCATGGTTCTGCTCTCACTTTCGAATCCCTCTGCCTTCACCGTTAGATAATACTCAATGAAGGACAATTTCAAGGGATTCTCGCTGCCCAGCAGAACGTCATACACCCCGTCCTGGATGGTGACGTTTGTGTGCGTCTCCGACCACATCTGCTTTTCGCTTCGGAATGTATCGTAGATGCTAAAATGCAGATCCGTGGTGCCCGTGAATCTGTTGCCATCCTGGTCCAGCAGGACTCCCTGATAGTGAACCAGCCGCGCAGGCTGCGCAAACAGAGAGCCGCACAGGCTAGACATCGAAAAACAGATGATGAAAAAAGTTGTTTTCCTCATGCGAAGATTCGCCTCCTCTTTGTGCATGCACCGCTCAATACGCAATTTGTTTCTTCAGGTCTGAAACGGCAGCGCTGCTTTTTTCCAGCCGTAATCGATGGATCAACAAAAGCAGGAACAGCAGCGTGAAAGTAAACAAGCTAAAAAACAAGGTCAGCCGCATGTCCGGATGCAGCCCCGAGCCCTGGCCACCGGCGATGACCGGACTGGGGTGGATGTCACGCCACAACCGAATGGACAGATACACGATCGGGACATCGACGAAGCCGAAAATGCCGAACACCGCAGCAAAACGGGCGCCTCTCTCCTCGCCCTCGACAAAGTTGTGCAGCATCAGGTAAGCGATGTAGATGAACCACAAAACCAGAAACAAGGTCAATCGCGGCGTCCACTCCCACCAGGTATTCCAGACCGGACGCGCCCAGATGGGACCGGTGATCAGGACCAGCGTGGCAAACATGACGCCGATTTCCGCAGCGGAATAGGCCACCATGTCATATTTGCGCTCCCGCGTCCACAGGTAGCCGATACTGGCGACAAACACCACGAAAAAGGCCAGGAACGACACCCACGCTGAGGGCACGTGGAAATAGAAAATTCGTTGCACGTGGCCCATTGAGCGCTCTTGCGGGGCAAACTGAAAGATGAGATATAGATTGATGATCATGCAAGCGAGCAGACAGATACTCAGGATGACCATCCACAGGTTTCTCGGTTGGGACATGCTCATTGCCAGACTCCGTCAATTATTCTTCAATAACATATTCGAATGTAAGACAAGCCACAACAAAAAAGATGACGTCGAACGCGATGATGATTTTGGCCCACCCCCAGATGACGCTCCACTGCTGACCCTGCAAAATAGCACTCGTCGCCTGCACAGCACTGATGATGATCGGGATGGCCACCGGGAAATGCAGGATCGGCAGCATGACCTCGCGGGTTTTGGTGTTGACCGAAATCGCCGAAAACAGGGTGCCGACCACCGTAAAGCCCAGCGTGCTCACGAATATGATGAGCCCGAGCTGCCCCAACACGGGCAGGATGCTCAACCTGAAAAAGATGCTGAACAGGGGCAGCACGATCAGTTCGACGCATGTAATAAAGATGAGATTCACCACCAGCTTGCTGATGTAAATAACCACGCGGTCGACGGGCGCGAGCATCAGGCCGTGCAAGCAGCCTTTGTCGACCTCGTAGACGAAGGTGCGATTCAAGCCGAGTAAGCTGGCGAAAATAATGGTCATCCAGAGAATCCCGGGCGCGGCCTCCTGGATAAACTCACTTCCGGGCGCAAACGAGAAGTTGAAGATCACCGTGACCATCAGGCTGAACACGAGCATGGAGAGCACCATTTCCCGTGTGCGAAACTCCGACAACAGGTCTTTCCACAAGATGGCAAGGATGTGCGCAATCATCGTGCGCTGCGCCCGTCTTCGACAAAGTCGTAGTAGGTCTGGCGAAAGCCATTGGCGTCGATCTCTGAGCACGCTCGATTGAAAACCATTTTGCCTTTGTTCAAGATGGCAACCTGGTCGGCGAGGTCGACGCCGCGCTCGAGATCGTGGGTGACCATCAGGGTGGTGCGGTCGCTGCTTTTGAGCTCCTTCAGCCAGCCGCTGAGCATTTCAGAGGCGTGTTGGTCCAGGCCCGTGTAAGGCTCGTCCAGGAGCAGCAGGCTCGGTTCGTGCAGCATGGCTCTGGCGATGGACAGCCGCTGTTGCATTCCCCGTGAGAAGGTGCGGACGCGGTCCTTCCGGCGCAGTCTCAACCCCACCTCAGAGATGATCTTGTCTATCTTCAAGTTCAGATCCGGGACGTTGTACAATTTGCCATAAAAGCGCAAATTCTCTTCCGCCGTCAGGTTCTCGTAGAGAAAGCTCTGGTGGGCGATAACACCGACGCGGCGGCGAATTTTTTCAGGCGCCTGAGCTGGCGCCATGCCGTCAATTTCGACCGTGCCGGAGGTGGCTTTGCTGAGTGTAGATAAGATGCGTATCAGCGTCGTTTTGCCAGCGCCATTTGGGCCGAAGATGGTCCAGAACTGCCCCCTGCGGAGCTCGAAACTCACATTTCGCAATGCGAACTGATTGCCGAAGGTCTTCGTCAGTCCGCTGACTTTGATGGCCGGAAGCGAATCGGTTGTCAGATCTTTGCCCTGGTTCATGGGCTCCGGTCACCCCTGCCGCAGGTGGAGTCCACAGTTGGGACAAAACTTCTCCTCAGCACCAAGCCGGGTGCCGCAGGACCAACAAAAGTTCATGCCCTTCTGTGTTCCGGTTCTGGATTTCTCTTTTTTGGCATGCCGGCCGCCGGCCCGCATTTTCTTCCTCTGCCTCTGATCGATCTTCTTCAAAATGTTGACCGCCTGGTTCTTGTATTGTTGCCGCAATTCCTGGAAGTCCTCTTCGGAAAGCTTGCCCATCTGGAAATCGAATTCGATGTCTTTGATGGCGGCGTAAAGGGCATGCTTACGGTCTACCAGGTCGCTGGCGCGCTGGTTGGTGCGTAGCGCATGGCTGCTCCCTTTTCGCCACCGTGCCTGCAGAAAGGGCAAGATGACAAAGAACGACACCAGGAGGCTCAGGAAACCGAAAATCAAGGTGGTAGTCATCACTCATATACCTTACGTTTATCGACCCGGCTTTCTTGCTGCGATTTCTTCTGGGAAACAAGATAGAGCATAATGCCGGCGCCGACGATGACCATCCCAATACTGATATACTGCGCCATCGTAATGCCCCAAAGCACCCGCGGTGTATTGCGGAAAAGCTCCGTGAAGATGCGCCCCATCCCTAACAACACCAGGTAGAGGCCGAACATGAACCCCGGAGGAAATTCCCGTTTGCGAATGCTCCACATGAAAAGGAAGATAGCGAACAGAATCATCATGTCATAGATTGGCGTGGGATGCACGAATTCGTTGGTCGGGATGATGCCATTTGGAAAAGACATCGCCCACGGCACATCTGTTGGTGGGCCATAATCTCCGTCTCCGGAGAGTAAACAGCCGCATCGTCCGAAAACCTGGCCAAACGCCAGGAGCGGCGCCATCAGGTCGGCGACCAGCACGATCGCCACGTTTTGTCGCCTGGCGTACCACGCGACGGCGAGAAAGCCACCGATCAGGCCGCCGTACCACACCAGCCCTGCACCGGTGAAAATGTATTCCATTGGATGGTTGAGAAAACCGTCCCAGCGCTCGAGGATATAGTAAATACGCGCGCCCAGAAAGCCGCCGATCATGGCTGCAATCACAAGGCTGTTGGCAAAATCAGGGTCCAACCCTTTGCGGGCCACCTCTTTGCGCAGGAGCAGCGTTGGAATCAGGAAGGCCAGCATCGCCATCACGCCAAAGCTGTTGATGGTCAGCGGGCCGATTTTGAAAAGTTCTGGGATCATGTTGACCTTTCCGGTAGTACCGTTGCGTTCAAGAAACGAAACAAATTTAGAACTTTCTGCGCGAAATGCAAGCGGTTTCCGTGCATGGCTGCTAACCTGGATTATTCCTAATGCAGCACAGCTGCAAATGAATGGAACGCGGCTTTAACGGATAGAACGGATTTACACGGATCTGGCTTCGTGTCCTGGTGGCTATGAATTATTCAGGCTGGGCAAATTCTGCACAGATGGCGTCACACAACAGCACCCCCTGCCGCGTCAACCGCAGGAAGCCGTTCTCGATCTGCAGGTAGCGGCTTTTGAGCGTTCGCTGCCCCTTCGTCAGAGCGCTCTGCGTCGCCCGGTCGTCAAAATCGCAGGCAAAAAACTTTTGCAGCGGTTTGTTGTATTTCTTGAGCAGCGAGGTGCCGGTCTCAGCCTCAAAATCATGCAGATGAATTCCTGCGCGCTGGCGCAAACCCAGATAAACTCTCTCAAAGGCCAGGGTGTCGAAGTCGAGCACTTCGTCACCGGCCACCGGTCGCTTGTTCTCACTCAGGCTGTCGAGATATCCCTTCAAACTTCTGACATTCCAAAAGCGCTTTTTGCCCAGGTAGGAGTGGGCGGCGGCCCCCAGGCCAAGATAGGGCGAGCCGTCCCAATATTTCTGATTGTGGTGCGATTCAAACCCGGGCCGGGCGTAGTTTGAAATCTCGTAGTGGACGAACCCCTGGTCTTGCAGGTAATCGATGGCGGCGAGCTGCATGCGGCGCTGCCTTTGCTCAGGCAATGGCCGGATTCGGCCCTGCCGTACCAGCGCCGTGAGCGGGGTGCCGTTCTCAAAGGTCAGCGTGTAGGCCGAAATATGGTCCGGGCCCAGCGCGACTGCGGATTCGAGATTCGTTTGCCAGGCCCGAACGCTCTGTTCGGGCAGCGCGAAAATCAGGTCGATGCTGAGGTTCTCAAAGCCTGCCTGGCGGGCATCCGAGAAACTGGTCGTGGCTTGCTCCACGGTGTGGTCCCGGTCCAGGAAACCGAGCTCGGCGGCCTGAAAGGATTGCAGTCCCAGGCTGAGGCGGTTGATGCCGGCGCTTCTGAGGCGCCGCAGCGCCGGCAAACTGAGCGTCGCCGGATTGGCTTCAAGGGTGACTTCCGGGTTGGAGACAAAGGTGAATCTGGAGAAGGCGACATCGAGCAAAGCAGAAAGCTGTGCCGGGGTCAGAAGCGAGGGGGTGCCTCCACCCAAATACAGCGTCTCGAACCGAAGCGGTCGCACCGCTTCGTCTCTGCAATAAAGTTCGATTTCACGGGCCAGGGCGCCGAGATAGGCGGGAATCTGAGCCTGGTGCTCGGTGACCGTAAAGAAGTCGCAGTAGCCGCATCTGATCTCACAAAATGGAATGTGAATGTAAAGGGCGGCGCTCAAGTCTCTGATACCTTTGCCGAATGGGCTCAGGAGCTCAGTTAATCAGATTGGCAATCCTGGACCAGCGGATGCTATCGAAAAAGTGGGCAAAGGTGCCCGATTTGCTCCAGGAGAAGTAGATGATGAGCGCCTCGCCCACGATGTTATCCGCCGGAACGAATCCCCACACTCTGCTGTCTGAGCTGTTGTCGCGGTTGTCCCCCATCATAAAATAGTGGCCATCCGGCACGACCGTGGGGCCGTAGTTGTCGTTGCGCTTGAAGTCCTCGACGTAATGGCGCGTGGTATATGTCTTGCCGTAGGGCGTGGTCATGCGCGTGTATCTGAAATAGCGGCCGTCTTCGGGGTCGAATCTCTTGCCCAGGTCAAACCTCTTGCCTTCAGGCTGTCCATCGATGAACACCTCGCCGTTACGAATTTCTAACGTCTGGCCCGGGGTCGCGATACAGCGTTTGATGTAATCCAGTTTTGGCTCTTTCGGGTATTTGAAAACGACAACATCGCCGTTCTTCGGCTGTTTGAACGATGGCAGACGAAAGAAGGGAATCTCAGCATCGATGAGCGGAATCCGGTCTGGCGTGCGGACCCCGTAGACAAATTTGTTGACCAACAGAAAATCGCCCACCAGCAGGGTGTCTTTCATCGAGCCGGTGGGGATACGAAACGCTTGCACCACAAATGCTCGCAACAGCATGGCGGCCAGCAACGCGATGAGGACTGCTTCGGTGGTTTCACGGGCCGTGTTTTTTTTCCGTTTCCGCGACGGCCGTCCGGCAACGGTCTGTCTCTTTGTTTTTGATTTCATTGGCGTCATCGCATTGCGTTTGGTGTTCATTCAGGTCTCCTTATTAGTCTACTTTCAAAACCGCCAGAAAGGCATCCTGCGGTAGCTCGACCTTGCCGACTTGCTTCATGCGTTTCTTGCCTTCCTTTTGCTTCTCCAGCAGCTTGCGCTTGCGGGTGATATCGCCGCCGTAGCATTTGGCGGTGACGTTTTTGCGCAGGGCCTTCACCGTGGTGCGCGCGATCACCTTGCTGCCAATGGCGGCCTGCACGGCGACTTCGAACATTTGTCTGGGAATGAGCTCCTTGAGCTTGCTGCAAATCTTTCTTCCCCACTCGAACGCTTTCTCCTGATGAATGATGTAGGAGAGTGCGTCCACTTTATCGCCGTTCAACATAATGTCCAGCTTCACCAGGTCCGATTTGCGGTAGTTGCTGAAATGGTAGTCGAAGGAAGCGTAGCCGCGTGTGTACGACTTCAATTTGTCGTAAAAATCAAAGATGATTTCGGCCAGAGGGAAGTCGTAGTGCAAGTTAGCCCGCGTCGGATCGAGATATTCTGTGTTTTTGTAAATACCACGCCGATCTTGCGAAAGTTTCATGATATTGCCGATGTACTCCGTCGGCGTAATGATGTCGGCAGAGATGTAGGGCTCCTCGATGTAGTCGAGCTCGCCCACGGGCGGTAACAGGGCCGGATTGTCGACCAGAATCCTGTCGCTGCGCTTGGTATAGGCTCTGTATTCGACATTGGGCATGGTGGTCAAGATGTTGAGGTCGTACTCCCTCTCCAGTCGCTCCTGGATAATCTCCATGTGCAGCAAGCCGAGAAAGCCGCAGCGAAAGCCAAACCCGAGGGCTTGCGAGGTTTCCGGTTCGTACATCAGCGAGGCGTCGTTGAGCTTCAACTTTTCCAGCGAGCTGCGCAGCTCTTCATAGTCCTCGTTTTCCGCCGGAAAGAGGCCGCTGAACACCATAGGCTTGACTTCCTGGTAGCCCGGCAGCGGCGACGATGCCGGTTTGGCCGCGGAGGTAATCGTGTCGCCGACTTTGGTGTCCTCGACCTGCTTGGCCCCGGCGATACAGTAGCCGACTTCGCCAACCGAGAGTTTGCTGCGCTTGATCCGGCTCAATTGCATAATACCGACCTCCGCAACTTCGAACGTCTTGCCGGTGGAAAAAAACTCGATCTCCATGCCGGATTTGAGCTCGCCCTCGAAAATACGAACATAGGCGACGGCGCCGCGGTAGGAATCAAAAATGGAGTCAAAAATCAGAGCGCGCAGGGGCTTGTGTGTGTCGGATGCGGGTGGTGGAATTCGCTCGACGACAGCCGCCAGGATCTCATCGACCCCGTTGCCGGCCTTGGCGCTGGCCAGGAGAATCTCTTCCTGGTCGACGCCCAGAAGGTCAATGATTTGTTGCGACACCGCCTCGATTTGTGCACTTTGCAAATCGACTTTGTTGAGTACGGGAATAATGGTCAGATCATTCTCCAGGGCCAGATACAAATTGCTGATGGTCTGCGCTTCCACGCCCTGCGAGGCATCGACCACAAGGATGGCGCCCTCACAGGCCGCCAGGCTGCGTGAGACTTCATAGGTGAAATCCACATGACCCGGTGTATCGATGAGGTTCAGGGTGTAGGACTGGCCCTCGCGGGATTTGTAGGACATGGCCACGGAGTGCGCTTTGATGGTGATGCCGCGCTCCTGCTCCAGGTCCATATCATCCAGGACCTGAGCCCGGGCCACTTTTGACAGCGTCCCGGTGCGCTCCAGCATGCGGTCCGCAAGCGTCGACTTGCCGTGGTCGATGTGGGCGATGATACAGAAATTTCGAATGTTTTCTGTGTGCATAATTGTGCAATACGCAGAAGCCAGATCAGATGATCTGGCTTCAAATGGTACTCGTTTGTTCTCAAAGCCACCATAATTTAGGCTTTTTTTTGCTATTAGTCAATAGCAAACTAACTCAGCAGCTTGAAGAGAATGGTGACCAGCGCCACCATTTGCGTCATCCAGAATCCAAAATTCCATTTCAGCAGGCTGGCGCGGACTTTCTCGATTGCCAGTTTCAACTCATAGATGTCTTTTTGCGTTGCGTCATCCACGCGCACCCGCGACTCGAAATAGTCCAGAATCTTGTAAGCTCCCCTGGTAGTAAATTTCGACTTCAGGATCTCTAAAGTCTCTTCACGTGCATCCATCACTTCTTATTTTCTTTTAGAACGGTTCATCTCTTGTGAAAACCATGATATCAAAAAACAGCAAATTAAGCAAGAAAGAAACAGGGGGCGTTCCATGTCTGCCCGTGATAGTGGGCTAACATATTCCAAAAACGTCCGAATGAAAGCCTGACGCCACTCGTAACTTGGGGCGTGGGTTCGATCGAGCAAAGAGCGCGTGAGAACCCAATATTGACGCTCCGCGTCAAGTGACGGGACGCGGAGCGTAAAACCCGGTTCCAAAAAGTCGAGCCCTTGAACTGCGG
>JBHHXT010000202.1:0-9030 GCA_046757165.1 bacterium | reverse complement strand
AACGCTTCCACCGCCAAAAGTGGAGAATCAAGATGAAAACTACAGAAATCAAACAAATTGTCAAGACCCGCTATGGCAAATTCGCTGAAACGGGCGGCCAAAAGGAGTCCTGTTGACCCAGCAAGAGAGAGCCCAGTTCGGGCTTTGCAATTGACTCGGGACTCTATGGGCAGGCAGAACTTGATTTGGTGCCAGAGCTTGCTCTCAATCTCTCACGAGGTTGTGGTAACCCCACAGGCTTCGCGAAACTCCAGCCCGGTAATGTGGTTGTAGATTTCGGTTGCGGCGGCGGGATAGACGTCATTCTTGCTGCTACCAAAGTCGGTGAACAAGGTAAGGTGGTCGGCATAGATTTTACTCCTCAAATGATTGAACGAGCGGAGCAGACCGTGACTGCAGCAGGATTAAAAGACAGCGCCATTGAACTTTGCGTCGCAGATATGGAGAATTCTCAACTTCCAGCCCGTTTCGCAGACATTGTGATATCCAACTGTGTCATCAATTTGTGCCCTGACAAAGACGCTGTGTATGAAGAGGCCTTTCGCATTCTGAGGCCCGGAGGGAGGCTGGCCATCTCGGATATTGTTCTTACAGATGAAATCAACCCTGAGCTGCGGGAGCGCTTCCGGTCAAGTTGGGCGGGATGTTTGGGAGGGGCAATTGCAGAAGAGGACTACTGGCAGATGGTGAAAAAAGCGGGGTTCGTTGAGATTCAGATTGTGGCTTGTCATGCTCTCACTCCCGAAGAATTGCAAGCCATGGCTTGTTGTCCTGGCGAAGATTTCACTCCGCCTCCAGGCGAGGAAGATCGTGCTCTTGTGGAAGGGAAAGTGGCTAGTGTTAAATTCACGGCAGTGAGACCTTAAGAGTAGAAGAAAACCATTCTCGATTGAGTGGAGTAAGAATACGCAGCGCACGAGGGTGTTGGTGGGGCGGAGCGGTGGACGCGCGCCTTCTGAGATACATTGCCTATTGTTTTTCAACAAACTGTTTTGTTAAAGGCAATAGGGTAAAGACGCGGTCACTGTGCTTGTAAAGAGAGACCCCAACAATACAAGAGTCAGCGACCAGGAAAACACGGCCGCAAAATCTCTGAAGGAACACAAAAACAGAACCGTCTGAACGACGATGGGAGCGTTGAACTCAGCCCCGTTGCAACGTCAAGATTGCATGCAAGGCATTAAAGGCTATTCAAGCTCTACTAACATTGTTACCATGAGCGAGATCGTGTCGCACGACGATCTTTCCGTGGACGAGCCTCGTTTACAATCAAGGTGCGCCCTTCTAACTCAGTACCGTTGACCTCTTCAATCGCTTTCTGTGCTTCTGATTTGGAAGGCATTTCAATGAATCCAAACCCTCGAAGTTCACCAGAATATTGGTCTTTGATCAACTTCACCTCAGAAACTTCACCATGTGCTGAAAAAAGTTCCCGAACGGCTTCTTCAGTGGTGGTTTTGGGTAGGTTACCGACGTAGATATTCAATTTCATGCTCCTCTGAATAAAATTGTTGTGTGCTTACCAAGTTTGAGTTGATAAGGTTGGCTGTCAATGCTTAACGATTTGTTGATTGAACCGTAAACAAAGTCAATATAAAAAGAAAACATAGATAATCCAAACATTATTCTTACAATTTTATGCCTCTTATGGTTCCGGGCGCAATGTCACCGTTCAGGGCGCTCAAGATTGACAATCAGGTTCGAGTGGCCAGCTCTGGCAGCGACCACCTCTTTGGCCCAGACCCGATAGCCTGCTTTTTGAATTTTGAACAGGTAGACCTGTCCGACCTGTAATTGCTGTATGGCCAGAATGCCACGGCGATTTGTCCGGCCGATCAGTTTCCCATTTACATAGATTGAAGCAACGACGGGTGTAGAGTTGTGCTGAACATTGACCGTCAGTTTTGTCTGTCCGGCGGACGAGCGGCTTAGTCGTGTCTGGCGCTGCCTTTCCGGTGTCAGCCCGGGCCTGGTTGAGGCAGTGCTGTTGCTGTCAAAGGCAGAATTCCCGACCATTTTTCGCAGGTGGTCAGAAAGCTTGATATCAAATGTGAGCGCAATGAGCAAGTAGATGCTCAGAACCGGGATGATGGCCATGAGCAGGATTTTGAGCACAGACCAGACGGAAAAACGGGCAAACGTTGGCCGGGAGATGTCGATGGTTTGTGTTGTGGCAATCTCTTCTGTGTAGGCCCTGTTTCCGCCCTCCCTGTCATCATCGGGTTGCCCCTGGCCGCTGGCAAAGTGGCCGTTTGCTGGCGGGCGCGGTACGGCTGTGCCCGCCGGTCGGGCACGGGATGCGTAAGTGTTTGCCTGCTTCATGCCATTTGTGCTGCCGTTCGGACTGCTTGGTTTTCGTTCCTTGCGCAGCAAGTTCAAAAGGCTATCATCGAACTCGTTGCTTTGCAGCAGAGGGAAAGCGGTCCGGCTCGCGCCGTTGGTCAATCGGTCATGGACCTCGGATTCAAGGACCGCGGCGGCCTCTTCAACTGTAGGCCCCTGCTGCTCTAGTAGGAATTCTGTCTGCTCCCCGTCAGCGAACGTGGCGGGGAGGATCGGTAGTTCTGTCCCATTCTGTGGTTTTCCCGCTGCGGCCAACGTATTTTCCGACGAGCCGGATTCAGCGGACACCGGGAATTCTGATTGGATGTCCTCAGGAGAACCCTGGGGCTCGTTGCCGACAAGAGCATTGGAGGGTGTCGTAAGATCAAACGCCGATTCCTTTTGCAGCGGTTTTCCGGTCTCCCGGGGCTTTGAGTCCGCTCCTGCCTCAGGTCGCCCGGGCGCCGATTCGAGATTTGGCGTCAAGTCATCGGTTTTTCCGGAATATCGCCCGTCCTCAGCAGGGGATTCCCGGTGGGTCTCAGCCGTTTGTGGGGGGAGATCGGTCTGCTGGTCGACGATACTGTCCTCTGGGGATGGAGGATCGGTGTTTTCATAGATGTAGGCTGTGGTTGGTGTGAACGACGCCAGGATGGTAGATTTCGCCTCTGCGATTTCTTTGATAAGAAGACTCAGGTTGGCACATCGATCATCCACGCTTCTCTCCAGGGCGTGTAAAACGACCTTGTCCAGCACATCGGGAACTTCCAAACGCTGCAAGCTGGGTGGAACGATGGAGCCGCTGGGCCGCCCCTGGAAGAAGGCTTCCATGCCAGCCTCTGGCCAGGGGGCGATGCCAATGAGCAGGCGATAGAAAAGGACCCCCAGCGAGTAAACATCGCTTTGGCGGTGCAGATGTCTTTGTCCGCTATTTATTTCCGGCGAAAAATAGCGCAGGCACGGCGCAATGCCGGCGTACTTGTTGAAGATCAACAGCCTGACAAATTTCTCGAAGCCAAAGTTGCCGATTCTCACCCTCTCCAGGCGTTGGTCGAAGAAGATGCATTGCGGCGTTAAGACGCCATGCACCTCACCGTTGATATGCAACGTGCGCAAGGCGCCTGCGACTTTCTCGACCACATGTGGGGCATCAAAGATGGAGAAGATAGCATGATTGGATAGATGGGATGCAAGTGGCCGCAGGTTGAAATGCTTCAAGATAAGGTAGTTCTTGCCGTGCTCGGTGCCATGACCGATCGTTTTGGTGAAATGGTCGCTGCGCAATTTGGCGCTCAGTTTGGCACAATTGTGGAACACCCGCACCAGCTCTTTGTCTTTCGCCAGGGCCTTATGAAGAATCTTGATCAAGACTTTCCTCTGTGAGCGCGTATGCTTCGCCACGTACGTCTTGCCGATTACATCCTCGAAGGCTTCCTTGACAATTTGGTAATCTTCTATAACCATTTAATTTGCAACCGCTGCAAAAACATGTCTTTTGTGTAAATAAGTGTCGATAATTTTAATATTTCATAACTTTTGGGATATTGCTTGACAAATGAACCCATTTTTCGTATACTTTCATGCGCTTGCTCGAATAAGCGCGCAAAACAAGCAAGAAATTCCACCACCTCCAAAGAAGAAAAGCTCGTCGTTGATATGGCGAGCTTTTGTTTTGGGCTCACGGGCCAAATCCTTTATGCTTCATAGACAACCGACTTAGAGGACAGGCTCGAGAATCCGAGCCTGAATGAACATTAGACCACTCGCAACGAGGTTCACCCTCCTCCTATATGAATACCTACAAAAAGAGCAAAGTGGTTATTTTCATGAGAACAAAATAAGTCACTCCAAGTTAAATTGCAACAGATTCGTGCCAAGAAAACCCTTGCACTTCAAGAGATTATTTTTTATTTAATTTGATGAAGCACAAAAGTCAGGCACCTGAATTTCATTTGGAGGGAATATGCAAAAAGAAAAGCAGACGCGGACGTTGTTTTCGGCGGTACTTCTCGTTGTCTCATTCTTGAGTTGCAGCAACCCGGAGCAGCAAAAAATGACGCAGGAGTTTCAACAATTCTTGAGCAAGTTTGAAAGCAAGGTCATCCCGCTGAGCAGACAGCAAGGTCTCGCCTACTTCCAGGCGACCATTTCCGGCAAAGATGAAGACTACAAACGCTCTGCTGAGCTGGAAATCGAGCTGGATAAGATCTACGCCAATAAAGATGACTTTGCGCGTCTGAAATCGTTTAAGGAATCCAATCTCATCACGGATGAATTGTTGGCACGACAGTTGGATGTGTTGTACCGCGCCTATCTGGCGAAACAAATCGACGAAGCCAGGCTTGAAGAGCTTGTCAAACGCCAGAACGAAATCGAGCAAAAGTTTTCGACCTTTCGAGCGCAGATCGACGGCAAGCCATACACCGACAATCAGATCGAAGAAACATTGAAGACGTCCACGCGCTCCGATATCCTGGCCACGGCCTGGAAGGCCAGCAAGGAAATCGGCGTTGTGGTCGCCCAGGAAGTTCTCGATCTGGTCAAATTGCGGAACGAAGTCGCGCGCGAGCTCGGCTTCAGGAACTTTCATGCCATGCAATTGCAAATCGGTGAACAGGATCCGGAGGAAATTGAACATCTCTTCGACGAGCTGGACGAGCTGACGCGCGAATCGTTTGCGAAAGCCAAGGACGAAGTTGATGCGTACCTGGCAGCCAGATATGGGCTGACGAAAGAGCAGCTCATGCCATGGCACTACCAGAACCGTTTCTTCCAGGAGGCACCAAAAGTATACCGGGTGGATCTGGACAGCTACTACAAGGACAAAGATCTGGTGGCGCTGACACGCGAGTACTACGCCAGCATGGGTATGCCTGTCGATGACGTGATTGCCCGGAGCGATTTGTTCGAGAAGGAGGGCAAGTACCAGCACGCCTACTGCATCGACATCGACCGCGAGGGCGATGTTCGCGTGGTGTGCAATGTCAAGCCCAACCACAGTTGGATGAACACGATGTTGCACGAATGCGGCCATGCCGTCTACGACAAATTCCAGGACCGCCAGACGCCCTGGCTGATTCGGGAGCCAGCGCATACGTTTGCCACGGAAGCTATCGCCATGCTCTTCGGCCGCTTTGCCTCCAGCCCGTTCTGGATGCAAGACATGCTGGGCATTTCGGACGCCGAGCGCGAAAAGATCGCCGAGGCGACCTCTAAGACCCTCAAACTCGAGCAGCTCGTCTTCAGCCGCTGGGTGCAGGTCATGTACCGGTTCGAGAAGGCCATGTATGAGGACCCCGAGCAGAATCTGAACAAGCTCTGGTGGGACCTGGTGGAAAAATACCAGATGCTCCGGCGGCCGGAAGGGCGGGATGCGCCGGACTGGGCCTCCAAGATCCATGTGGCGCTTTACCCGGCGTATTACCACAACTACATGATGGGGGAGCTCTTCGCTTCACAATTGTTTTACACCATCAACGAGAAGGTTCTGCAAACCGACGGCGCACTCAACAGGAGTTTTGCAAATCAAAAGGCAGTCGGCGAATACTTGATCGAGAAGGTGTTCAAACCTGGGAACAAGTTTTTCTGGAATGATTTGATCGAGCAAGCGACCGGCGAGAAATTGACGCCCAAGTATTTTGCCAAACAGTTTGTGAGGTAAAAGGAGAACGGCGCAGGTTGTTATATCAGTGGCCGCCATTGAAGGAGCACAAATGTCACAAACCCTCACTGAAAAGATCGCACAAAGATTCGCCGTTGGCCTCGGGACGGGCAAGCGCGTGCAGGCCGGAGACTACATTTCTATCCAGCCGGCCTACGTGATGACCCATGACAACACCGGTGCCGTCATCCCGAAATTCGAAAGTATCGGCGCCACGAAAATCGCCAATCCACGCCAGGTCGTGTTTACGCTCGACCATGATATCCAGAATCGGAGCGAGAAGAATGTGCGGAAATACGCCACCATCGAAGCGTTTGCCCACAAACATGGTCTCGACTTTTATCCGGCGGGACGCGGCATTGGCCATCAAATCATGGTCGAAGAGGGGTATGCCTGGCCGGGAACCCTGGCCGTGGCCTCGGACAGCCATTCGAATATGTACGGCGGGCTGGGGTGTCTCGGCACGCCAGTGGTGCGCACGGATGCAGCGGCTGTCTGGGCGACGGGCCGCACCTGGTGGCAGGTCCCTCCGATCGCAAAAGTCGTGCTCAGCGGCCAGCTCGAGACCGGCGTGACGGGCAAGGACGTCATCATCACCCTGTGTGGCTATTTCAACCAGGATGAAGTTCTCAACCAGATTGTTGAATTCGTTGGGGATGGCGTCAAGCATCTGAGCGTGGAGGAACGTCTGACCATCGCCAACATGACCACCGAATGGGGCGCTCTGGCAGGTGTGTTCCCGGTGGACGAAGTGACGCTGGCATGGCTCCGTCAGAGAGAGGCGGTCGTTCGGCGCCGTGGGCCGGCTGGTGTGCCTTCGGATGCTGACGGAAATGGCGAGCATCCACGCCTGAACCCCCGCCGCCTGGCAGAGTTCGAGAAAGCGCTACCGACCTTGCAGGCGGACCCGGATGCCTACTACGCCAGGACCCTGGTTTTGAACCTGGCCTCGATTCAGCCGCACATCGCCGGGCCGGACACGGTGAAGAACATGACCTCGATCACAGAGATGCGCAAACGCCGGGTCAGGATCGACAAGGCCTACTTGCTCTCCTGTGTCAACAGCCGGGTGCAGGACCTGGCGCAAGCAGCGGCCATCGTCCGTGGCAAGCGGGTGGCAGAAGGCGTGCAATTCTATATCGCGGCAGCCTCCAGTGAGGTGCAAGCCGAGAGTGAACGCCGTGGCGACTGGCAGGCGCTCAAGGCAGCAGGCGCCATCGAGCTTCCGCCCGGGTGCGGCCCGTGCATCGGCATGGGGACCGGCACCCTCGAAGATGGCGAAGTCGGCATTTCGGCCACCAACCGCAACTTCAAGGGCCGCATGGGCGCACGCACCGCCCGGGCATACCTGGCTTCTCCTGCTGTGGTCGCGGCTTCGGCGATCGCCGGCACCATCGATTTTCCCGGCGACTGGCAGCAGACAGGCCAGGTCGGGGATATTTCAGTGGCGGAAAAACCGGCCCACCACACCGGCGAAGTCAAAATCCTTGCAGGCTTTCCTGAAACGCTCACCGGCGAGCTGGTCTTTTGCCACCAGGACAATCTCAACACCGATGGCATCTATCCGGGCAAGTACACCTACATCGATGACTTTACGCCCGAACAGCAAGCCGGTGTGGTCATGGAAAACTATGATCCAACGTTTCGTACTCTGGTCGAGACGGGCGATATCCTGGTCGGGGGTTTCAACTTTGGCACCGGCAGCTCGCGTGAGCAGGCGGCGACGGCGCTCAAATACCGCGGCATTGCCGTCCTTCTGGCAGGCTCGTTCAGCGCAACTTACAAACGAAATGCCCTCAACAACGGCTTCCTGACCATCGAAGCCCCGGCCCTGGTCAACGATTTGAAGGCAGAAGTGGGCACAGAACGGTTGACGGCGCGCACCGGCATGCAGGCCAGCATCGATTTTCGCAAAGCGATTTTGGCAGTCAATGGTAAAGAATATGCGCTCAGTCCGGTGGGAACGGCTGCTCAGGAGCTAGTCGTGGCGGGGGGGCTGGAAAACTGGGTGAAGAAGCGGCTTGCCCACTAAGGTTTCTTGAACAGATCCAACACAGTTTCTACCTGTTTGTTGAACTCAAAAAACATGGTCAGAGACCATGTTGGATCGATAAAAAGTGTTTAGCTTGCACTGAACTGCTCCGCCTCCACGTCGTTGATGAATTCGATGTCGGGGTAGGCTTTGAGCGCGCGTCGGATGCCGGTGCCGAGGCCGCGGTACGGCAATTCCTTGGTACCGAAAGAGGTCAGGACAGGATTTCGGACGATGGAATTTCCGCTCTTGATATGGGTAATCGTCAACCTGTTGGGCAATCTGACGGGATTGATGATCTCGATTCGATCATCGAAAATAAACACGCGGACCGGAGCGCTGATAAAGTAATCCCGATGAGTCATTGCGTTGACCAGCAATTCCTGCAGGACAATTTTGGGCAGCTCCAGGTCTCCGAGGCCATTGAAGTCTTTGTCTCGCTGAATTTTTCTAAGGTTTCTGATCAGGAAAGCCATGGTCTTCTGATAGAGTTCAGCAAGCTTGCCATTCATGTCTTCGCTATCGCGATACGTTGTGCTCGTGGTGTCGGTGCCAAGAAAGCTAACGGCCTTTGCAGTGAAAACCGGTTTCAATCGTTGCGGATGTTTCCCGAAAAGCAGAAGACCGGCGAGATTGAGCCTCTCCCCCCTGGCCAGATTCAGAATATTTAGGATTTCCTTGATCGTAATCTCCGCAAGCTCCAGTTTTTCTTCGAATTCTTTTTCATAGAAATTCTGAAAATAATCTTTGTCGAGGTCTGCCAGAGATGAACCCGAAACCGGCACATCATCAGAGTAAACCAGGTCGGAGGACCGGAACAGCCGTCTCAGCTCCTCCTTTGAAGTGACGCGTCGTTTATCTGCGCCGCTCTTGACCCAGATAGCCCCTGAGTTGTCCATGTAGGCTTGTCGATGCCCTCAGCCACGGTAATGACCATCACACGTTTGTTCTCAACTAGCACAATTTCCGAAATCGGATTGATTGGGCCCTTTACGTGTTGTGAAGCGGCATTTGC
>JBHHXT010000201.1:0-9072 GCA_046757165.1 bacterium | reverse complement strand
GTACGCCCTACACAATGGTCAACGCCGTAGGCGTGAAATGTTTATCGCACCAATGACTGCCGTTTTAGCCAGGTCAGAATTTCAAAGCAAGATTGCCCTCATCATCTCCACTATCTCCAAGCCGAAATCACAAGAAAACGCGCAAAACCATCTCCAGTCAAACCCACCTCTGGGTCGCCTGCGGGCCACCCCTTGTGGGTGGCTGGTTTCTCCCACATGGTGATTCCTACTGAGATTCGTTTATGCCCCACAAGGGGGCATGGCTACATCGTGACGGGCGGTCGCTATCCGCGTATTTCCGGATTGGGTTCGCAAAAAATCGGGGTGTAAATACCCTGATTCGGGCGCAAACACCCTCTTTGTCAATTTCAGAAGCGAGTTTTTGACACCAGAGCAGTTAAGCATAACACGCGGATAAACAGAAAGTTAGAATATACTCTTTGTCACGTTTCCACTTTGGCACGACTGTTGACTATAGTGATGCCGAAGGACGAAAGAAAAGAGAAAAGGAGCCAGACCATGAGCAACAGGAATCAAAACAATCACAGCGTGCCGAAAGGCTTGAGATTCACTTTCGACGAGCTGCTGAGTCATTGTGGCAACGTTTCCTCGCCGTACTGGCAGGGTGCCTGGAGTGAGTTCGACCAGCGCTATGGCAAGTTCATCTACAAAAAGGTGGCTGAGCGCTGCGCGGCTCTCAGGCCGCCCAGACTGAAATTGCAGTTTTCTGAGACGGTAGAGGACATCGTTTCTGAAGTTCAGAGAACGTTGTTCAAAGACGACTGCCGGGCGATTCGCGAATTTCGTGGCCGGGAAAACGAGAACATCTTCCTGGCATGGTTGAAGCAGATCTGCTACCGAGGGACAAGAGCCTATCTGCGCCGGCACTACAAAGAGTATTTCTCAGAGACCAATTCAGAGTCCCTGGATTTCCTGCACACCAGCCCGCCCGACCTGGAAGATTTGAATCGGTGGGAAGTGTATGAGGAGATCGTTCACTCCCTGCGCGATGCAGCAGCCAGGAATGCCCGCAACACAGAGCGAGACATCAACATTTTTCTGCTCTACGCCATGGGCGGGTTTTCTGCGGAAATGTTCAAATACAATCCGCTGCTCAGCCACCTCGGGGACCGCGTGGTTGATGTGGTGGTCAATCGCGTCAGGACCAAAGTGCGCAGCAATTCACGGTTGTCTCGTTAACCATTTATTCAAAGGTAGGATGATGAGAGCAAAACAACTGAGTCTCGGTCAGGCGATGGCTTACCTTGACAAGAACCAAACGGGGGCGTGGCAGGACCTTTCTGAATCGAAGATCATTTACCTGGACGACCTGAGCGGCCGGCTGCAAGAGATAGAGAAAGAGAAAAAAGCAGTGAAAATCATCGCGACGCGCGGCCAGGCCAACTGCGACAGCCGTTCGACCATCGAGGGGGATGAAGATTTCTTCCTGAGCTGCCTGGTGATTGGGCACAACGGGGACAAGAGCGGTGAAGTTGAAAAGTTTATCCGCCATCTGAACAGCTGCTACAAGTGCTTCCAGGTCTATTCCGAGGTCATCGGGGACTATTGTGAGCACTCACGCGGTCTTTCGTAGCTGAATATTTCGTCACGCGCTAACCAAAAGATTGTCCTCTGTCCGGGCCTTCCGGGTTTTTCGAAACCTGGAGGGCCTCTTTTTTTTGCTTTGTCTGCGTCACAAGAGAAACTATTTGACTTTTGATCTCTGGTTTTTATATTTGGTCTGTCTGATCTTTTTTGCGAGTGCTACATCGTGTCATTTCACCTTGTTACCCATTGTTGGAGGACAGAACGTGTCTGAGGAAAAGTCACACGGACAGGAGCAGAAACCGGCAGGAGCACCATCCCGGCAAGAAGCTGATGCCGGGGCCGGGAAACCTGCAAAAGAACCCGCTGCTGCCCGGCCAAAACCCGAAGAGGCCAGCAAAGAGCCGGCGGCCAAGCCCAAATCTGAAGAGCGGATCCGGGCGGAAAAACGTTCACCAAAAGCAAAGGTGGCGGGTGAAGAACAAGGCTCGTTGTGGATGAGCCGGAGAAATTTTTTCAGCCGAGCCGGTTGGGTGGCGTTCTTTTCATTTTGTACCTCCTTCTTGATTGGCTCGCTGCGATTCATGTTTCCGCGCGTCTTGTTCGAGCCTTTGCCCGTGTTCAAAGCAGGCTATCCTGATGACTATCCGGTGGGGTCCGTCTCCACCAAGTGGGTGAAAGAGCAACGCGTTTGGATTGTACGCAGCGAAGAAGGGATTTATGCTGTCCTGGCGCTGTGCACGCATCTGGGGTGTACGCCGAGGTGGCTGGATGCCGAAAACAAATACAAGTGTCCCTGTCACGGCAGCGGCTTTACCCGGGAAGGGGTGAATTTCGAAGGTCCGGCACCGCGGCCTCTGGAGCGTGTCAAGGTGGCGCTTGCTGAGGATGGGCAGTTGTTGATCGACAAGAGCATCAAGTTTCGTGAAGAAAAGGGGGAATGGGGTCGGCCGGGCTCGATCCTGGTGGTTTGAGTTCTGACATGACAACGCGCTTGAATTGCAAGAATCCCACCTCCGGGTGGGATTTTTTGATCGTAGCCTTGACAATTAAACAAGGAAATTCGCATGTTATGGTACGTCGGTAAAGGCCTGCAAATCATCGGCCTTGCCCAGGTTCTGGTGGGGCTTTATATCGGGTTTTCGCAGAACGATTTGAGAACAGAGCTAAAGATCGCGCTTATCGGTGTCGCCATTTTCGGCATAGGCCGGCTCATGGAGATCAAATTCACCAAATGAAGGTGCCGTGAAAAGTGTCCTGGCACTGATTCTTGCCGGCGGTCGCGTGGACGAACTAAGCGTCCTGACGCTGTACCGCCCGAAGTCAGCGGTACCCTTTGGCGGCATGTACCGCGTCATCGACTTTCCGCTCAGTAATCTCATGCACTCCGGCATCGAACGCGTCGGCATTCTGAGCCAGTACCGCTCCTTCTCCCTCATTCATCACGTTGGCATCGGCACCTGGTGGGACTTTGTCGGCCGCGACCGCGGGGCGACCATGCTGCTCCCCTCCACCAGGCATAAGGCGAGTGATTGGTACAAAGGCAACGCCGATGCGGTCTATCAAAACCTGGAGTTCGTAAAAGAGCAGAAACCTGAAACCGTGATGGTCCTGTCCGGGGACCATATCTACAAGATGGACTACTCAAAGATGGTGGAGGTGCACCGCCGCAAGGAGGCAGATTTGACCATCGGTTTTGCCGCCATCGATCCGGCGGAGAGCTCGCGCTTTGGCGTCGCCGAAATGGATGACGATGCCGGAGCAGCGGGCGGCTGGGTGGTTGACTATCAGGAGAAACCTGCGGCATCTGACTATCAGTGGGCCAGCCTGACTATCTACTTGTTCAAACCTGACGTGTTGTATGACGTCCTGGGCCCCAGTGGATGGCGGCGTGCCTCCCATGAGTTCGGTCGCCACATCATTCCGTCGATGCTGGGCAAATACCAGATCTACGGCTACAAATTCAGCGGCTACTGGGGATACACGCGCACCATCGATGAATACTGGCAAACCAACATGGATTTGCTTGGCGAGGCAGCCAAGATCGACCTGGAGCAGTGGCAGGTGCGCACCAATCTCGACCACGACCGTTTGCGCGACAGACCTCCGGCCCGAATTGCTCCCTCGGCGGAGTTCTCCAATTCGCTCCTGCACAACGGGTGCGAAGTGGAAGGCCGGGTTGAAAACAGCATCTTGTTTGCGGGCGTGAAAGTCGCCCGCGGGGCCACGGTGCGGAACTCCATCTTGTTTTTTGATACCCGGGTTGAATCCGGCGCGGTACTCGACAAGACCATCACGGATTTCGATGTTCGCATCGGTGCGGATTGTTCGGTTGGCGACGGCAAGGCTGCGACGGCCAACGCTGAATTCGCCGGCTTGTTGAGCACCGGAATCACGCTTGTCGGCAAGGGGGCGCAATTGCCACCGGGGTTGCGGCTCGGGTGCAATTGCATCGTGGCGCCTGGGCTGAAGGGACATGACTTCAAGTACGGACAGTATGAATCAGGGATGACGATTCGATGAATTCGACATTGGTGATGCTGCTGGCAGGGGGGGTTGGCAGCCGCCTGAATATTCTGGGCGCTGCCCGCGCCAAGCCCGCCGTCCCGTTTGGGGGCGTGTACCGGATTATCGATTTCACCCTCAGCAACGCCATGAACTCGGGTCTGAATACCGTCGGGGTGTTGACCCAGTACAAACCCCTGTCGTTGATGCAGCATATTGGCGCCGGCGAGCCGTGGGATTTCATCGGCCGGACTCGCGGCGCCAAGATTCTGCCCCCCAGGACGGGCCAGGCGGACTCTGATTGGTACAAAGGCACCGCGGATGCGGTGCGGCAGAACCTCGATTTTATCGAGAGCAATAACCCCGAAAAGGTGTTGATTCTTTCGGGCGACCACATCTACAAGATGAACTACGCTCACCTCATTGCGTTTCATCGTGAAAAAAAAGCCGACGTGACCGTTGGTATGATGACCGTGCCGTGGTCAGAGACGAACCAATTCGGAATTGCCCTCACCAACGAGCACAACCGCGTCCTGGCGTGGGAGGAGAAGCCGCAGAAAGCGCGCAGCAATTTCGCTTCCATGGGGATTTACGTCTTCAATACCGAGTACCTGCTCAAAGCGCTCAGAACCCGGCAGCAGCACGATTTTGGCAAGCACATCCTCCCGGCAGCCATCGTCCAGGGCCGCGTCTTCGCCTATCCGTTTCAGGGCTACTGGCGCGATGTCGGAACGCTCAAGGCGTACTGGGAAGCGAATATGGATCTGCTGGACAAAAGCTCTGGCATGGACCTGGCCCGGTGGGGTCTGCGTACCAATGTTGAGGAGGAGGGCCGGCTTGGCGACCGTGCGCCCGTTTTGGTGGCCCCGGGCGCGACGGTCAGAAACTCAATTCTCTCTCCCGGCTGCGTGATTCATGGCCATGTCGACAACTCCGTTCTCTCGCCCGGCGTGTTTGTGGCCAGGGATGCGGTCGTGTCCGGTTCTGTGGTCATGCATGACTGCC
The DNA here is from genome assembly GCA_046757165.1 of bacterium. Classification (GTDB taxonomy): domain Bacteria; phylum Zhuqueibacterota; class Zhuqueibacteria; order Oceanimicrobiales; family Oceanimicrobiaceae; genus JBHHXT01. The sequence goes on along the minus strand of JBHHXT010000201.1, from coordinate 4,017 downwards.
ACCTGGCTGCCGGCGTCCGGCTTCAGGACTGCATCCTGGATAAACGCGTTCGAGTTGGGGAAAACACGGTCCTTGGTCTGGGCCCCGAGGACATCCCGAACCGGGAAAACCCGCACCATCTCTGCACCGGCCTGGTCGTCGTCGGCAAACAGGCCGGGATTCCGGCAAATGTTCAGGTCGGGAAAAATGCTATTTTGCATCCACATTTGCAGCCAGGCGATTACGACCAGCCGGAAATTTTGCCTGGTGAAACGATCAAACCAAAGGTGCCAGGGATAGAGGTTTGAAAGCCGTGATTCTGGCGGGTGGGCTCGGCACCCGGCTGCGCCCGCTAACTTTCCTTCTCCCCAAACCCATGGTGCCCGTGATGAACCGGCCCCTGCTGGAGCACACGCTGACCCTGCTCAAAAAACACCACGTTGACGAAATCGTGTTTCTGCTTTTTTATCTGCCAGAGTTGATCCGCAGCCATTTTGGCGACGGCAGCCGTTTCGGTGTCAAGATAGACTATCTGGTCGCACGCGAAGATTTCGGCACGGCCGGGGCACTGAAACAGGCGGCTCACTTCATCGACGAGCCGGTCTTTCTCCTCTCCGGCGATGCCATCACCGATATCGACTTGATCCGGCTGCGCGAGTTTCATGCCGCCCGGCGCGCCCTCGCCACCATCGCACTCTCGAGCGTGCCGAACCCCTCTCCCTTCGGCGTGGCCATGACCGACAAACAGAATCGCATCACCCGGTTTGTGGAGAAACCGGCGTGGAGTGAGATTTTCAGCGATACCGTCAGCATGGGCATCTATGTCCTCCAGCCCGAAATCCTCGATTTCATCCCCGCCAACCAGGCGGTCTATTTCGCCAAAGACATTTTCCCCGACTTGCTGCACCAGAACCGGGCGCTCTATGGGTTTGTGGATGCGTGCTATTGGAAAGATATCGGCGATCTCAGGGCGTATCAGCAAGTCCATTGGGATATCCTCTCCGGAGCAGTCGAGCTGGACATTGCGGCCGGCACGGCACAGCGACAGGGAGGCACGGTTTTTCTGGGGAAGAACTGCAAGATTCATGACCAGGCCCGGCTCCACCATGTGGTCATCGGCGACAATTGCGCCATTGGCCGCCACAGCTCATTGGCCCACACGGTGCTCTGGAACAACGTGACCATCGGGCAAGACTGCGAGGTGGTCGACAGTGTCATCGCGTGCGATTCTGTTGTCGAGGACGGCACCACCATCGAACAAGACGTTTTTGTGGGTTAGCGCGTTCGACAGACCGCTAGAAACGTTTGACAATGACATTCCAAATACTTAATTTGGCAGTGTTTTATATCCTGCAAACTGCTTATTCCGTTTTCTTTCTATTTATTTTGTTCGCAAATCAAGACGTAGTCGAACTGCGATTAACAGAATGAGAGGTTTCGCTCATGCTCGGGAAAAAAATATCTCACTACAACATCATCGAGAAACTCGGTGAGGGCGGTATGGGCGTCGTCTACAAAGCCGAGGATACCAAGCTTAAGCGCCATGTGGCCATTAAGTTTCTGTCGCAAAAGCTCTCCACACACGGAGAGGAGCTCGAACGCTTCAAGCTGGAAGCGCAGGCTGCTGCAACTCTCAACCATCCGAACATCGCCACCATCCATGAAATCGACGACGTCGATGGCGAGTATTTCATCGTCATGGAAATGGTCGCGGGGCAGACCCTGAACGAGCTGATCGAAAAGGGCCCACCTCCCCTCGAACAAGCTATCGAAATTGCCGTGCAGGTTGCGGACGGTCTGCAGGAAGCGCATGAAGCGAAAATAGTCCACCGCGATATCAAGCCGGCCAATATCATGCTGACGAAGAAGGGCCAGGTTAAGATCATGGATTTCGGGCTGGCGAAAATGGCGCAGGCCTCCCTGATGACCAAAGCCGGCACCACGCTCGGCACCGCTTCTTACATGTCGCCGGAACAGGCGCGCGGCGAGGTCGTTGACCACCGCACCGATATTTGGTCTTTCGGGGTGCTGCTTTACGAAATGGTCTCAGGGCAGCGGCCTTTTCAAGGAGATTACGAGCAAGCGGTCATTTACTCGATTACCAACGAGGAAGCGCCGCCGGTCACCGGACTGCGCTCCGGGGTACCGCTGGAGCTGGAACGAATTCTCAATAAAGCCCTGGCCAAGAACCCGGATGAGCGCTACCAGCACGTGGATGAAATGCGCGTGGATTTGACGGCCTTGCAAAAGACCGATGTATCCGCGGTTTCCAAAACAGTTGTCGGGACGACCGGCGAGGTCGCCCCTACGAAATCACGCTTTGTGATCGGCGCGATCAGCGTGCTCGCCCTGCTGATCCTGGCTGTCGTGGTTTATTTTATGCGCAGCGACTCCGGCGGCGGGATTGTGAATATAGAAAGGAAAATGCTGGTGGTATTACCATTTGAGAATCTCGGTCCCCCGGAAGATGAGTACTTCGCCGATGGCCTCACCGAAGAGCTCACCAGCCGGCTGGCCATGGTTCATGGGCTGGGCGTCATCTCCCGTACGAGCGCAGTGCAGTACAAAAACAGCAACAAAACCAGCAAGCAGATCGGTGAAGAGCTCGGGGTTGACTATATACTGGAGGGCACCCTTAGGTGGGACAAAAGTATGGAGCACGTGAGCCGTGTGCGCGTGACGCCACAATTGATCAGGACAAGCGACGACACCCACGTCTGGGCAGAGCAGTACGACCGGGTGCTTGACCAGCTCTTTGAAGTACAATCAGAAATTGCTGAGCAGGTGGTCACACAGTTGGATATTAAACTGATGGCGCCGGAACGGAGGGCCCTGTGGCAAAAGCCGACTCACAACCTGGAAGCATACGATTACTACCTGCTCGGTCACAAACACCGCCGTCGAGCAGGCAAATTCTTGGACGAAGACGAGTATGAAATGGCAGTGAGGATGTTTGAAAAGGCGATCGAGGTAGACCCCAATCTTGCTATGGCCTATGTGGAGCTTGTGTGGATTCATTCGTGGGTTTATTTCACAGGATTTGACAAGACTGATGAACGTCGCGCACTCGCAAAATCGGCCGTTGACCGAGCTAAGGAGATTCAACCGGATCTACCTGCAATCCAAGAAGCACTGGCGTGGTATTATTACAGATGTTTCAGGGACTACGACCGCGCTTTGCACGCTTTCCAGAAATACCAAAAAATGGTGCCAAGCAGTGAACCAGACCTGATTGCAAACGTCACGCGACGCCAGGGTAAATGGCAGCAATCGGTGGCTGCTCACGAAGAGGCCGTAGTGCTCAATCCGCGGAGCGCAGGACGAGCTTTTAATCTGGGCGCCAGTTATACGATGTTGCGGAATTACCAGAAAGCTGACTATTGGTATGACCGCGCCCTTTCACTCAGGCCGGGATATGCTGATCCGATTTTGTATAAATATCGAAATCATTTGTTGTGGAAGGGAAACGCGCAAGACCTGCGAACTTCGCTGCGGACGATACCCAGGAACAATGAGGTCAACTACTCGCTGTACTTTATCAATTTGCTGGAAAGCAGATTTCAGGAAGCGGTGGCTCATATTGACTCGCTTTCAGACTTTTTATGGAGAGGTCCAACTCTTTATCTACCAAAACATTTGGCTTACGCGCAGATCTACGCATTGATGGACGAACCCACACAAATGCAGGTGCACGCTGATTCTGCTCGCATCTTTCTGGAGCAAGCGGTGCAAGCGCGGCCGACAGATCACCGGCGACACGCGGCGCTCAGTCTTGCTTATGCCTTCACCGGACGGAAAGATGAAGCGATCCGGGAAGGAAAGCGGGCGGTTGAACTCTTTCCGGTTTCGAAAGACGCCCTCGATGGACCCGATTACGTCGCGAATTTAGCGTGGATATATGCCACAGGTGGTGAGCCTGAGGCCGCCATGGAGCAACTCGAGACCCTGCTTTCGATTCCTTCTGAATTCTCGGTTCCTTTGTTGCGCATCGATCCGAGGTGGGATGGTTTGCGCGACAAACCGAGGTTCCAAAAGTTG
>JBHHXT010000200.1:0-9102 GCA_046757165.1 bacterium | reverse complement strand
TAGCTGCGTCCCTGCGCTCCACTCCTATGACCGGGAAATTTTCCAGCTATTTTCATATCAAATTTTAAGAACTGGAAAAATAGCTCGAGTTTTTCCAGTTCTTGCTTGGACTATTGGTTGGCGTGGAGGTCAAAGGAGGGTAAGGATTACGAAAATGAAACGCAACCAAAACTTGAACTCAACCCAGAATGCCAGCCTGATGGAGCAAGTCAAAGGGGTCGCGCCCCCTGCGGCAACGGGCAATGGACAGAGTCATCCTTATTTCAACCAACTATTCTCCCAAACAAACTCATGGAAATTGCCCAAAACGCCGGCAGCATCGTCCATATAGTTGGCCCCGGCTGAATCTTCCCAAAGCCATTCGCATCGACTCTTAGGTGTTGACGGAGGCCGTATCGCTTTCAGATGACTTGGATCAGATATTTCCACAACACGTCCCCAAGGCTCGTGAGTACCTCGTCCGCTTAGTTTTCCGGTCTTGGGATTGCAAATTTCAATTTCCGGCACGACTGTGGCGATGATATCCACCATCAAATCGCGGCTGGTCGTCAAATCGTGGTCCTGGTTCAGCCGGGCATAGTACTCAGCATTGAATCTGCGGAAAAAGTCAGGATCTTCCAGATGAATCTTCCGCATGGCTCGTTTTCCGAGGCCCCCAGGTCCTCCCAGACAAAGGCAGCCGAATCCGAGGTGACCGCGTCACTCTGCAACCCGGCCCCATTGACCGCATAAACGGAAACATAGAAATTTCGAGTTTAGGATTTCGAACTTCCGGTTGTTTGATCCCGCGCCTTCGGCGGGGCTTGTCCGGGTTAGGGGGTATGGGCGAGCATCCCAAAGCCGGGAGGGGCAAGAATAAGATCGTCTTTGAGGTTCAATTCAAGTTACAGAGTCTCCTCCAAAATCCTCACCTTCTCCTGGAGAATCTCCAGCGCCAGCTCGATCGTCTGCAAGTGCGTCCGAAATGCCAGCACCGCCATCCTCAGGGTAAACTTGCCATCGAGAACCGTGGAAGAAATGAATACGCGGCCATCTTTGTGAATCTCCTGCACCAGCCGCTTGTTGAACTCACAGGCATCCCCGCGCTTCGGCAGGTAGCGGTAGATTGCCACAGAAAGATCAGGGAACGGCCCGAGCGCGAAACCGTCCATCTCCTGGAGCTTGGAATAGAAATAGCGGGTCAACATCAGCTTTTCTTCCACCGCCGCACGGAAAGGCCGCAAGCCCAACAGCTTCAATGGCAGCCACAAGCGCAGCCCGCGGAAATGTTTTGTCAGCTCGGGCGAAAGGTCAGCAGGCGAAAGCTCATCGCGGCTGTTGAGCGTGTCCTGCAGGTAATTCGGCATCGAATAGTGTGCATCCAGCAGCGCGCTTCGATCCTTGACCAGGACGGCGCCGGAGCCGTATGGCAGGAACAACCCTTTGTGCGGATCCATGACGATAGAGTCGGAGGTTTCCATCCCACGCAGAATGCGCTTGCCTTCATCACAGAGCACGAAAAAAGCGCCATAAGCCGCATCAAGATGAAACCAGAGATTGTGTGCTTTTGCGATTTCTCCAATTTCCGGCAGGGGATCGACAGCGCCCGTGTCCGTGGTGCCAGCCGAGGCGACAACCAGCCAGGGGTTCAAACCGGCCTGCCTGTCCTCTGAAATAGCCCGATCCAGCGCCTGCGCCCGCATGCGATGGCGCTCATCGAGTGGAATCGTTCGCACCGGACACTCTCGCAGCCCGGCAATGCGAAGCGACTTGTCGACCGAATGATGCACCTGCCCGGAGAGATAGATCACAGATTTCTCTAACTCGCTCGCTTTCAGACCATGCGCGTCGCGCGCGGCGACGATACCGATGAGATTGGCGATGCTGCCGCCCGAGGTCAGGTTGCCAGCACTCGTCTCAGGGTAACCGATAGTCTCTGCCATCCACCGCAGCAACAGGTTCTCCATGCGCACGGCGCCCGGCCCGGCAAAAAAGACCCCGGCATAACGATTGGTAATGTCGGCAAGAAAATCAGCAAAGGCAGCGTGCACGATGCCACCGCCCGGAATATACCCGAGGTGGCCGCCAGAAGCGGGATTGAGACCTGGCGTGTCGACATGCTCCTTCAAGAGCTGCAAACTCTCCCGTAGCGAGATCCCCGCCTCGCCAGGCGGCGAATCCAGCAGCCCAATGCCCTTGTCCTCCGTCTGCACGTACGTCGGGCAGGTATCGATCGCGTTCAAGAAGCTCTTTGAATAGTGCCGGACGCCCTCGAACAGCTCGTCAAGCTGTTCGAGGTCCGGCTCGAGCTGGCGGGCGATTCTTTCGAGATCTTGAATTTGGTCGAGCATTTTTTGATCGATAATCGAGAATTGAAGGAATCGTCAATCGTCGATCAGCGATTATCGATCAACGATTCCTGCGTTCCTTGTTTGGCGACCGCATCCATCGCTTTCTTCACCGCCTCGGGGTCACCCAGGTAGCGGTGGCGCACCGGTTTGAGAGCCGAATCGAGCTCGTATACCAACGGCATGCCGGTGGGGATGTTGAGCTTGACAATCTGCTCGTCGGAAACCTGGTCCAGATACTTCACCAGGGCCCTCAGGCTGTTGCCATGCGCAGCGATAAGCACGCGCTGGCCGGCCTTGATGGCCGGCGCGATGGTTTCATGCCAGTAGGGCAGAAACCGGTCGACCGTGTCCTTCAGACACTCTGCCAGCGGAAGCTCATGCTCGGCCAAATCCTGATAACGCGGATCATTGCCCGGATAACGTTCGTCTGTTTTCTCCAGCGCCGGCGGAGGGGTATCGTAACTGCGGCGCCAGATCAGGACCTGCTCGTCACCATATTTTGCGGCCATTTCCGCCTTGTTGAGTCCCTGCAGCGCGCCATAATGACGTTCGTTCAGCCGCCACGACCGGTGCACGGGAATCCACATCAAATCCATCTCCTCCAGCGTCAGCCAGAGGGTTCTGATCGCACGTTTGAGCACCGAAGTAAACGCGACGTCGAACACGAAGCCGTGCTCTTTCAGAAGCAGGCCAGCCTGCCTCGCCTCCTGCACACCCCTTTCTGACAGGTCGACATCTGTCCAGCCGGTAAACCTGTTTTGCTTATTCCAGTCACTCTCGCCGTGTCTAAGAAGCACAAGTTTCGTCATACGAACATCTCCCAAACCCCGGTTTTATTGCTTCATTGTTTCATTGTTTTATTGCTACCCCTGACCAACAGTTTAACAATACAACAATGGAGCAATGGAACAATGAAGCAATTCTCAATTCCTAGTCCGTTCCCGCCGCCGAAGAACGGCTGCCCAGCTCGCGGTCGATCATGAGCAACATCGTGGTGTTATCGCCGGCCAGTTTGAGCTGCTCAACGACATCACTGGCGGATTTCTCTTCTTCCACCTGTTCGGTGATGAACCACTGCATTTCTACCTGCGTCGGGTAGTCGTTTTCTTTCACCGCCAGCGCGTACAAATCGTGAATCATTTTCGTCACCATTTTCTCGTGCGCCAGAACTTCCTGGAAAACATGAAGCGGTGAGTTGAAGTCAGTTGGTGGCTGCGGCTGGGCACGCAGACGGACCCTGCCGCCACAGTTGTTTACAAAATTGAAAAGCCGCAGGGCGTGGCCCGTTTCTTCTTCGTATTGCAGGTGCATCCAATGAGCAAATCCCGGCAAGTTTGTTGATTCACAATAGGCAGCCATGGAGAGATAAACAAAAGCAGAGACGAGCTCGTTCGTGATCTGCTCATTCAAAGCGTCTTCTATGGTCGTATTCATTTATTGCCTCCAATTTTTTGAAGTTGAACCTCGTCAATTTACGCGGCTAATATACAGATGTCTGACCCAAAAATAAAGTGATTTTTCAGCCATGCACGGGGGACTGTCCCAAAAGCCCGTGCAAAGTCCGCAATGCGACAATTCTGTCGCCAGTCGGTGGTGGTTCGCCATCCGTCAGCGCTACATAATCGGTGTCAAATCGCCAGTAGGCTACCGATTAACTATTTCGAGCAGCGCAGCGCGGGCTTTCGAGCTGTTCGACTGCCCGAGCCAGAAAATCGCATTTTTGTGCAGCTCGAGGTCATCGTCATTCCTGCTGCGGGACTGGTCATCGTACATCAAGTCCGTGCTTTCTTGAAATCTGGATACGCATTTGTTTGTCAATCAAGATGAAGTGGGTGTTCAAAAAGCGGGCGCCAGTTTTTCCTTGTTTTTTCTGTTCAGAGGTGCTATTCTTCAGGGTATCCCGTAACGGAACGTTTCTGTGACAGAGTTTGGTTGTGCTGAGCTCAAATCTAAAATCAAACAGCTCCGTTAAGGAGGACAGATGAAAAACAAAAGCATCCACGTTCTGCTGCTATTGCTTCTTCTTTCCTGCGACTCCGATGCTCCCAATACCCCCGCTGCCATGGCCCAGGAAGTGCGGCTCGTCAACGCATTTCCGAACCTGGTTTTTTCCAGACCCGTTTTCCTGACCCACAGTCCGGACGGGAGCAACCGCATTTTCGTTGTGGAGCAAAGGGGCGTCATTCAGGTGTTTCCAAACGATTCCACCGCGTCAGAGACCGAGCCGTTCCTGGATATTCGGGACCGCGTCAACGACGGCGCCAGTGAGATGGGCTTGCTCGGATTGGCTTTTCATCCTGATTTTGCCAGCAATGGCTTTCTTTATGTCAATTATACCACCACGAGTAACGGCCCGAGGCGCTCGATTGTTTCGCGTTTCACCGCATCTGGCAATCGCGCCGATCCCGGCTCTGAACAGATTCTCCTGGAGATCGCTCAGCCGTTCACGAATCACAACGGTGGCATGCTGGCGTTTGGGCCGGATGGCTTCCTCTATCTGTCGTTCGGAGATGGCGGCCTGGCCGCCGATCCGGAAGAAAATGGTCAGGACAAAACCACGCTGCTCGGCTCGATTCTACGCCTCGATGTGGACAACACCGACCCCGGGCTAAACTATGCCATTCCGCCTGACAATCCTTTTGTGGGCGAAGGCGGCGGCGTGCGCCAGGAGATCTTCGCTTACGGTCTGCGCAATCCCTGGCGGTTCAGCATCGACCAGCAAACCGCGGAGATCTGGTGCGGCGATGTGGGGCAGGAGCAATGGGAGGAGATCGATCGCATCGAAAGTGGCGGCAATTACGGCTGGGACGTCATGGAAGGCCCCGATTGCTTCGAGCCTGCCAACTGCGACCCCGCCGGCCTGGAATTACCCATTGTCGCTTACGACCACAGCGGCGGCAAATGCTCCGTGACAGGCGGCTATGTCTACCGTGGGGCCATTCGCCCGGAGCTGCGGGGAGCTTATCTTTATGGCGACTTTTGCTCCGGCGAAATCTGGCTGTTGCGCGATGAAAACGGGCAGCGGGCGGCAGATTCTCTGCTTGTCGATAGCGATTTCAACATTTCATCTTTTGGGGTTGATGAGCAAGATGAGCTGTACATTCTCGACCTCGCCGGCACCATTCACCGTTTTGCCGGCAGTCCAGCCACCCGCGTTGCCACGCCCGTTCGCGCTCCCGGCCATTTCTCCCTGGTGCAAAACTACCCAAATCCATTCAATCCGTCTACCCGTATCCGCTATTTCATCCCGAAGGCAGGTCTGGTAGAACTTACTATTTTTAATTCACTTGCGCAGCAAATCAAAACCCTGTTTCGCAGCGTGCAGCCGCCGGGGAACTACGAAATCACCTGGGATGGCAGGGACAACAACGGCGGCCTGGTTTCCTCCGGAATCTACGTCGTTCAGTTGACCTCCGGCGGTCTGGTGCAGCGCCTGAAAATGACCCTGGCAAAGTAGGGTCTTGATGATTAATTTTACTAAATTTATTTAGAAAGGTGTGGCTTTTAATCCTGCTTTTTCGTATATTCTATCACCTACTAATCTCTACAAATTTTCGGGAGAGCAATAATGGCTGAGACGGAACAAGTGAAGACCGGGACTGCGGCTGAAGAACCCAAACGAAAACGCGGCAGACCTCGCAAAACCGAGCCGGTGGGCCCGGTCCGGAAACGGGGAAGAACCAGTTGGGCAACACTCGTGAAAAAAATTGACGAAGAACAAATAGTCGATTACGATATCAATGGTGATTTTACCGAGATCGAAGCAATTCGCCATAAGAAATTTGGGGTCGGCGTCATCACCAAGATTCTGGACGATAACAAAATCGAAGTGGTCTTCGAAGAAAACAAAAAGATCCTGGCCCAGAATTGGGACTAAAGAATCCTGAACGACTGATAGAATTCAGAAGTGCATAAGCGTTGACCCATCAAACCCCTTGTCAGAGAGGGGTTTTTTCTTATCAAGACAGACTGTACTGAAATGAACATCACGAAGGGAATGCGTTATGACCCATGGGGCAGTTCGGGTAGAGATTGGCCGAGAAGTACGAGCATTCTGCACCAGATGCAAAACGGAAATGATTCACGTCATCACCAAGATCGCCAACGGCGAGATCAAGAAAGTCTTTTGTAAGGGATGTAATTCCACCCACGCCTATAAATCCGGCACCACCAAAGCAAGCGAGAAAAAAAAGAGCGCAGCCGGCGCGTCAACCACGCGCCGCAGAACGAAAAAACCCGATTGGGCCGCCTTGCTTTCCGAAGTCGAGGATGACCAGATTGTCGATTATGACATCAGCCGGGATTTTTCGCACGTCCCGGCCATCCGCCACAAGAAATTCGGCATCGGCGTGATCACCAACGTCCTCGACAACACCAAGATTGAAGTGGTCTTCCAGCAGTCGACCAAAATCCTGGCGCACAACTGGCGCTGAGCACGCCGCCAGCCGCTCCGCATCGAAGTTCCTGAAATCATCGTCTCCCACCGAATTCCCATCTCACATTCACCCCCACTCAGACTCCGCGAAACCCGAACCTCCGCGAGCTCTGCGGTCGCGGCCTGAGATCAACCCCGCTATTTCAATGTCAGATTCTCCATTCTTGCAAGGCATCTAAGACACAGGCCACCTCATCCGGAAATCTTTCCCTAAAAAAAGGAGGCACGTCATGAAAGATTTCAAACCCGGGGCAAATAATTACAGGTGAAAACGCGAACTTAACCTGATTCGCACCAAACGAATTGAGCAGCCTGTGAGACAGTTCACATGAACTCTAACCCATAAATGGAGAAAAGTCATGAAGATTATCCGCAAGAAGTTCACCGGAAATGAAAACCACTCGATCACGGTGATCGAGGGAGTTGATTTCATCAAAAGCTACCGAGCACACAACGGGCCTGCCGGTTGTTACTTTGACAAACGAGCCATCGAAGCGCTTATCGAACAGCCCGGGGCAGTTGGGGTGCGGTACTACTACGCTGTCACCGAGGATGGGCGCAAGGTGCTGGTGCTGGTGGGAGCCAATGCCGAACGCCAGGACCTCCTCAAAGGTGAGCCTGTTAAGCGCGCCATGTTCAATCCGCCGTTTACAATGCAAGGCGTTTATGACAAAACACGGGTTAACCACGACATCGCCCTTGAAGATGCGGCCCGCCTAACCGCCACCTATCGCCTGCAAAATCCGGAAGACCCCAAAGGCGGTTTCTTTGGCAAACAGGCGCTGCAAAAGCTCCTGTCGCAGCAGGAGTGCGTGGGCATCCGTTTCCTCTACGGCGCGAAAGAGGACAAAACGCCCGTCATGGTTCTCGTCGGTGTTGACACATTCGGCGGCGATATGTTTTTTGGGCAGTTCATGGAAATGTCTATGGGATGTCCTCCCTTTTGCGACTTTAATCTATTAACAAAAGACTTCTCCTCTGTGTGCGCCCACAATTCAAATGCCAAATCAGACATACGGTATTCAGAAGCAGCATAGTTATTCCTTTACCAATTTGGCTTGGTGGTTCCGGTCCTCCCGGGGCCGTCAAGCCTCTCCTATGTATCTAATTATATTAATTACATTAATTACAATTAATTGGCAAACGCGAGGTTTGGAATCTTTTTCTTGATTTAGTTCTCGGCGTTGCTATTTTATGGCATGCATAAACGCGTTTCACTCTCACGCGAATACTTCTAATATCTAGCGATACTGTGTTCAATAGACCGTTACTCATCATACTTTCAAACATCGCCACAATTCTTCCTTTTTTTGCCTGCACGGTACTCCTTTGCCATACGAACCAAAGGAGATCTTTCATTATATTATGGATATTCTTTATTGTTGCTGCTACTACAGATATCATGTATTCGATCTATAGTCTTCAAAGCAAGCCCAACGCCTGGCTCATCCATATCTATACACCGATCGAATATGGCATTTTAGCACACATGTTATCGTCTTGGCAAGAAAGAAGACTGGTTTCGAACTTCATCAGCGTAAGCATTCCGGTTTACTTTACCGTTTATTTGATGCTCAAATTGTCCGGGGTGGAAAACTTTGAAGCGGATACGATAAACTATGTATCCAGGCCACTATCACTTTTGTTGGTAGCAGGGTTCGCATCCTATACACTCAATAGACTCTGCACAGGCGAGTCATCTTTCCTACTAAGGAGTTATCGTTTTTGGATATTGTTAGCAATCGTGGTTTACTACAGTGGTTCAACCATCATTGTTGCATTTATGTACCTAGAATCCCGTACCCTTCTGGTTCAACTTTTCTATGCACATGCCATTTTGAACATTCTGCATAATATTTTGTTCACGATAGGGGTCCTTCTGGCTTTTGCGTCCAACCCCAATGAGCGCACGGTCACGTCGGAGGAATATCGCTAAGAGGTCATGAATTAAATGAGATTAAGAAAATAATTGCAGAAGATCAGAATCTAAGCCTTTTCGCGGACCAGGTCACGAAAAGGAAATCCGAATATCTAAATCCGAAATTCGAAACAAATACGAACGCACCCGACTGATTTGAATTCGTGTTTTGAATATCGCCTCACGCCGAGTCCGCAAAGCGCGCAGAGCCGCTCCCAACCGGGGGGACGGGCCGGTGTTCAAGCTTTAGCTTGCAGGGGGGGCAGGGGGGAAAAACACGCTAAAGCGTGAACACCCCGCCTGATCGACGCCCGACGCAAACGGCTCCCAACCGGGGGGACGGGCCGGTGTAGTTCAAGCTTTAGTTAGCTTGCAGGGGCGGGGAAAAACACGCTAAAGCGTGAACACCCCGCCTGATC
>JBHHXT010000199.1:0-9110 GCA_046757165.1 bacterium | reverse complement strand
TCCACTTCGTGCCCTTCGTGTACTTCGTGGTTTAATTCTGTTCAGCTCTTCCACTCATTCCGTGATTATGAACACTTTATTTCATTACTGCTAACTTGTAGACAGGTATGCAGAAGCGGCAGTATCTCATCCCAAAATGCCGCGTTGATCTCCAGGAAATAATCATACTCATTGTCAGGCGAAGGATTTTCCTGCAGTGAGGCCGAGGTCAGGATAATCGGGATTGTCGGGAACTCCTTCCTGATTTCCGGAAGAAAATCGAGTGCCGTGCGTGTCGGGCTTGTATCCTTTTTGAGATGGTAGTCCAAAATGATCGCGCTGAATTGCCGACGTCTACACAACGCCACTGCTTTTTTCCCATATTCAGTTCCCGTGACCTGATAGCCAGCCCCGCGCAATTTTCTTCTGATTTTCTCCAGCATTCCCTTTTCATCATTCACCACCAGGATGTGCACTTTCGTCTTTCTTGTCCTGCTGACGCGTTGTTTCGTAGCAGAATTGATCCTGGCCTGAACCTCGCGGGGCGTGTGCCTGGTTTGATTGGAATTCAGGGGGATGCGAACGCTGACCGTGGTGCCCTGCCCCGGAATACTCTGGAGTTTCAACTTCCCCTTGTGATCAATTTCGACGATACGTCTGGTGATCGCCAGACCCAGCCCGTACCCCTCTTCTTTCGTTGTGATAAAGGGACTCAAAACCTTGTTGAGATGTTCCGGCTGGATGCCTCTGCCGGTGTCTGTGAAGTCGATTTCGAGATATGCCTCCGTTTTTTGCGCCCGAATCTTCAAAGCGCCGCCTCCCGGCATGGCATCGATGGCATTGGTCATGATATTAAAGAATGCACGCGTCAACCTGCCGGAATCGACATTCAGGTGGATATCAAAATCGTGCTCAGCCCAGCAAATATCGACCCTGGAGCGCAGAGCCTTGACGGAAACAAGCTCGCAAGCTTCTTCCACGACCTCCTTCAGATTTTGTCGTTTCAATTCGGGAGGTAGCTTATAAGCCCGATTTCGCACGCTGTCTGTCAGCTCTTCTACTTTCATAACATAGGAATTGATATTCTGAATGGCCGACTTCACCTGTCTAAGATCGAGCTTGTTGCCGTTTTCACACTTGCGCAGCCATTGTGTTTCCCCTGCGATCTGTGTCGAAATATTCTTGATATCATGCACCAGGCCAGCAAGCGCCGCCTCGATAGCAACAGCTTCCAGTTCATTTGAGAGCTGCAATTGTGTGGTTGCCAGGTTCTGACTCAACCGGGCATTCTCGAGAGCAACGCCGGCCTGGTTGGCCAAGCCTTTCAAGAGCCTGAGCTCATTTTCGCCAAAGTCGTCTTCCAACCGGCTTTCCATGGTGATCATGCCGATGAAGCGCTCATCAAAAATAATGGGAACCAGGACGGCAGATTTCATCCCCGAATGCTGATAGGCGTACATAGACTCTTCACGGACATTGGGGATGAGCAAATGCCGTTTGTTTTCGATTGCCCATTTCAGCATGCTGTTTTCTTCCAGAATATCTTTCGACGGTTTGGCATCTCTCGAGCCAGGACCGAGCGCAAGCTCCAGAATCCAGTCTTGCTCTTCAGGATGCAAAATCTGCACCGATACGTTACGATTTTCGTTGCCGATGGCAGTCAACGCTTCCCGGCAAATCGTTCGCAGAATCTCCCCCACATTGATACTCGAACTGATTTTTTTCCCAATCCCGTAGAGGGCTTCCAGCTCGATCAACCGTCTGTTGCACAGCTCGCTTATTTTGATGGCCACCGCGGCATTGTTCGCAACAGCAGTCAGAGATTCCTGGTCCAGCAAATCAAAACTACCCGCTTGCTTGCTTTGCACATCGATCACGCCCAAAATCTCGCCATGAAAAATAAGCGGCACGGCGATCTCGGACCGTGCCCGGGGATTAAAGACACAGCCGTTCGACCCATTTTTCAAATCATTCACGAAACACGGCTCTTTGTGACCGAGCACCCACTCTACCACGCCCCGTTCCTTCATGGAGAGGGACATGCCGATATAGTCACGGCCAGATTCATCTTCGCCACTGGCCGCTCTGACCATGAGTCTGTCTCGCACTTTATCCATCAAGAGAATAAAGGCAGTCTTGTCCGGTCTTTCCACGACTTTCAGGCACTCTTGTGCAATCAAATTGAGCAGCTCCTGTTCTCTTTTTTCATTGCTGATCACTTCGCCGATGGCCTTCAAGGTGATCACCTGCTGCGTCTGCTTCTCGGCAATGCCGTACAGGCGCTGCTTTTTGATGGCAAGGCTCGTCAAAGTGGCTAAGCTAGAAAGAATGATTTGATGGATTTCTGAAAAAGCAGCAAAATCGGAACCTGCGACGGCCAAACAGCCGACAATTTCGCCATCGCTGACCACCGGTGTGGCATACTCGAAGCTTACGTCATTCCACATCGGGAAGTACTGTCTGTTGTGTTGCACGTCCGACACCAGGTACGGCGCTCCCGTCTTCAAGACGACACCTGCAGTGCCTTCGCCATTTCTGAGTTCTGGCGTGCGTAAGGTCGGATAATTTTGTGCTAGCTTCTTTGGAAAGACAAACTGCCAGGAATTCGTCGATGTATTCTTGCAAACAATATAGGTTTTCTCCCATCCGGTAATCCGTCGGGCCGACTCGAGGATATTCTCAAACACAAGCTCCGAATCGATATGGGCCTCGAGACTTTCAATGGACTTGCTCAGGGCGTGGAAATAATCTTCATGCCGTTCAAGGCTCTGGTAAAGCGGCTTGTTCTGCAGCGCGATGGAGACCTGCGTCGCCATGATTTCCAGCATCTTGATCTCGCTGTGCGTGAATTCATGCGGCTTACGCAGACATAAGTTGATCACGCCAAGCACTTCTCCGCCGATCCGCAGGGGCATCGAGAGCATGGCCCCGATATTCAGCTTTTGCGCGATGTCCCGGGCGACAAATTCCGGGCATTCGACCTCATCGGTCACGTCACGAATCACCCGGGTGCGCCCGGTTTGTGCAACCAATCCTGCCACCCCCTCTCCGTAATCCAGGTCAAAGTTGGCCACAATGTCCGGACTGAGTCCCAAAGCTTCGGCAATCTTCATGTGATTGTTGTGCTTGTCGAGCAAAAACAGGGAACAATTTTGCACGCCCTCAACAGAATCCGCAAACACCTGAAGAATCCTGGTGACGAAATCCCTCTGATTTGCGTTTTCTCCGATCGCTCTGACGCTCACGAGCAGGTTCTCCAGGGCGTTCCTGGCATTGTCTTGTTGCGCGATGGCATCAAAAAAGAGCTCTTTGGCGCGGTGATAGTTTTTCTCAGCATAATACCTGTTGGCTAAACGCTCAGCAGTGAAGTAATCCTGAAAAATCTTTTCAAAGATTTGATTTCTGAGACGATAGATGCCATTCCGGTGCGACAACGCTCCAATCGATACCAGGGTTTGCAGATCCGGGTCGAACTTGTAGGAAGAGATGGTGCCATTTCGCATGGCCCGGATCAGACCTTCTATCAGGCTCTTCTTTTTTTCCACTTGCTGAATAATCACCTCGACATTCGTTTCACTCTCCCGGATGATGCTCTGGATGGCTTCTTCACCGCTTTTCAAGGTGAATTCTGGCGAGACCTTGCGCAGAAAGGCGATCTCCAGTATCTTATAACAAATCTTTTGGATGAGATACCCGGTGCCGGAGGTCATCTCGTAGATCAGGCGTGTAAAACCGTTTTGACAACGCACTTCAAGATGCTCGGCCGCTTTTTGCACCATGTTTTCAACATCTTCAAATGGAAAGTCCTCCAAAAATGTTTTGGTGGCATATTCGGAAAACGAAAGGCCGTTATCGAGGCGGAGCTCATTGGGAGGAAGACAGCCGGCGATGATGAATTGGAATTTTGCCAGTGTCTTATCGGTATCCTGTGCGTGGAAGAGGTTGATGAGCTCTCTGAGAACGACTTGAAAGAATTCTCTTGGCGCATTTTCGAGCCCATCCAGCACAAAGATGATTCTTTGCCCATCCTTCAACTCCCTGCCAATCATCGACAAAGCATGGGGTATCTCGCGATTCTCACCGGGTGGTGACTCCCGGGTGGAGAATTGAGATGAGCTCGCGGCAATTTCTGCGCGCAATTTCGCCTGCAGGACGTATTGCAATTCATCGAGCGTAAACTTCAGAAAATCTTCCGCTCGCACCATGACAAAACGCCAGTTGGGATGAAGCGCCCGGCAGTCATGCATCAAGCGCAACAAAAAGCTGGTTTTGCCCGTTTTCTTGGCACAACAAACGGAGAGCCATTGCCCGAACTTCAGGCTTGTGCTCGCTTTCTCCTGGAGGACTCGCCGCTCGATGGTGACAAGATCATCCCGGCCCGGGCACAGGGGCCGCTTATAAACAAAGGGATTCTTATACATGGCGCCTCGCCGCGGATTTTATCTTTTGAACCTGTGCATTATTAATTTGGCATTTCAATAGTAACATTGAATCGTAGCCCCGACCCCTTGTGGGTCGCTTCTCCGAGGATACCCCACAAGGGCGTATGGCTACCGTGAAATCCATCTTATTCTTGCCCAGGTACTTTGATGTGCTACTTAATCTTCGAGCGCTTGAACGTATCGATGACTTTTTGAAACGCCACCGGTTTGGTCAAATAGGCAAAGACGCCAAGCTTCCTGACTTCTTTCTCGATTTGATCGCTTGCCAAAGCCGTGAGCACAATCACCTTCAAAGCCCGATCGCAGTTCGGGATTTCTCCGTTGCGGATGAGCTGCAGCAGTCGGAGGCCGGCTGACCGCTGTTCTACTTTTTCTTCTACCCCTCTTCCCCGAGAAAACATGATATCGAGCGATACCAGGTGGAATTCTTCACTCTGCAATTTATCAATCGCGTCGTTTAGATTTTGAGCCAGCACACATTGGAAATCACTCCTTTGCAAGCTTGGAAAATAGCTGTCGACTCCCCAGGGCTCATCTTCAACGAAAAGGACTCGGGTCATTTGATTCTATCTCCTTTGGACCTCTTGGGAAGCGTGATTTTGAACGTCGTTTTGTGATCCTGAAACTCTTTGATCTTTTGTGGATTCTGCGACATGGCCACACTGCTGACGCTGATCTCGCCGCCGTGCTGTTCAATAATTTCTTTGCAAATCTTCAAGCCCAGGCCGGTGCCGGGAATATACCTGATGTTGTCCTTGGCCTCACTCCTGGTAAACCCTTTGAAGATAGCATCGAACTCCTTGGGTGGGATCCCCATCCCCCGGTCACTGATTTCTATGTGAATTCTTGTTCCGTCATCAAACGCGAGGATATCGATCGCCTGGTTATAATGTGAATATTTTACCGCATTATCGATGAGATTGGTCATGGCCTGCTCCATCTTCACGTGGTCGAATTTGAAGCCGGGCAACTTCTTGATCTTGTCACGGACGATGATATTGATTCCTCGCTCCATGGCGCGCAGCTTGTAGGCGTCGACACACTCTTTGATGACATCCTGAATATATCCGTATTTGAAGTCGAATTCCATCGTTTTGCGAGTACGCCTGCTCGCCAGCAAGGAATTGTTGACCTGCCGCTTGGCGCGATAGATTTGCTCTTCGATGATGTTGACAAACCGGTCGATTTCTTTTTCATCTCTACTATGTTCGAGGGAATCTTTCAAGCCACCGAGCTGGGTCATGATGTTGTGTAAGGGGCTGCGAAATTCATGTGCGGTTTCGGCGATGTTTTCTTCCAGGTTGTCGATGGTCACCATATCCCGGATATTTCGAATCGCGATGGCCGACTGGCTGGCAAAGGTCTCGAGCACATTCATGCGTCGCGCAAAGAGCACCTCGTCACCATAAACCAGATCCTGCCACTCCGACAAATCGATCTGCAACGTGCCGATGGGCTTGTTCTTGACGATCAGCGGGATGACATATTGCGATTTGATCTTCGCTTCTCTCGCCAGTTTCTTGTTCCAGCGCGGGTCCTTCGCGCAGTTCTTGCACAGAATTGACCGTCTCGAATGAATCGCTCGAGCGAGCAGGTTTTTCCCTTTCAAGTCATACATCGCTTCAGATGGAGGGATATGTCTCCATTTGTCCCCAAAAGCATACTTGCCTTCGATCTTGCCCGTATCTTCGTTGACCAATGACAACATTCCCTCTGTGTACCCGATTCTCTCCAGGCTTCTGAAAATATGATTGATGACCTCCTCTTCTTTGGTGGAGTTGAGAATCTGAATACTCGCCTGATTCAGGGCATCGAGCTGTTTTTCAAGCTCATTTCTCAGGGCAATATCCTCCCGCAATCGACCCAACAGATTCGCCTGCTCAATGCCGACCGCAGCCAGACTGACGAGTTTTTGCAGGGTCGCAATTTCATCCTCGGTTATCTCTGACTTATGTGATTTGTCATAGCCCGTCTCCAGTGTGCCGAGCACTTCACCGCGCGCGATGATCGGAATGATCACCCGCACCAGGCTGCCGTGGCCGTAGGTTTTGAAAATATCCTTATCCAACCGTTCATCCCAGCCGGTGAGATAAACATGCTCCTTATGTCGCGCAACCCAGGCCTGGATATCCTTGCTATCTAACGGGTGCCACGCACATGCAAGGAACGCATCGTCGACATTTCTCGCTCTTATGGTTCCAATCATCTGCCTGTCGCTGTCAATGACTGAAATGGTGGCATATTTCAGCCCGAGGATATCCACCACGGCATCGAGGAGGGCTTCATAGATATGGTCGACTTTCAAATCTTTGCCAGTGGTCGAATGCTGAACTCTATCGAAAGCGCGCAGCCGCGTAATAATCTTGTTTTTTGAAGCAATGAGATTTGCATTTTGCAGCGCGACTGAAGCCTGGTTGGCAAGGTTGGAGAGGAAATAGAGGTCATTATTCGAAAATGCATTGGGCTTATCGCTATCAACGCTGATGATGCCGAGCTTTTTGACCTCGCCAGTCTCCTTGTCGATGTAAGTCATCGGGACCACGATTTTGGACTTCACGTCATCGAAAAGTCTGAAGTATCGACCTTCGGGTTCGGCGGATACATCGTTTGAAAGATAGGCCTTCTGGGTTTGAAAGACATACCCCGTCATGCCCTCGTCTTTCGGCGTCGAGTCGACTGGAAAAGTTTCTCCAGGATTCTTTGAATTCAACGCCCGGAAAAACAGTCTGTCGCTCTTTTCATCATAGAGCTTGATATACGCCCGCACCGTGTTTTGTGTCCGCAGACTGGTTTTCGTAATACGATTCAAGATTTCATCAATGTCGTGGGTTTCCAACAGAGATTGCCCGGCTGAGACCAGCGCTTTGATTTCCCGCAAGTCTTTCGCAATCCCGATGGTGCCGGCTTCTTTGCCATGCTCATCATAAAGCAGGCTGACGGATAAACTGATAGGAATGCTCTCACCCTCTTTGCTCATAAAGGCGGTTTCAAAATTCTTCAGGCGATTATCCTTCAGCATCAAGAGCTGTCTTCTCACCTCTATTGCTTTGTCGAGTCCTTCGGAAACGTGGTCTGAGGGATAATAGTCGGCTACCTGGCAGCCGATGAGATTGCCGAAAAGCTTGATGGCCCCCGGGTTCATATAGGAAATCACACCCATCTTTGAAGAAATGATGACCGGGTCCGGCGTGCTTTCGACGATAAGCTCATAGTCGCGCAGCTTCTTGAGCTGCTCGGCATTCTTGAGCGAGATGGCAATCTTGGTCGTCAGGATTTTCATCAAAGGCTCGTCGAATTCTCTTGAAAAGCCCCTATCTTGAAGGGGCTTGCCATCCTCGCCTTTTTTGTTATAAGCAACTAAGAGGCCGACCAGATTTTTTTCACGATCCAGCATGGGGTAGGCGAGCTCGGAGTACATTTTCCTGGAAGGCACGAAGTGGGGCGGAATTTTTTCATTTATGGCATCGTGCTTTCGCAGCTCTTCTCCAAAGCAGTTGAAAACTTTCTTATTATAGGCGATGTGGCCGGTCAATCCGGCGCGGGGACCTGTTGCGATAGGTCGAATAACCTTTTTGTCATGCCTAACTTTACCTTTTTGCGAGTAGCTCGTTTCAAGGTGAATCTTTTCTTTGCTGGCGAGCCAAAGGCTACAAAGTTCTGCGTCCAGGATTTCCAGGGCTTTCTCGACAACATGCTCCAGCTTTTCGGGTAAAGGCCTGTTTTCGAACTCAGAGAGCAATGCATCACTCGCATCGGACAACAGGTTGAGTTTTGCAACCATTCTGTCACTGTCGTCGTGGTTGAGGATTTGCTCCATGAAACGATTGTTGTCTATAACCGTGTCCTTCATTGGCAATCCTCTTTCAATAATCTCACTTTGGCAAGCTTTGCAGAATTACTGTGGATATGACTGTATCAATTTCTTAGCAAAGATTGCCTTTATTTATCTTGATTCTATTTCAAATAAGAATAGATTAGAGTTTTCTGTGAGATTATGGAATTAGTCCTCGCAGCTTTCCGAACAGGGATGAAGGAAATCTTTCCGCAAAATCTGACCCTGAAGCTTACTATTAGATACTGACTGCCGAAAATCTGATTCATCGTGGGTGCCAAATTTTTCTTATCATTAATAGGAAGCATTCTCTGTACGGACATCAACGGGTTACTCAGTCATGCTTTCAACTGATCGGTTTTTGGTGAGGTTCGCCTCAATCGGTGGCACCTTCGACGCGTTTCACTCAGGTCATCAAGATTATATCCGAGTCGCCTTCGATTATGCCCACCACGTTCTCATTTATGTCACGGCTAACTCTCTCGTACGAAACACCAAGGATTATGATGTACTCCCCTACCAAGAAAGAGTAGCAAGAGTGCAGGAATTCGTCAATGAGCTCGGCTACACAAACAGAGCAGAAATTCGCCCTCTGAATACCTTCGCCGACCTAAAGTACGATTTCATAGAAAACAAGGATATTAGCCCAAAAATCTCTTTAGCCATCGTCGTTCCCGAATATTACCGTTTTTTTCGTGGAATCAATCGACAGCGCATGAAGCGGGGCTTGCCTTGCATCCACCTGCTGGTGAAAGAGCGAAGCCGAAACGGCGATAACATTGAGCTCTCCTCTAGCGCGATTCGAAACGGCCAGGTTAAAGATACCGAGAACTGCACCACCGGCACTCCCACGGCAA